>JBOHRE010000008.1:0-58255 GCA_050732635.1 Longimicrobiales bacterium | reverse complement strand
CGGCGCCTGCGCGTGCGCCCGCGGCGGCCGGGCGGACCACCCCGGCCGAGCCCTCACTATTGTTCATCGCGACCGGTCGCTTCTTTCGCTTCGCCATTGATGGAGTCGTACGCCGCGTGCAGGGAAAAGATTCGTGCAGTGCAGGTCAGAAGAGTGGTCCGCGCGCCGTGCCGGCACGCGGCTCGTCCTCGGGCTCATCCTCGGACGCGTCCTCGTGGCGCGTGATCTTCGCACTGATGAGGCCGGCAATGGCGCCGACGACCGCATTGCCGATCTGATGGGCGAACACGCTACGCAGCTCATGTGCAAAGGAATGCGGCTGGCCGTAGGTGTAGACCCGCCGCCCCTCCATGTCGACCACGGCCTCCTCGCCCTTCTCGAGGGCGAGCTCGCGTTCGACGAACTCGGTCTCGGCGTCGGCCCGACGCCCGCGACGCAGTAGGCCGATCAGTACTCCTGCACCGAATGCGATAGCGAGCGCGGGTAACGGTAGCTCGCGGACCTTGTGGCGCAGCGGTTTCAGCACGTCGGCCTTCTCACGGATCTCCTCTTTCTTCTGCTCGAGCTGGTGGCCGAGCCGATCGAAGGTGGACGCCAGCCGCTCGCGCGTCGCCTCGATCTCGCGTCGCGCCTCCTCGGCAGTACGTGGCCGAGGCTCGTCAGCGTTGCCGATCGTGCCGGATCCACTCATCTGCGCGCGTTGCATGTCGCCCATGATCATGCTCCCTGACGTGTGCCACGCCGTCCCGCGTCCGCTGGCGGCGGCCGGTATGAACCGGCCTCCGCCGCTCCGTGCCGATCCGCTGCTTCGGTGCGTAGACCCTCGAGCACGGCCGCCACCTCGCCGCCGAACAGGATAGCCAGCGCAGCAAGGTAGAGCCAGAGCAGCAGCACGATGATCGCGCCGACGAAGCCATAGGTATCGCTATAGCTGCCGAAGTTCGCGACATAAATGCGGAACAGCGCAGTGCCCAGGATCAGGACGGTGCTACCCGCCAACGCGCCGAGGAACACGTCGAATTTGACGCCGTCCTGATCCCGGTTCGGCAGGAAGTAATAGACCAGCCAGTGCAGGGCGACGAGGCCGCCGAAAATGGCCGGCCAGCGCATCACCGTCCAGACCGGCGCCAGACGCAGGGCGCTCGCGATCTCCGGACCTGCGACGATTGCCGTGGCGCCGCCCAGCAGCAAGATCACCGCGGCCGCGAAGATCAGCAGCGCCAGCCCGCGCTTCCTGAGCCACGGCCGCGTTTCGTCGATATCGTACATGGTATTCAGGCCGTCTGCGAGCGCGGCGAACACATTCGACGCGGTCCACAACGTGAGCACGAGTCCGACCGAGAGCACGTCCGGGCGGCTCTCGTACGCGATCTCCGCGACGAAGCGCGCCAGGAAATCCTCCGTCTCCGGCGGTACCGCCGCCGCGATCTGGTCCATGATCCAGACGAACGCGGCGTCGCCGCCGAAAAGTCCGGTGAACGCGAGCAGCGCGAGGATGATGGGAAAGAAGGAGAGGAAGAAGTAAAACGCGACCTTCGCCGCCTCACCCGTGATGCCGTCCTCGCGTGCGCCTCGCGCGGCCTGTCGCAGTGTCTCCGCGATGCGCTGCAATCGATGCCTCACGAAACGGGCTGGGGCGCAACGGCTATGCCAGCGGGTTGCCCGTGCTAAGGCGGGTGGTGGTGGTTAGTGGCTGTCGCTTGGTGGGTCGTGGTTGGTGGCGATGGTTGATGGTTGATGGTTGATGGTTGATGGGTTCTACGGCCTTGGCCGGCTTCGCCGGGTGCCGCCTCGCGGCGGCGCTGCCATATGCGCCCGCTCCTGTTTCCTACGCCTGACCAAGCTGCGCTCGAGCTGCTTCAGCATACGGCCGACCCGGCCGCAGCGATCGAGCAGCCCCTCCGCCGCTTCGGCCGGAATATAGTCTCGGCTCCGCGCGAGCATGATCAGGGTTTCCAGCTCGCCGATCGAGCCGAGCGCAACCGATACATGAAATATGAATTCGCCTCGCCCACGCCGTTGCGCGCCCTCCGCAACGTTGGCGGGAACGGAAATCGCCGCTCGCCGCACTTGCGCTGCCAGCGAGAACATCTCGGATCGGGGAAACACGTCAGTCGCGTCATAACACAGCTCGGCCAGGGCGAACGCTTCCTGCCAAACGCGAAGATCCTTGTACCCGCGGCGTCCAATGGTCACGCGCGATGGGTGGTGCATGCCAATGGGCGAGCCAATAGCGCGAAGCGCCACCATCAACCATCAACCATCAACCATCAACCACCAACCACCAACCACCAACCACCAACCACCAACCACCAACCACCAACCACCCTCACTCCCCATACGGCACCCACACATTCTTGATCTCCGTCGCGTGGCGCAGGAAGACCTCGCCTTCGCCGAGCGCGGCGTCGGTCCAGGGAAAGCGCTTGCCGTAGCTGACCCAGGTTCGCTTCATGTTGCCGGCGGCGAGACGCTCGACTTCGCCGCTGCCGGCGTGATCGCCGAAGTACCACATGGCGTCGACGTCATCGTGGGCGGCGAGTGCGGTGGCGAGCTCGCGCCGGTGGCCGGTCACGATGTTGACGACGCCCCCGGGCAGGTCGGAGGTGTCGAGGACCTGGTACAGGTCGGTCGCGATCAGCGGCGCGGAGCTGGATGGCACGACGACGACGCGATTGCCCAGCGCGATAGCGGGCATGACCGTCGAGACGAGTGCGAGCAACGGGTGTCCGGTGGGGCAGCAGATGCCGAGCACGCCGACCGGCTCGGGCATAGCCAGCGTGATGTTGCGGAACGGGGTATGGTGCACGAAGCCATCCCATTTGTCGGCCCATGCGGCATAGGTGTAGATGCGGCGGATCGAGCGCTCGACCTCTTTGGTGGCGGTGCGGCCGGAGTCGCCGGTGACGAGCGCGATGCGCTCGGCGAATTCGCGTGCGCGTGTAGCCAGATTCTCGGCCAGGTAGTAGAGCACCTGTGCACGCGTGTGTGCAGTGGCGCTGGCCCACGCGCGCGCGGCGTGCGCCGCTTCGACGGCATTGCGGATGTCCTTGCGGTTGCCGCGCGGGACTTCACCGATGACGCGGCCCTTGGCATCGCGGACGACCATGGTATAGCCCTGATCAGGGCGGGTCTGGGTGCCGCCGATGTACAGCTTCGGCGTGCGATCGATGCCCCGTGAGCCATCCACTACCGCGCCGACGGCCAGCGCATCGGCGTCGTCGAGCACGCGCTCGGGCTCCGGCTCGGTCTCCTGCTTCGCCTCCGCCTCCCACACCGGCACCAGGTACCCGAGGAGTCCTTCGCGGCCGCCCTCGCGGCCGAAGCCGCTCTCGCGGTAGCCGCCGAAGCCGGCTGCCGCATCGAAGACGTTGGTACAGTTCACCCAGACGGTGCCGGCCTTGACCTTCGGGGCCACGTCCAGGGCGAGGTTGATGTTCTCGGTCCAGATGCTGGCGGCCAGGCCGTAGCGGGTGTTGTTGGCGAGCGCGACGGCTTCGACCGGGGTGCGGAACGTCATGAGCACGACAACCGGTCCGAAGATCTCGACCTGTGCAATCGTCGCAGCGGGTGCGACATCGGTGAACAGCGTAGGCGGATAGAAGCAGCCTTCCGTCGGGCAGCTCCAGGAGGGCTGCCAGACGCGGGCGCCTTCGTCGATGCCCTGGCGCACCAGCCGCTCGATCTTCTCGAGCTGAATCGGTGCGATGATGGCGCCGATGTCGACGCCCTTGTCGAGCGGGTCGCCGACGCGGAGTGTCTCCATGCGGGCCTTCAGCTTGTCGATCAGGCGCTCGGCGACGCCCTCCTGCGCCAGGATGCGTGAGCCCGCGCAGCACACCTGCCCCTGGTTGAACCAGATCGCATCGACGACGCCCTCGACGACACTATCGAGATCGGCGTCGTCGAACACGATGAACGGCGACTTGCCGCCCAGCTCGAGCGACAGCTTCTTGCCAGTGCCTGCGGTCGCCGTGCGGATCAGCCGGCCGACCTCGGTCGAGCCAGTGAACGCGATCTTGTCGATGTCGTCGTGGCGCACGATGAGCTCACCCGTGCGCCCATCGCCGGTTACGATGTTGACCACGCCCGCGGGCAAGCCGATCTCGCGGCAGATCTCGGCGAACAGCAGCGCCGTCAAGGACGTGAACTCGGCGGGTTTCAGCACCACTGTGTTCCCGGTGGCGAGCGCGGGCGCGATCTTCCAGGCCAGCATGAGCAACGGGAAGTTCCACGGGATGATCTGGCCGATGACGCCGATCGGCCGGTAATCCGGCAGCTCGCGGTCGACGAGCTGGGCCCAGCCGGCGTGGTGGTAGAAGTGCCGGGCCACGAGCGGGATGTCGATGTCGCGCGACTCACGGATCGGCTTGCCGTTGTCGAGCGATTCGAGCACGGCGAACAGCCGGGCGTGCTTCTGCACCTGGCGCGCGATGGCGTACAGCCAGCGTGCACGGGCGTGGCCATCGAGTCCGCGCCATGCCGGCAGCGCGCGGCGGGCGGCGCGCACGGCGGCGTCGATATCGCCGGGGCCGGACTGCGCGATCCGTGCGAGCGGCTTCGAGTTCGCCGGGTTGATGCTGTCGAAGTGCTCGCCCGATTCCGGCTCGCGCCAGTCGCCGTCGATGAACAGGCCGAAGGCGCGTTCGTGCGCCTCGAGCCAGCGCTCGGCATCGGCGGCGCTCTCCGGCGCCGGGCCGTACGTCATGGTCTCGAAGATCTCGGCAATGTTCATGTCACGCCATCGGGTGACGGTGGAAGGCAGAATAACGGCCGGTCGCGTGGTGCTCGAGCTGCCGCTCGATATCGGCGAGCAGTGAGCTGGCGCCGAAGCGGAAGCGGGCGGGCGCCAGCCAGGCCGGCCCCAGCTCCTCCTTCATCAGGATCAGCCATTCGAGCGCCTGCTTGGCCGTGCGGATGCCGCCGGCGGGCTTGAAGCCGACCGTATGGCCGGTGCGCTCCCGGTAATCCCGGATGGCGCGGGTCATCACGACGCCGACTGGCAGCGTCGCATTCACCGACTCCTTGCCCGTCGACGTCTTGATGAAGTCGGCGCCCGCCATCATGCAGACGGTGCTGGCGCGCGCCACATTGCGCAGCGTCGCCAGCTCGCCGGTCGCCAGGATCGTCTTCAGGTGTGCGCCGCCCGCCGCCTCGCGGAAGCGGCGCACCTCGTCGTACAGCGATTCCCAGGCGCCGGTCAGGACGTGGGCGCGGGTGATGACGACGTCGATCTCCTCCGCTCCGGCCTCGACGGACGCACGGATCTCGGCCAGGCGTTGTGCGAGCGGACTGAGCCCGGCCGGAAACCCGGTCGACACGGCCGCCACCGGGATGCCCGAGCCGCGCAGCGCGTCGACGGCGACTTCGACGAAGACGTGATAGACGCAAACAGCCGCGACCCGGATCGGCAGGGCTGCCACACCGAGCGCGGCCAACAGCTCGGGCGAGACCGGTTGGCGTGCCTTGGCGCAGAGGCGCCGGACCGTGCCCGGCGTATCATCCCCGGACAGCGTGGTCAGGTCCATGCACGTGACCGCCCGCAGCAGCCACGCCGCCTGCCACTCCTTCTTGATGGAGCGCCGCGTGCCCAGTGTGGCCGCGCGCCGCTCCACCGCGCTGCGATTCACACGAATGTCGCGAACCCAGCCCGGCTCGAACGGCACGCCGGGATTCGGCGCCGCCTCCCGCTGCTCCGGCGCAGCGACATGGTCATCGGCCGTGGCCAGCGGGGCGCGCCGCTGGCTCCAGCCTTCGGCGGCGCCGCGGCCCTCTGTTCGTGAACGCATCGCTTGACTGTTCTCCGGCGATCCGCGGGACCGCCCCAACCTATGCTCCGGTGTGCGTCGCAGGCCAGCGCATCGCCCGCTCGCCCGCGCGCACGCGCGCGGCGCGGCGGCGGCCGTAGAGCAGGTAGATCAGCATGCCGGTGGCGAGCCAAAGGGCGAGGCGGGTCCAGGTCGCCACCGGCAGGCTCGCCATGAGGTAGAGGCAGAACGCCGCGCCGAGCAGCGGCACGGCCGGCGTGAACGGCACCCGAAACGGCCGCTCGAGGTGCGGCGCTGTGCGTCGCAGCACCAGCACGCCGAGACAGACGATGACGAAGGCGAACAGCGTGCCGATCGACACCAGCTCCCCCAGTACGCCGATGGGGAAGAGACCGGCGGCGACGGCGACCACGGCGCCGGTCAGGGCCGTGGTGACGTACGGTGTCTTGAAGCGCGCGTGCACGCGAGAGAAGATCGGCGGCAGCAGCCCGTCACGGCTCATCGTGTAGAAGATCCGCGGTTGCGCGAGCAGCAGGACCAGCACGACGCTCGACAGCCCGGCAATCGCGCCGAGCTTGATGATCGGCCTCAGCCATGTCGCGCCCGTGGCATTGATGCCGACTGCGATCGGATCCGCGACGTTGAGCCGATCGAACGGCACGATACCGGTCAGCACCAGCGCGACCAGCACGTACAGCACCGTGCAAATCACGAGTGACGCAAGGATGCCGATCGGCATGTCGCGTTGCGGGTTGCGCGCCTCCTGCGCCGCGGTGGAAACGGCGTCGAAGCCGATATAGGCGAAAAAGATGACGCCGGCGCCGCGCACCACGCCGCTCCAGCCATACTGACCAAAGGTGCCGGTGTTGTCGGGAATGAACGGCGCCCAGTTGTCCGACAGGATGTACTGCGTGCCGAAGCCGATGAACAGCAGGATCACGAGCAGCTTGATGACGACGACCACGGCGTTCGCCCGCGCCGACTCGCGAATGCCCACGATGAGCAGTGCCGATACCGCGAGCACGATCAGCGCGGCCGGCAGGTTGAACACGGCGGTGACCGTGCTGCCGTCGACACTCGCTACGATGGTTCCGGGCGCGGCCGCCAGCGCGGCCGGGAACGCGATGCCGATGTCGTGCAGAAAGCTGATGACGTACCCGGACCAGCCGACGGCGACGGTCGCGGCGCCGAGCGAGTACTCCAGGATCAGATCCCAGCCGATGATCCACGCGATCAGCTCGCCGAGCGTTGCGTACGCGTACGTGTACGCGCTACCGGCGACGGGGATCATGCTCGCGAACTCGGCATAGCAGAGTCCGGCCAGGCCGCAGGCCACGGCGGCGAGCAGGAACGACAGCACGATCGCGGGGCCGGCATACTGTGCCGCTGCTTGGCCGGTCAACACGAAGATGCCGGCGCCAATGATGGCGCCGACGCCGAGCGTCGTCAGAGCCAGCGGGCCGAGCACGCGTCGCAGCGCGCCGGAGTCCGCCTCGGCTTGCAGCGACGCCATAGGCTTGGTCTCGAACATTGGTGATGTCTTCCAGAGATGAAGGACCTGTGCGACCGGCGCCGTGCGTCGGCGGCGGCCCGGACGCGCACCGCACATTCAGGCGGCGGCGTCGCTGGTGCCGGGCTATCTCTGGACGACGGGAGGCGGTGTCGCCGCAGCCGCACGGCCGCCACCCCGCGCGTATGCGTCGGCCGAGGCGTAGGCCAGGTGGCGCTGCGCGAGCCGCGTTTCCGACGCGACCCGGGACGACGGCGCGGTCGAGCGGCGGCACAGCAGTGGCTGGCGTGGATGGGTCGTCGGGTTGCCGGGTCCTGCACCACGCGCTGACTGGCCGAGCCTCAGCAGCGGGCCCACCTCGCCGCGCAGCACGGCCTCGAGCTCGAGTCCGGGCGCGCCGATGCTGGCCGCCGGTGCTCCGTCCGCGACCGGCGTCGCGCGGGCGGCCGCCGGCTGCACCAAGGCGCTGGCGACGATGCACAGCGTGGCAGCCCGGCGCGCCAGGCCCGGCCGCGCCAGGCTCAGCAGGAGGCAAGCAGTGATTGGCGACATCCGACCATGAAAACGGGAGGCGAGCCGGCCTCCCGGGCGAGCACGCGTCATGCGCGCGTCGCATCAAGCGTAATCGCGCGCTGGCCGGTAGATCAAGGCCCACGCGTGAGCGTCCAGGCGGCCACCTCCCGACTGAACTGCTCGGCGTGGCTGAAGACCATGCCGTGTGCGGCACCCTCGATCGTGACGATGTCGGCGTCGGACAGGGCCGCGGCGAAGCGCGCGAGCGCGGCGGGCCGCACGACCGGGTCACGGTCGCCGGCGACGAGCAGAGCGGGACAGCGCACGGCGCTGCAGCGCGTGAGCGTCGCGTGCCGAGCGGCCCGGCTCCAGGCGGCTGCGATCACGGCCGGCGAGCGGCGAACATACTCGCGCAGCACGGTCGCGAAGACGCGTCCGCGCTCGCGTGGTACGTCGCGCAGCAGCCCCGTGAGCTGCCGCAGGCGACGTCGCCCCGCCTCGGCGCCGGTTGGCGATGCGAGCACGACCGCGCGCGAGCGAGTGGGCGCGACGGCCGCGAGCTCGACGGCGAGCTGAGCCGCGATCGAATGGCCGAGCCAGGTCGCACGTGCGATGCCGAGCGCATCCAGCAGCGCGAGTCCCCACTGCGCGGTCTCTGCGATCGTGGGCTGCCGTCGCGGCCTCGGCGTGTGGCCGAAGCCGGGCAGGTCGGGTGCGATGACGCGCAACCCTGCTGCAGCGAGCACCGCCGATTGGATCGTCCAGACCGCGCTCGACAGACCGAGCCCGTGCAGTAGCACGATGACGGGGCCCGCGCCGGCCTCGCGGTAGGCGGCAGCCGCACCCTGAACGGCCACGTCCCGCGGCTCCCAGTGCAGCGCCGCCAGCGGGACGCCGCGCATCGTCACTCGTCGCGGAGGAACTCGAGCACGGCGCGAGCGAACACGTCCGGCCGGTCCGCCATGGGGTTGTGCGATGACTGCTCCAGTACGATCACGCGCGCATCGGGAATCGCCCGCGCCATCTCGTGTGCGTACTCGACCGGGATCAGCGGGTCGTGCTCGCCCCACAGGAGCAGGGTCGGCTGGCGGATGCGTGGCAGCAGCGGCCGCACGTCATCGCGCAGCAGGCCGCGCGCCGCCGCGGCGAGGCTGCCCGGACCTGCACGCACCGCGTCCAGCGCGATCGTCGGCAGGAATCCGAGCCGGCCCCAGGCGCGCGGCGGGACCAGCTCCGCCACCAGCCGCGCCAACTCGGTCGCGCGTAGTGGCCGCGGAATGCCGGCAGGTGCCGCCAGCACGAGCCGCCGCACCAGCGCGGGCGTTTCTGTCGCGATATGGATCGCGATCTGACCGCCCATCGAGTGGCCGATCACATCGGCCGTGCCGATCTCGCGGGCGTTCCACCACGCCAGGACCGCGGCGACCGCATCGGCTATGGTAGCAGGTGCGGGACGCGTGCTGCGGCCGAAGCCCACCAGCTCGGGGATGTGGACGCGAAACCGCCGGGCGAGCACGGGTGCGGTATAACGCCACCAGAAGTGCGACCCCGACAATCCGTGCAGCAGCACGATCGGCGGTCCCGCGCCCATGTGCACGGCATGGATCCGCAGGTCACCGATACGCGTGTCGCTGCGCTCGAGCGCTGTCGGCGTGCCAGCCTCGCGCGCACTCATCCGCCGCGGGCCGGCTCAGCCGATGGGCTGCCCCAGCCGCCGCCGCCCGGCGTACGAATGCTGATGGTGTCCCCGGCGCGTAGCCAGAGCGTGGCCTTGGCCGGCAATGCGGAGGCGGCACCGCCGCGCAGCAGCACGTTCTCGCCGGGTGCGCCGTCATGCCCGCCGGCGAGACCGGCGGGTCCGTGCGCGCGGCGCTCCGTCAACAGGCTGACGCCAGCATCGGCGAGCAGCTCGACGTCGCGACGGACGCCGTCGCCGCCCCGGTGCCGGCCGGCACCACCGCTGCCGCGGCGGATCTCGTAGCGCCGGATCCGCACCGGATACGCGTGCTCCAGTGCCTCGATCGGCGTGTTGCGCGAGTTGGTCATGTGCACGTGCACCGCAGACAGGCCGGCAGCACGCGGGCCCGCACCCTGGCCACCGGCGATCGTCTCGTAGTACGCGAAGGGGCTGTGCGTCGTGGGATCCAGGCCACCCACCGTCACGTTGTTCATCGTGCCCTGCGACTGCGCCGGCACCAGCTCCGGTAGCGCGCGTGCGAAGGCGAGCAAAAGCACATCCGTGATCCGCTGTGAGGTTTCGACGTTGCCGGCGGCGACACTCGCCGGTGCCTCGGCCGCGACGATCGAGCGCGGTGGCAGGATCAGCCGCAGATTCGGCAGCGGTCCGCCGCCGGCCGGCATGGCCTGGCCCAGCAACGCCTCGACGATGCAGCGGAGGACGTAGCGCGTCGCCGATGCCGTGATCGCGGCCACCGCGTTCACGCCGCCGGCCGCCTGCGGCGCGCTGCCCGTGAAGTCCGCCTCCACGGTGTCGCCCGTCACGGTCAGCCGCAGCCGGATGGGCAGAGGACCGGAGCCGAAACCATCGTCCTCGAGCGCGTCTTCCGCCTCGTAGGTACCGTCGGGAATCCGCGCGATCCCCGCTCGCATGAGGCGGTCCGCGTAGGCCAGCATCGCCGTCATCGCTTCGGCGACCTCGTCGACACCGTTGCGCGAGGTCAGCTCGCGTAGCCGCCGAGCGCCGGTGTTCAACGCCGCGAGCTGCGCCGCCAAGTCGCCCGCGCGCTCGCGAGGCGTGCGCACGTTCGCCAGTAGCAGCTGCCAGACGTCAGCGACTCGCTGCCCGCCTCGAAGCAGCAGGACCGGTGGGATGCGCAGACCCTCCTGGTAGATCTCACGCGCCAGCGGCATGGAGCCGGCGGCCATGCCGCCCACGTCGGCGTGGTGCGCGCGCGCGGCCAGATATGCCAGAGGCTGGCCGGTCTCCTCGGCCGCTCCATTGTCGTACGCGGCCGCGACCAGCGTGATATCGGGCAGGTGCGTGCCGCCCTCGAACGGGTCGTTCAAACACGCGACATCGCCGGGACCGAGTGCGCCCAGCTTGGCGATCGCCGCGGCGACGCTGGCCGGCATCGCGCCGAGGTGCACGGGCATGTGGTCACCCATGGCCAGCACCCGCGCCGAACCATCGAACAGTGCGCACGAGTAGTCGCGCCGCTCCTTGATGTTCGGCGAGTACGCCGCCAGCCGAAGCGCTGCCCCCATCTCCTCCGTCAGCGCTGTGAACAGGTGCCGGTAGACTTCCAGACGGATCGGATCCATCGACCGCATTGTAGGGCCCGGCCGCGCGCCGCGGCCAGTTGGGACAGCCATAAAAGCTCGGTTGCGAGCCAGCAGCGCCAGGGTATATTCCGTCAGCCGACGCTCGCGCCGCCTCACACGCGCGCGCGACTCCGCTGACCGTCCAGCGCACGCCGATGCCGGCCACTCAGCGGCCCCGCTAACCGGAGATCGTTCAGGAGGAACTCTTGGCGAAACATGAAAATCCCACCTTTGCGCGCGCGCGCGACGAGCTATTCAGCCACATCCACCGCTGCGGCGTCCTCGAATCGACCGATGAACAGAAGCTGGAATGGATGCAGGAGACCATGGAGTTCATGGCCGAGCGCTACCCGGCGCTGGCGGCCGCCGAGCTGACGCAGCTGCGTGAGATCGGTCTCCGCTTCTGCCGGCCGGTGATCCCGCACGGTCCGCAGCCCGACCCCGAGCCGGCTGAGGAGGACGCCACCGCCGCCTGACGCCGCCCGGGCCACCTCAACCATCCGCGCCCATGCCGACACGTCGACAGTTTCTGAAGACCTCAGCCGCGGCGGCCGCCATCACGCCGCTCGGACTCGCTGGCGTCGCCGCGCCCGGCGCTCTAGGCGCTCCGCCCTTCGTTCGCCGCTCCGCACCCCGCCCCGTTGCCATCGCGAGTGCCAACGGCCTGGCGGCCGTCACCCGCGCGGTCGAAGGCCTGCTGACCGGCGAGGACACGATCGACGCGGTCGTCGCGGGCGTGAACATCGTCGAGCTCGACCCGGCCGATGCCTCGGTCGGCTACGGCGGCCTGCCCAATGAAGAGGGTGTGGTGCAGCTCGATGCATCGGTCATGCATGGCCCGACCCGCGGTGCCGGTGCGGTCGCCGCGCTCGAGGGCGTCAAGACGCCTTCGCGCGTGGCGCTGGCCGTGATGCGCTACACCGATCATGTGCTGCTGGTCGGCGAGGGGGCGCGCCGGTTCGCCCGGGCCATGGGCTTCGACACCGCGCAGGAGCTGCTCACCGATGCGTCCCGCCTGCGCTGGCTGCGCTGGCGAGCGGGACTGTCACCCGCGGACGACTGGCTGGCGCCCGCCGAGTCCGCCGAAGGCGTGAGCGAATTTCCCCGCGCCGACACCGTCGGGCTGCGTGCTCCCGTGTTTCCCAGCGATGGCCCCGATGCCGAGCTCGCGGCGTTGGACTCCCACGACGGCGTTCGGCCGATGGGCACGATCAACTGCAACGCCGTCGACCCGAATGGAGCCATCTCGGGCGTCACGACGACGAGCGGGCTGTTCGGCAAGCTGCCCGGCCGGGTCGGCGATTCGCCGCTCATCGGCGCGGGCTTGTACGTCGACAATGACGTCGGCGCCTGTGGCTCGACCGGCCGCGGCGAGGCGGTCATCAAGACCTGCGGCTCGCACACGGTCGTCGAGGCGATGCGGCGCGGCGCGAGCCCGACCGACGCCTGCCTCGAGGCACTGCGCCGGATCGTGACCTTCACGGTCGAGCCCCGCCTGCTGCGCGAGGACGGATCGCCCAACTTCAACGTGAACTTCTATGCCGTGAACAAGGACGGTGACGTCGGCGCGGCCGCCATCTATGCAGGCTCCCGCTTCGCCGTCAATGTGGAGGGCAACGGCGAGATCCGCGATTCGGCGTATCTGCTCGAACGCGGCTAGGCGGCGAACCGCCGACGCCGTCACAGGTATGAGGATTGCACCAGAAGGCCAGGGTCACCCCACACGCCGGCAGGCCAACCGATGGTAGAGCGCACGTCCCGCGTCGAGCACCCCCGTGGCCAGCGCAAGCGGCGCGCGCGCTGGGCGCGGGTCGTGATCGCGCTCCTCGTCATCGTGCTCGGCTACTCGCTCTTCGATGTGCAGGTCAGCTCCGCAGAGCGCTACGCGCTGATCGCCAAGGAGAACCGCATGCGGCCGGTCGTGCTGCGCTCGCCACGTGGCACGATTTACGACCGCTACGGCCGCGTCGTTGCCGAGAACACGGTCGGCTACCGCGTGCTGCTCATGCCCGCGCCCATCGATTCGCTACGGGCCCAGGTCGCGGTGCTGGCGCCGATTCTGCAGATGGACAGCGCCGACGTCGAGCGTGCGTTCCGCCGGTTCCGGGTGTCGCCGAACTACCCGATGATCGTGAACGACGACGCGCCCGACCGCGCGGTCGCGACACTGCTGGAGCGCAAGCACGAGTTCCCCAGCGCGCTGATCCACGAGTACCCGAAGCGCCACTATCCAGCTGGCGCCGCGATCGCGCACTTCATCGGCTACGTCAACGAGATCAACGAGCGCCAGCTCGGGCTGCCACAGTATCGCGGCTATCAGCAGGGCCGCTGGATCGGACAGGCCGGGCTCGAGGCGCAGTACGAACGCTGGCTCGGCGGCGAGCCCGGCGTGCGCTACCTGGAGGTCGACGCCCAGGGTCGCATCAAGCGCTGGCTTCCCGAGGAGACGGGCCTGCCGGCCGTGCCCGGCCGCGACCTCCAGCTGCACCTCGACCTCGATCTGCAGAAGTACCTCGCCGAGATCTTTCCCAAGGAGTGGATGGGCGCCATCGTCGCCATCGAGCCCCAAACCGGCGGCATCCTCGCCTACTACAGCAACCCCAGTTACGACCCGAACCGCTTCATCGGCGGCGTTTCGGCCGACTACTGGCGTGAGCTGCAGGAGGATCCGCGGATCCCGCTGCTCGACCGCGTCGTCGCATCCGGACAGCCGGCCGCCTCCACCTGGAAGCTTGCCGTCGCCGGAATCGCGTTGGACCTCGGCGCGATCGAGCCCGAGGAGTACATGCCGATCCCGTGCACGGGCGGCCTGAGCTGGGGTGGTCGCTACGCTCGCTGCTGGTTGCCGTCCGGTCACGGCCGCATGGACCTGATCAACGGCATCAAGAACTCCTGCAACGTCTACTTCTACCAGGTCGCCATCCGCATCGGTCTCGACCGCTTCCTCGAGCACGGCACGCGCATGGGCTTCGACCGCCGCACCGGCGTCGACGTGCCGCATGAGATCAAGCCCAACTTCCCGAACGATCGCGACTACTGGGTCGAGCGCTTCGGCTACCGTGCGCAGGACCCGGAGATCCTGTCGCTCGCCATCGGCCAGGGCCCGCTCACCATGACGGTGCTCAAGCTGGCCCACATCTACAGCACGCTGACCGCGCCGGAGGGCAAGGTGCCCGCGCCCCGGCTCGCCATGAACGGTGACCAGATCCTCGGCACGCAACAGGACACCTTCCAGTTCCGTATCTCACCGCGCGACCAGTGGTACATCGAGGCAGGCCTGCGCCGCGTCCTGGGCCCGGGCGGCACCGCGGCGCGCAGCCGGCTGGTCGAGTGGGAGTTCATCGGCAAGACCGGCACCGCCCAGGCGCCGAGCGGCGCCGACCACGCCTGGTTCGTCGGCATGGGCGCGCGCGAGGTGGGCGCCGATCCCGAGATCGCCGTGACCATGTTCCTCGCCCACGCCGAGCACGGCTACACCGCCTCCGGCTATGTGGGCGAGGCGATCAACTTCTACCTCGACCGCAAGTACAATCGGCCGTTCGAGCTGTTCGGCACGCCGCGACTGCGCGCGGAGAATGGGCTGCCGGTGAACTGGGAGTACTGGACGCTGCCGGTCGTCGACCCGCCGATTCCGCCTGCGGAGCCGTAATCCCCGCCGCGTCCGGTGAGCGGCGAAGACGCGGCCGGCCGCTGAGCGCACCGCAGGTCCCTGCCGCTCGGCGCCCCGCGCACGCCTGCGCGCCGATTCGCTTGCCACCGCGCGCGACACCGCGCAACGAGCGGCCAATCGAACGCAGCCGCACCGTGCGACGCCCCGCACTCGAAATCCTCGATGGCGAACACAGCGGCGCGCAGCGCGCGCGATGGGGTGGTCCGCGCGATGCCCGCGCATTACATTGCTGCAAACCGGTGCGCATGCCGCCGGTCCCCCCGACAATCCTCGACCCGTAGCACAGGAGGCGCGGACTTCATGGCCACTCCGTTCCTCAGCGCAGAGGAGTACGACGAGCGCGCTCACAAGCTCTACAACGACGGCGATTACGACGCGGCGCTCGAAACGCTGAAGGAAGGCATCCGGCTGTACCCGAACTCCGTCGAGCTCTTCGTCGGCTTCGGTTACGCCCGGCTCGCCCGGGAAGAGTACGCCTGGGCGCGTGAGGCGTTCGAGAAGGCGCTGGTGCTCGATCCGGAGCACGAGGATGCGCTGGTCGGGCTCGGCGAAGTTCTGCTCCGCTTCGGCCGGCACAAGGACGCGTTGGGGCTCTTCGATCGAGTGCGTCAGCTGGTCGCTGATGACGACCTCGAGCTGCTGCTCTCCATCGGCCGCGCGCTCTACCGCGAGGAGATGTTCGAGGAGGCGCGCGAGGCGTTCGCCGAGGCCGCCACCGTGCGGCCCGATAGTGCGGAAGCCGCCGCGGCGCTCGGCTATACGCTGCACCGCCTGGCGGAGACCAACGCCGCGCGCCGGCTGCTACGGCGCGCGTTGAAGCTCGACGGCAGCCACCACGAGGCTCGGATCTATCTCGGCCACCTGCACTACGATCGGGGCGAGTGGGAGCTCGCGCTCGAGCAGTACGAGGCGGTCCCGCCAGCGGATCACTGGGATCCGGTCGCGATCTGGCGGCTGCTCGAACTGAAGCGCGCACTGCACGGTGCCGGAGGCGAGGCGCCCGAGCTGAAGGGGTGGGCGGAACGGCTGGATCAGCTGGAGAACGTCGACGACGCGACCGAGGCGCTGCTCGCCGAGATCGAGCAGCGTGCGGCGGAACCATCGCAGCTCGAGCTGTTCGAGCGCGACCCGGAGTCGGTGCCGACCCAGCTGGTGCATCAGGTGCGCGGCGAGGGCGGACGCGTCTTCGCCGGTACCTGGCTGGACATCGTGCGCCAGATGCGGGATGCCGCCGGCCGGCCGGACGAAACGATCGCCGAGTACATGCGCCGCGAGGCGCGCGACGCCCAGCGGCGTGGGCAGCGGCGCGTGCCGGCCGACGATCCGGAGTCGTTCCTGCTCGCGCTCGCGCGCGCCGGTGTGCTGAAGATCGATCGCTGAGTCCGCCACCGGCGGAGGAGACAGCTCACGTGATCGACCCGCATCGAGTGCTTCAACCGCTGGACGATGTGGGCGCCGCAGTGCGGCGGTTGCACGACTACCAGAATCCGGTGGAGCTCGCCGCCGCGCTGCGCGATGTCGTCACCGCTGTCGAGCAGTGCCTGCGTGGGCTACTGCGCGCTGACCCCGGTGCGCCGGACGAGCTGCGGCTCAGTGCCCTGTCTGCCACGCAGCTGCCCACCGATCGCGTCGTCGATGCGTTGCGCCAGCGGGATCGCATCTCGATCGAGCTGGCGGGCTCCGTTCACGAGCTGCAGAACGTTCGCGCGCGCATCAGCGCCGGCGACGTGCACGCGACAGATGCCGACGCAGCGCTTCGCACGGTCGAGCTGCTGCGTGCGGAACTCGGCCAGGTGGCGGAGGTCGGAGCGCTCGAGGCTGCGCAGCCGTCGGCTCCGGGCGACGTGCCCGAGAGCGACGCAACTGCCATCGCGGAACCCGGAGGCCGCGGCCTGCGCTGGCTTGCCGTCGGCCTCGCCGCCATCGTGATCGTGGCGGTGTTGTGGCTGCTGCTCGCCGGCGGCGACCCCTACGCCGATGGCCTCGCCGCCTTCGAGCAGGGTCGCATGGGCGTGGCCGAACAGCACCTGCAACAGGCCGTCGAGGACGAGCCTGACAACGTGACCGCAAGGCTCTACCTTGCCCGGATCCACCGGCGACAGGAGCGCTACGAGGCCGCCGCCGAGCAGCTGCGCGCGGCCGCGGCCAGCGCGCCACAGGATGCCGATGTGCGCCGCGAGCTGGGCCATCTGCTGTTCGAGCTGCGCCGCTACGATTCGGCGGCGGAGCAGTACCGGCAGGCCCTGGAGCTCGACCCTGATGGAACGATGAACTGGGTCGGTCTGATCCGAGCGCTGCGGGCGTCGGGCGACCCCCGGGCCGATGACCTGCTGGCCGATGCTCCTGCCGATGTGCGTGCGGCATTGGCCGGAGACGCACCCGAAGCCCGAGAGAACTGACGTGGACGTGATCGAAGCCGGCATCATCCGTGACCTGCACCGACTGCTCGCGCGGGCGCTCGAGGAGGGCGGCCGCTCCTTCGAGCAGCCGGTCACCGTGGCCGAGATCTACCAGGAGCTGGTTCCGTACTCGAGGGCCCGAGATGAGCTGGGCTTCGCTCTCAACGCGGATTTCGAGCACGCTCTGATGCGGCTGCTCTCCGGCGAGGGCGGCTGCGCGCGGATGGAGCCGGAGAACGCGCGTATGGAGCTCATCGCAGAGCTCGACTCGCCCGATCCGAACGTGACGATCTATCGGCGTTTTGCCGCGTGCGACGTGTATGTGGCGCCGCCGGAGCCGGAGGATGAGCGGGCGGTGGGCTCACCCATCCAGCAGCACCGGCCCGCGCCCCGCGGCGGGTCCTTCTTCGAGACCGCCGAAATCGAAGCCTGGGCGAGCTCGCCACGTCTGGATGATCTGGCCGAGCCGGGCGACCAGCCCGCCGGCCACATCGCCTTCGAGCTGGACGAGCCGGAAATGGGCGATGGCGCGCGGCCCGAACCGAGCGCAGCGGCGGCCGTGACCGGCGGACCGACCGAGCGCCCGCCCACCGCGGCGGCCACCTCGTCATGCTGGGCGTGCGCCAACCTGCTGCCGCGAGGCCGCCCGGTTCGCTTCTGCCCGTGGTGCGGCGAGGACCAGGATCGGCGGCCGTGCGCGAGCTGCGGTGAGCTGGTCGAGCGCGGCTGGCGGTTCTGTGTGGCGTGCGGTGGTGCTGTCGAGTGGGGCCTCGCTTGACGTGGTAGCCGGCGGGCCCGCATCGTGGCGCGCGCTGGCAAGGCCATTGCAGCGCGAGGGGCGGCCCCGCAGGCGGGGGTGCCGCGCAGTCCAACGGATTCGGTGAGAGCCACTTCGCGGAGGAGGAGATGCGGACGAACAGGGGCTTCGGGTTGGTGGCCGCGATCGCGCTGGGTCTGGCGACGGCGTGCGGCGGTGAGCCGGACATGGGTGACGACGAGCCGGACGCCGAGCCGCCGCCGGCCTCACCCGCGACGACGCCGCCGGCGTCCCAGCCCGCGCCGCCCGCCGGTGAGTTGCCGGCAGGCGTGACCCAGGAGATGGTCACGCAGGGGCAGCAGATCTTCACCAGCACGGGCAACTGCTTCACCTGCCATGGCCAGGACGCAACGGGGACGCAGCTCGCGCCGAACCTGACCGACTCCGAGTGGATCAACATCGAAGGCGATTACGAGTCGATCGTCGAGAACGTCCGAACGGGCGTGCCGCAGCCGGTGCAGCACCCGGCGCCGATGCCGCCAATGGGCGGTGCGCAGCTCACCGATGAGCAGGTCCGCGCAGTCGCCGCCTACGTCTACGCGATCAGTCGCGGCAGCTGAGCCGTTGACCCAGCAGCCGCCGGTGCCGGGGCGTCGACCGTGGCGCTCCGGCACCGTTTTGTTTTTGCTCGTGGTGCTCGGCGGCTGTGATCGGCTTGCCGTCGGGGACGGTGCCCGCCGCATCGAGCTGGATGACGGCGCCGTCACTCTACCCGCCGGTGCCCGCGTGCACGAGGTCAGTCTACGCGGCGCCCCCACCGGCGCCGTCGTTCCGCCGCTGGGCCCGGAGTCGTTGAGGGTCGACGATGCCGGGGCGACGCCGTCCCGACCCGGCTTTGCGCCGCCGCTGATTCAGGGTCGGCCGGGCGACGCGGTCCGCTTTACGGCCGCTGACGCGCTCACCCACGCCGTCGCCTTCGACACGGATGGCCTGAGCGACGCCGCCCGCGAGTTCCTCGGTCGTACCGGGCAGTTCGCCAGCCCGCCGCTCATCACGTCGGGCGTCGCCTGGGTCGTATCCCTCGATGGTGCGCCGGCCGGCGACTACCCGTTCGAGTGCCTGGCGCACCCTGGTGAGCGCGGGCTGCTGCGCGTCGTCGCGGCGGGCCCCAGCTGATCCTATCTTCCTCATATGGCCAGAATCGCTGTGATCCCCGGCGATGGCATCGGCGTCGAGGTGATCCCCGCGGCCGTGAAGGTGCTGCGCGCGGCTGCGGCGCGGTCCGAGCTCGAGCTCGAGGTCGATCACTGGAACCTCGGCGCCGATCGCTACCTCGAGACCGGCGTCACCATCACCGACGATGAGATGCGGCAGCTCGCCGGCTACGATGCCGTGCTGCTGGGCGCGTTCGGCGATCCGCGCGTGCCGGACAACGCGCACGCACGCGATATCCTGCTCGGTATGCGGTTCCGCCTCGATCTCTACATCAATCTGCGGCCGATCCGGCTGCTGGATCCGCGGCTGACGCCGCTGCGCGACGTCGCCGCGATCGACATGGTCATCTTCCGCGAGAACACCGAGGGCGTCTACGTCGGCGTTGGCGGCAGCTTCAAGAAGGACACGCCGGACGAGATCGCCATCGAAGAGGACCTCAATACGCGCCGGGGCGTCGAGCGGATCATCCGGGCCGCCTTCGAGTACGCTCTCGAGCACGGTCGCGGCCGCGTGTCCATGGCCGACAAGGCGAACGCGATGCGGCACGTGGGTGGACTCTGGCGGCGCGTGTTCGCCGACGTGGCCGCCGAGTACGACGAGATCCAGGCGGAAGCGCTGTACATCGACATGCTGGCGCTCGACGTGGTTCGGCGACCGTCGCGTTACGAGGTGATCGTCACCTCGAATCTGTTCGGCGACATCCTCAGTGATCTTGCGGCCGCACTCGTCGGTGGCTTGGGCCTCGCGCCCTCGGGGAACATCCATCCGGGACGGATCGGGGTATTCGAGCCGGTGCACGGCTCGGCGCCGGATCTGGTCGGCAGCGACCGGGCCAACCCGATGGCGGCGATCCTGACGGTGGGGATGATGCTGGATTTTCTCGGCCGTGCCGATGCCGGCGCGGCGGTGGAGCGGGCCGTCCGACTCGCGCTCGCGCGTGAGCAGACCACGCCCGACCTCGGCGGCAGGCTCAGCACCGGTGCTGTGGGCGACTTCGTCGCCGAAGCCGTGGCGGCCACAGCCGCCGAGCCCTTGGCCTGATCGCCGATCGACAGCGGACAACACGACTCACTCTCCTCAGAAGATATGGCAAGCCAGGCATCCGACAACGACATCGTGTTCCTTTCCGGGCGGCGCACGCCATTCGGCACGTTCGGCGGCACGCTCCGGGACTATTCCGCGACCGACCTCGGCGCGTTCGCCGCGAGCGCGGCCCTCGAATCGGCCGGCGTCGACGCGGCCGACGTCGGTCACGTCATCTTCGGCAACGCGCTGCAGACCTCGTCGGACGCGATCTACCTCGCGCGCCATGTGGGACTGCGGGCGGGCGTCGCGGTCGAGACGCCGGCGCTCACGGTGAACCGGCTGTGCGGTTCCGGATTCGAGGCGATCGTGCAGGGAGCCCAACAGATCCTGCTGGGCCAAACGAACGTCGCGCTGTGCGGCGGTGCCGAATCGATGAGCCAGGCGCCGCATGTGGTGCGCGGCGCGCGCTGGGGCAGGCTGCGCCTGGGTGAGGCCAGCGAGTTCTTCGAGGACCTGCTGTGGCAGGCGCTCACGGACACCGCCTGCGACATGTCCATGGCGGAGACCGCCGAGACACTGGCGCAGCAGTACAGCGTCACGCGCGAGGCGGCCGATGAGATCGCGTACCAGTCGCAGCAGCGAGCGAAGCGGGCGTCGGACGAAGGCCGTTTCACTGCCGAGCTCGTGCCGATCACGGTCAAGTCGCGAAAGGGAACCGCTGAATTCCGCACCGACGAGCACATGCGCCCGGACACGACCCGTGAAGCTCTCGCCGGTCTCGCGCCGTACTTCAGGAAGGACGGCTTCGTGACCGCCGGCAATGCCAGCGGCATTGGCGACGGCGCGGCCGCGGTACTCGTCGCGAGCCGCGCCTACGCCGCTGCGCACGGCCTGCGGCCGCTCGGCCGACTCGTCGCCTGGGGCGTCGCCGGCGTCGATCCCAGCATCATGGGACTCGGGCCCGCGCCCGCCTCGCGCCAGGCATTGGCGCGGGCTGGACTCTCGCTCGCTGACATGGACCTGATCGAGGTCAACGAGGCCTTTGCACCGCAGGTCGCGGCCGTGGCGTGCGAGCTCGGACTCGACATGGAGAAGACCAACGTGAATGGCGGCGCGATCGCGCTTACTCACCCCCTCGCCGCGTCCGGCGCACGCATCACCGTGCACCTGCTGCATGAGCTGCAGCGTCGAGACGCTCGGTTCGGCCTCGGCAGCGCCTGCATCGGCGGCGGCCAGGGCATGGCTGTCGTCGTGGAGAGGCTGTAACGCCCCCTTTCAGGAGCCCGCCATGCTCGAATGGTTGATCCCGGTCGCTGTCGTCACGGTAGGCGCAATTATCACCAGCTTGCGTGTGTTACGCGAATATGAACGCGGCGTCGTCTTCCGGCTGGGCCGGCTGACCGGTGCGAAGGGACCCGGTCTGATCTTCCTGCTGCCCTTCGGCGTCGAGCGAATGGTCAGAATTCCGCTGCGCATCGTGGCCATGGACATCCCGCCACAGGATGTGATCACCCGGGACAACGTGTCGGTCAAGGTCAACGCGGTCGTGTATTTTCGGGTCTCCGACTCGATCAAAGCGTTCGTCGAGATCGAGGACTACCTGTTCGCGACCAGCCAGCTCGCACAGACCACACTCCGCAGTGTGATCGGCCAGGCCGAGCTCGATCAGCTGCTGTCGGAGCGCGAGCGCTTCAACGCCGTGATCCGCGAGATCATCGACCAGGGGCACCGACCCGTGGGGCATCGAGGCGACCGCGGTCGAGATCAAGGACATCGACCTGCCCCAGGAGATGAAGCGGGCCATGGCCAAGCAGGCCGAGGCCGAACGCGAGCGGCGCGCCAAGGTCATCGCGGCCGAAGGCGAGCTCCAGGCATCCGAGAAGCTGACGCAGGCCGCCGGCGTGATGAGCGCGCAGCCCGGTGCGCTGCAGCTGCGCTACCTGCAGACGGTGGCCGAGATCGCCGCCGAGAACAATTCGACAACTCTCTTTCCGATCCCGATCGACCTGCTGAAGGCGTTCCTGCCCGAGGGCCGGTCGGCCGGCGGCCCGCCCGTCACCGGCATGTCCGATGCGAGCCGCAGCGGAGCAGGCACCTCGCTGCCTCGGCCGAGTGTCACCGAGACGCCGCCGGCATCCAAGGAGAGAACGCACGCCGGCGAGCCGTGAAGCAGCGCGACCGACCGACGCAGGGCACGCCAGCGGCCGCTAACGACCCGCAAGTCGGTCGCACCACGGATGCCGCCGAGCTATCGGGCCCGGCGGCCAGCAGCCCGCCCAGGCGTGCCGTGACCCGGGAGCAGCTGGGCCTCGTGGTACGTCGCGCCGCGGAGCTGGCCGCCGCGGACGTCGACGCCGAGGAGCGCCTGACCGAGGCTGAAGTCATCAGGATCGCCGCCGAGCTCGGGCTGCCGGCTGCGCACGTGCAACGCGCGCTCTACGAGCTGCCTCACCGTGATCCAGCCACTTCACTGCTCGATCGCTACGTCGGCGTGCCCTGCATCACCAGCACGCGCATCCTGAAGGATGAGCCGAGTCGCGCGCTGGAACGGCTCGTCGAGCACCTCGCCTCCGACGAATACTTTGCCATCCGCCGGCGCCGCGTCGATTACGCGCAGCTCGCGCCGGCCGAAGACACCATGTCACGCTTCGCGCGTCGGTTGCACGGCGCCTCACGCGACGTCCTCTATCGCAGCCGCTGCGTCGACGTTACCGTGCGACCGCTCGGCGCCTCACGCGCGCACGTGCGCCTCGATGTCGATTACGGCGATCGCCGCTCCGGAGCAGTAACGCTTGGTGTCGTCGGTGGCTCGTTCGCAGGCCTCGGCACTGCGGGCGCCATCGCGGCGCTCACGGTGCCGCTCGGCTTGAGCGCGTTCGGCCCCGAGGTCACCGCGGCCGCGGTGGCGTTTTCCTCGCTCGCCGGGCTCGGCGTCGGCGCCGGTGTCGCGCTCCGCGTTGCCCGTAATCGGCTGCATCGGCTGCTGGATGCCGCACGCACCGAGGCCGAAGGTCTGCTCGATCGGCTCGAGCGCAACCAGCCGATGCGCGAGCCACAGACGCCCTGGCGCCGTCGCTTCGAGCGCTCCTTTCGTAGCAAAGCCGATTGATACCGAACCTGACCACTGCTCGAGGACGATGGAATGGCCGAGATCGAGAGCGTCGCTGTGCTGGGTTGTGGGCTCATGGGAAGCGGCATCGCTGAGGTATGCGCCCGCGCGGGCTACGAGACCTGGGTCCGTGAGGTGGACGACCCGCTGCTGCAGCGGGGCCGGGCCGCGATCGAGAAGAGCCTCGGCCGCGCCGTCGACAAGGGCAAGCTCGAGCCGGCCGAACGCGATCAGACCATCGGCCGCATCCGTCTGACAACCGCGCTCGAGGACCTGCGTCGTGTCGATCTGGTCATTGAAGCAGTGACCGAGGACATCACCGTCAAGAACGAGATGTTCGGTACGCTGGACGCGCTGTGCGGCCCGAAGACCATTTTCGCGAGCAACACCAGTTCACTCACCATCACGACCATGGCCGCGGCTACCCAGCGGCCGGACCGGGTCGTCGGGCTGCACTTCTTCAATCCTGTGCCGGTCATGAGGCTCGTCGAGGTGGTGCGCACCATCGCAACGAGCGACGCGACGTTCAGCACCGCCTTCGATTTCGCGCGCTCACTGGGCAAGGAGCCGATCCAGGCCAAGGACACATCCGGCTTCATCGTGAATCGGCTGCTGGTGCCCTACATGGTCGATGCGATCCGCGCCCTCGAGCAGGGGCTCGGCAGTATCGCCGACATCGACAAGGGTATGACGCTGGGCACCGGCCACCCCATGGGTCCATTCACTCTGAGTGACTTCGTCGGCATCGACACGCTCTATCGCGTGGCCGACATCATGTACGAGGAATACCGCGATCCGCGTTTCGCGCCGCCGCCATTGCTCAGGCGCATGGTCGACATGGGCTATTACGGGCGCAAATCCGGCAGAGGCTTTTACGACTATGCGGGCGATGAGCCGGTGCCGATGAAGCTGTGAGGCCGAGAAGCGTCGCGACCCCGCTGCTCGGGCCGTGCCGTGAATCAGACCGGCAGCGCGAAGAAGGCCATGCCGAGGATCACGTAGACCGCAAGCAGTTGGACGCCTTCCATGTAGTGGGACTCGCCGTCGTGCGCGATGAACGCGATGATCAGCACCGACAGCGCGACGGCGACCACCTCGAGATTCGTGAACAAGCCGCGGCCACCCGCCGCGGCACGACGACGCTTGCATCGCCGCCTGGCCGGAGCCCAGATTCGGCGCGCCGACGGCGGCCAGCCTTGCAGTCTTCCTCAATTCGGAACGAGCCATGAGCGACGACCCGCATTCGAGCCCGCGCCCCACGGCTGCCGAGTCGGACGCGGCGGAAACCGCCGCCCGCGGCGCCTGGGCGACCCGTGCCGGCTTCATCTTCGCCGCCGTCGGCTCGGCCGTCGGGCTCGGCAACATGTGGCGCTTCCCCTACCTGACCGCGGAAGAAGGGGGCGCTGCGTTCGTCCTGCTCTACCTGCTCATGACGTTCCTCATCGGCATCCCGCTCATGATCTGCGAGTTCGCCGTCGGCCGCCGCACCCGACGCAGCCCGATCGCTGCGCTGCGGCGCGAAGGCGGCAACGGCTGGACGCCGCTGGGCTACCTCTTCGTCGCCACGGGATTCCTGATCCTGGCCTACTACTCGGTCATCGCCGGCTGGGTCACGCGCTACGCGCTCGGCGCGTTGCTCAGTGGCTTTCCGGCCGATCCCGGTGCCCATTTCTCCGACATGGCCAGTGGCGGGCCGGCGATTCTGTTCCACCTCGCCTTCATGGTCATCACGATCGGCATTGTGATGGGCGGAGTCGAAAAGGGCATCGAGCGCGCCAGCCTCCTGATGATGCCCACGCTCTTCCTGCTCATTCTCGGGCTCGCCGTCTGGGCCTTCACACTGGCCGGCAGCGAGGAAGGGTATGCCTTCTATCTCGCGCCCGATATCGAGTCGATCCTGTCGTTCTCCGTACTCGGCGAGGCCGCGAGCCAGGCGTTCTTCTCACTGTCGCTCGGCATGGGCGCCATGCTCACCTTTGCCAGCTACCTCTCACGCGATAACGCGCTGCCCAACGAGGCCACCATCATTGCGTTCTCCGACTTCGGCGTCGCCTTCGTCGCCGGACTCGTCGTTTTCCCGATCATCTTCGCGCTCGGGCTGCAGGAGCAGGTCGGCGAAAGCACCATCGGCGCGCTGTTCATCTCACTGCCCGCCGCGTTCGCTTCGCTCGGCGTCCTCGGACGTGTGATCGGTGCCGGCTTCTTTATCGCTCTGTTCATCGGCGCCACCACGTCCGCCATCTCGCTGCTCGAGGTCGTGACCTCCTCCGTGATCGACGAATGGAAGATCCCGCGCAAGCAGGCCGCACTCTGGATGGGCGTCGCCATCACCCTGCTGGGCATCTGGCCCGCACTCGACCTCGATGCGCTCGGTGCCTTCGACGCCGTCGCCTCCAGCGTATTCCTGCCCCTCGGTGGCCTGTTCCTGGCCATCTTCGTCGGCTGGGTCATGCATCAGCCGGTCGACGAGGTCGCGGAGGCCGCCAGTCCGGGTCTGCGCCGGATCATTCCAGCCTGGTACTGGACCATTCGCGTCGTCGCGCCCGTGCTGCTCGTCGTCGTGCTGATCTACACCGTACCCACCGCCATCGACGCTGTGCGCGCGTTGGGCCGCTAGCACCAGCGAACAGCGAGCGCACTCAGGCGCGGTGCAGCTCGTGCGCGTAACGGAGGTACTCGTCCTGATGTGCCAGATAGTCCTCGACCCACGCCTCGAACGGCGGCAGCGGCAGCCGCCGCTCCAGCTCCTGCACGACCAGCATTGCGAGCTGTAGCCGGTCGCGCGCCGCAAAATCGATCGACCGGCCGTCGAGGAATCGGTCGACCAGGGCGCGGAAGTGATTCGGCTCCATCAGGGCGATCAGGTGTGCGACCTGATCCAGGCGGTAGGAGTCGTACAGCGAGCGCAGGCTGGAGAGCGACAGCGTTTCCGCCCCCTGCTCCGTCGGCAGCAGCGCCGCAGAATGGCGCGCCAGCAGCCGTCGGAACCAGCGGCGGGCATCGGCCGAGAAGCCGCGACGCCGCTCGAACGTCTGCAGCGCGGAATCGAGCAGCGCGAGCAGCAGCGGGCGCCCCAGCCCGCGCGCACGTGTGCCGACCTCCGATTCCGTGTCCTCGACGAACAGGTCCGCCGTTCGGATCTCCGCCGGCCGCGGACCCGCACTCGCTGGACGGAACGTGAAGTAGCCCCGCCAGTCGCCATGCCGGGCTGGATACGTCACCAGAAACACCGTCCATCGCTCGCCCTCGCGTTCCAGAAACGAGAACGAGCGGCACCGCGCGTTCGGCGGCAGCTCGACCTCGGGTACGACCGGCGCGAGCTCGAGCTGCTCAGGGTCGCGCCCCGAACCTCGACTCATCGACCGAGCCCGACCACTGCGTCCGCCAAGCACCGCATTTCGAACCCTAGCGACGACGCCGCAGCTTGAAAAGCCACAGCCACTCCCCGCGCCGGGGCGCGACGCTTCATGGCACGATCTGCTCTCTGACCCCGCCGCCGACCCGACTGGCCCTGAACGCAGCCGCGTGCTCGACCCGCATCAGCAGCGCGTCGGCACCCCTCGGCAGCCGGACCAGCCGCCTCCAAAAACGCACGTTTTCAACGCCCCGCCGTCACCGGCGCCGACGCCCAAAGACGGCCGAACACGCCCGCTTCCACACGCCTTTTGTGACCCGCAGAAGCCCCGGCAAAAGCTGCTGCCAAGCGTCAAGGAATGGTAAACACGCGTGCCGCGCGTGATTCCTAAGTACCCATAGCACAACAACTTACGCACAATGCGATGAAACGCCGAACCGGGCACGAGATCCTTGACGGAGGGAATGCCGGCGCCTACAATGAGGCGCACACAGGACGCCACCCCTTCCGCATGGCGATGCCGCCGAACGGCTCGTCATCGGCTCGGAATTCCACACACTTTTCCACAAAAGTCCAGAATGGTCGACGCCGGACACCTGGGAGAAACGTGCGCGGTGGATTTGCGGGTGCAGCTGCCGCGCGCGGTCGCGGACGAAGTGGCGGAGGTGCAGCGAACGGATCCCGATGCGTTGAGTCGGATCGTGCTGTACGGACTGACGCGACGCGCGATCTACGAGCGACTTGCGGCGCGCGGTGTACTCGGGGAGGGGAGTGGCTGAGGACCCGGCGCTGCGCTCGAAGTACCTGGACTGGTGTTCCGCGCGATTGGCGGAGCGGTTTCTGGCGTTGAAGCCGGAAGCCATTTACGAGCTCGCATTCGGTGCGACGGACTCGGAGGCGCTGGCCTCGGGTGCTGGCGCGTCGGGCGGGCTTTCTTCGCTGGTGGGCCGGCGCGTCAGTTATAGCGAGCTGGTGGAGCGGGTCACCGAAGTGCTGGCAGCGCGGACCGCGTTGCCGTCGTTCGCGGAATGGCGCCAGTCGTACCAGGCGAATCCGGCGCTGTACGAAGCGGAGCTGCTGTTCTGGCGACAGGGGCGCACGGCGAGGGACTGATGCGGCGCTTGCGCGCCGGGCGTTCAATCGCGGCTCAGCACGCGGGTGCGGTGCCACCAGGTGCCGACGAGCGCCGCGATGCCGGCGGCGAGCAGCAGGACGCCGACCAGGCCCCAGGCGAGCCCCCAATCATAGCGGTGGTTCGCATATCCGCGCGCGGCACTGTAGAGGGAGGCGGCGGCCATAGCGATCCACACCAAGCCGACGCCGATCCCGGCGACCCAGGCCGCCAGCCCACTGCCGCCTCCGTTGTGTTCCGTCATGCGCTCTCCTCGAATAATCCGCGTCGGTGGGCGAAGTTAGGCGTCGTCGGGGCAGCCGAGCAAGTCGACGGCGCATGCGACTTGCCGTGGGTGCACGCCGCCCGATCCGGATGCGACCCAAATGACCAGGATGCTGCCATGGCCGTGCCGATCCCCTTGATCCCGCTGGGCGCGCGAGTCAGAGTGCGACCCGCCACCTTGCCGCTGGACCCGGCCTACATCGGCCGCGCGGGGACGGTGATCGGCGCCAGCGAGTACCGTCCGTCGCGGTGCGACGTCGCGCTGGACGGGACCGGCGAGATCGTGCAGTTCAGCGCCGCCGAGCTCGATGTGCTGGATGCGCCGGTACTGCTCCCACCCGAGCGGCGGGCCGCGGGCCGGCGTCGCGCGCTGCCATAGAGGCGCGGGCGGGTCGGCGGCCGGAGCGTCTAGAAGGGCAGATCGTCGTCCTCGTCGCTGAAGGGCGAGCTCTGCGTGGCCGGCGCTGCGGCGCGGCGTGCTGCCTGGCCGCCCCTGCCGCCCTGGCCACCCGCGTCGGCGCCACCTCCGGCGCCGAGCATGACCATCTCGCGCACGACGATGTCGGTCCAGTAGCGGGTGCCGCCCTTGTCATCCTCGGTCTGCGAGTACTCGATGCGTCCCTCGACGTAAAGGCGGTCGCCCTTGTGGACGTACTGCTCCACAATGTCGGCGAGCCGTTCGAAGAACGTGAGGCGGTGCCACTCGGTTTTCTCCTGCTGCTGACCACCTCGGTCGGAGAAGGTGCGGTTCGTCGCCAGCGAGACCTTGGCGACCTTCACGCCGGACCCCGTCTGCCGGATCTCCGGCTCGGCGCCCAGGTTGCCGATGAGCATGACTTTGTTGAGGGAGCGGGCCATCGTCGGTCCTTCTTGCGGAGTGTATTGGTGTCGGAGGACGGTCGAAGGCTAAGGTCCGTCCCCGCCTGCCTGCAAGGTGCGCGGGCGAAGCGGCCGGAGCCATAGCCGATGCGGCCGGATCGGCCGCGCCGGTCGCGCTGGCACCGGGCGAAGCGGCGGGCCGAATCAGCGGCGCGCGGCCGCTCAGAGTGCCGCGAGGGCTGCGCGGTAGGCCTTCTGCAGCGCTTGCGTGATGGGGCCGGGCTCACCGTCGTCGATGGGCCGTCCATCGAGCCGGACGATCGGCATCACCTCGGTGGTCGTGCCGGAAAGAAACAGCTCTTCGATCTCCGCCAGTCGCGCCAGCGGCAGCAGTCCCTCGCCGCCGGGGATGCCGAGCTCGCGCGCGAAGCTCAGCACCTGACGTCGCGTGATGCCGTTCAGGATGTAGTTGCACGCGGGGTAGGTGAGGAGTTGCCCATCCAGCACGCCGAACAAGTTCGAGTGTGACCCCTCGATCAGGATGCCATCGCGCACATACAACGCCTCGAATGCGCCGGCCGCATGGGCGCGCTGGTTGGCCAGCACGTTGGGCAACAGCGACACCGATTTGATGTCGCAGCGTGCCCAGCGATCGTCACCGACCGCGATCGCGGCGACGCCATCGTCGAAGTAGCTGTCGGGGTGCTGCTTGAAGGCGCGCGCGGCGATGAATACGGTGGGCTCGCAACCGGCCTCGGGGAAGGCGTGCTTGCGAGGCGCGACACCACGCGTCACCTGGACGTAGATCGTGGCGTCGGCTGTGCCCAGATCGTTCTGCTCGATGAGGCGCCTGGCGATGCCGGCGAGATCCATGCGCGGCAGCCGGATCTCGATGGCCGCGAGGCCTTCGCCCAAGCGCTCGAGGTGCTCGTCCAGAAGCAGCGGGCGCCCGTCGTAGACCCGGACCACCTCATACACGCCGTCGGCAAAGAGGAAACCCCGATCATCGACAGGCACCCGGGCCTCGGCGTGCGGCACGATTTCGCCGTTGAGGTAGACGACCAGGTCCGATCCTTTCATCATCGCAGCCGTTAGACAGAGGTTCGGCCGTCCAGGATGCGGGGGATCGCGAGCCGCGTCAAATCGGGGGGTGGCGTTCATGCACGCAGTCGATCTGCTCGACGCGCTGCCGACGCATCGTCGCACGCTGGACAACGGGCTCACGGTCGTGGCGCGGGAGGACCGGAGCTCGCCGGTCGTCGCCGTGGTGACCCACGTGAAGGCGGGCTACTTCACCGAGCCCGATGCGGTGATCGGCATCAGCCACGTGCTCGAGCACATGTTCTTCAAGGGCACGGAGCGGCGGCGAGTCGGCGACATTGCCCGCGAAACGAAGCAGGCGGGCGGCTACCTGAATGCAGGCACGATCTACGACTACACGTCCTACTACACGGTCCTGCCCGCGAGCTCGCTGGAGCAGGGGCTGGACCTTCAGGCCGATGCGCTACGCCACTCGCAGATCGACGAGCAGGAACTGCGGCGCGAGCTCGAGGTCATCGTTCAGGAAGCGAAGCGGAAGCTCGACAACCCCTCGGCCGTGGCCTCAGAGACGCTGTACGAGCTGCTGTTCGACGTGCACCGGATGCGGCGCTGGCGCATCGGCACGGAGGCCGGGCTGCGGCGGCTGACGCGCGCTGACGTGTGGGAATACTATCGGGCGTTGTATCGGCCATCGAACATCGTCGTCGTTGTCGTTGGCGACGTCGACGCCGAGGCCGCCTTCGCCCTCGCTCAGCGCTACTACGGCGACATGCCCCGCGGCGAGGTCGCGCCCGACACCTCGCCGCTCGAGCCACAACGCAGCGGACTGCGTGTCCGCGAGCTGATTGGCGACGTCACGCAGCTCTACCTCGAGTGGGGCTGGCGCACGCCCGGTACGCTGCACGCCGACACGCCGAGCCTGGACGTGCTCGCGCTGGTGCTCGGCCAGGGTCGCGCGTCGCGGCTCTACCGCGGCGTGCGCGAAGGCGGCCTGGCCAGCTCGATCGGCGCCTACAATTACACGCCGACCGACATCGGCGTCTTCGGCATCAGCGCCGAGCTGCCTGCGGACGACGCGCTGGCCGCGCTGGACGCGACCTGGGCGGAGGTGGCGCTGCTGCAGCGCGTGCGACCAACGGCGGCCGAGCTCGAGCGCGCGCACAGTGTGCTGGAGGCCCGGCTGCTACGCCGCCTCGAGACCGTCGAGGGCCAGGCCTCGCTGCTCGCGGAATGGGAGGCGCTCGGCGACTGGCGCCTGGCCGGCGACTACGTGCAGCGGCTGCTGGCGACCACACCCGCCGACGTCGCGCGCGCGGCCGCGCAATACCTGCCGCTGGACGGTGCCGCGCTTGTGGCCTACCGGCCGGTCCACGAGGGCGCGCTCGAGCTGGACGCAGCCACGCTGCGCGAGCGCCTGGCGCACGCCGGGCTGCGCGCCGCGGCCGGCGTACCCGATCAGGAGGAGCTCGCACCGGCGGCAGCCGCGGCGGAGCCTCGTACCGGCGCAGCGCGCGCCGTGCGGCTCGACGGCGCGCTGATCCACGAGTTGCAGGCTGGCGCCCGGATCGTGGTGCTGCCGCGACCGGACACCGCGCTGGTCGCGCTGGGCTTTCTCTGTCGAGGCGGCGTGCTCAACGAACCTGCGGGACTGGAAGGCATCAGCTCGCTGGTCACGCGGACCGCAATCAAGGGAACGGCCACGCGCAGCGGCGCGCGCATCGCGCTGGAATCGGAGATCCTGGGTGGCGCGGTCACCGGCGCGGCGGGTGCCGATCTCGTGCAATGGTCGATATCCGTTCCAGGGCGGCACGTCGATCGCGGGATCGATCTGCTATTGGACGTCGCCTTGCGACCCGCGTTCGCGGCTGCCGATGTGCAGCGCGAACGGGAGGTGGCGCTCAGTGCGCTCCAGCGGCTGCGTGACGACATGTATCGCTATCCGCTGCGACTCTTCCTCGAGTGTGCGTTCGCCGAGCATCCGTACGGCCAGCCCGTCGCAACGATCGAGCAGCGCCTGCGCGCGTTCGAGCGCGCGAACCTCGAGGAGTGGCATCGGGCCCACGTGCTCGAGGCCGCTCCGTGGCTGATCGTGGTCGGCGACGTCGATGCCGAGCGCGTGATGTCCGCCGCGGCCGCCCGCCTCGCCATGCTGCCGCCCGGCGCAGCCGCCCCCGCGGTCACGAGGCCGTCCTGGCCGGCCGCCACGCAGCCGCGCGTCGAACGGCGTGGCAAGGCACAGACGGCTCTCTGCCTCGGCTTTCCAGGTCCATCACGCCAGCATCCGGACATCTATGCGCTCGAGGTGCTGTCGAACGCGCTCAACGGCCTGGGCGGTCGCTTCTTCGACGAACTGCGTGAGCGGCGCGCGCTGGCGTACACCGTCGCGGCCTACCCGCTCGTGCGGTGGCTTGCCGGCGCCTTCATTGCCTACATCGCCATGTCGCCGGAGAAGGAGCAGGAATCCCGGCGGGCGCTGCTGGACGGCTTCGATGAGCTGGCCGCGCATGGCCTGACGGTCGAGGAGCTCGACCGCTCGAAGCGCTATACGATCGGCGCATGGAAGATCAGGAACCAGACGAATGGCGCGATGCTCAGCGAGCTGGCCGACGCGCTGCTCTTCGGTCGTGGACTCGAGGAGATCCGCGAGTTCGAGTCGCGGATCGACGACGTTTCGCCGGATGGTGTCCGCTCCGCGCTCGAACGATGGTACGCGCGCGATCGGATCGTCGAAGGCATCGTGCGCGGCACGGGCGACGCGCGGTAGCGGCAGCCGAGCGACGCGGCTACATTCGCGTTCCTCACCCATTTCACCGGCCGCAATGACAGTCACGTACGAGCATCTGGTGATCGAGCGCAGCGAGCGCATCGCCACGCTGACCGTCTCCCGTCCCGACAAGCTCAACGCGTTGAACGACGCGGTGATCGTCGAGCTGCACGACGCGTTTCGCTCCCTGGCCGCGGCCGGCGACGTCGGCGGGATCATCCTCACCGGCGCCGGCTCGAAGGCCTTCGTCGCCGGCGCCGACATCGCCGAGCTCGCTGGCATGGGCCCGATCGCTGGGATCGATACGTCACGCAGAGGACAGGATGCGTTCCGCTTCCTCGAGCGCTGCGGTAAGCCCGTGGTCGCCGCCATCAACGGCTACGCGCTCGGTGGCGGCCTGGAGCTGGCCCTGGCCTGCCACCTCCGGCTTGCCGCCGACACTGCGCGCCTCGGCCTGCCGGAGGTGAAGCTCGGCATCATCCCCGGGTATGGCGGCACCGTGCGTCTGCCGCGGCTCGTGGGCCGCGGGCGCGCGCTCGAGCTGATCCTGTCCGGTGAGATGATCGATGCCACCGAGGCGCACCGCATCGGTCTGGTCAACCGCGTGGTGCCACAGGCGGAGCTGCAGCGCGCGGCAGCGGAGTTGCTCGGCACGATCCTGGGCAATGCGCCGGTGGCGCTGCGCCTGGCGCTGGAGGCCGTCGATCGCAGCTACGATACCGGCACCGAGGACGCGCTCGTGCTGGAGTCCAACCTCTTCGGCCTGCTCGCGGCCACCGATGATATGCGCGAGGGTATGCAGGCCTTCCTCGAGAAGCGGCCGGCGAAGTTCCGCGGCGGCTGACGGGCGGGCGTCGACGGGGGCCGGGCGTCGTGGACCGCCGCCCGGCGCCGGGCGGTGTCGCTGGCGGGGCTCCCTGACACGCGCGCGCGTGTGCGCCCGCGCGCGTTGCCAGCAACCGCGACGCCGGCTATCTTTATCAAAGCGATGGCTCCCCCGCCGAGGTCGGTATGCAAACGGTTGCGCCTGCGCGACTTCCGGAACTTCGCGGAGCTCGATCTCGAGCTGCCATCCGAGGGCGTCGCCATCGTCGGCGAGAACGGAGCCGGCAAGACCAACCTTCTCGAAGCTCTCTATTATCTCGAGATTTTTCGCTCGCTGCGCGGCGCGCCCGATGAGCAGCTCGTCCGCTTCGGTGCCGAGGCCTTCCATGTGCGCGCCGAGCTCGACAGCGCGGGTGGGGCGCCGGCGCGGACTCTGGCCGCCGGATACGAGCGGCGCGGACGTCGCAAGAAGGTCATGCGTGACGGCGTCGAGCCGGAACGTCTCGCCGACGCGCTCGGAGAGCTGTGCGCCGTTGTCTTCTCGCCCTCGGACGTCACGATCATCGCGGGCGCGCCCGCCGAGCGACGTCGCTTTCTCGACATCGTGCTCTCGCTCAATGCTTCCGGCTACCTGGCCGCGCTGCAGCGCTTTCGCCACGCGCTGCGCCAGCGCAACGCGCTGCTGCGTCAGGGCGCGCGGCCGGATCTGGTCCACGCCTGGGATGAGCTGCTCGTCGAGGCCGGCGCCCGCGTCGTGGTGGCGCGTGCGAGCTGGGTCGGTACGGTCGCCGTCGCCTTTGCCGGCCGAGCCCGCGAGATCGGCGCAGGCGCCGCCACATTGATGCGCTATGAGCCGAGTGCGCTGCCCGGCGAACCGGCGGCGACGGACGTGAGCGCGACTGCGGCCGTCCTGCGTGTCGAGCTGGAGCGCAGCGCCGGGCGCGAGCGCGAGCGGGGTACCACGCTGGTCGGCCCGCATCGCGACGACCTTGCATTCGATCTCGAGTCGCCCGGCGGCGCGATCGACGTACGTCGCTTCGGCTCGGGCGGCCAGCAGCGCACCGCCGCGCTGGCGCTGCGCATGGTGGAAGCCGATACGGTACGGGACGCACGCGGCCGCGAGCCGATCGTGCTGCTCGATGACGTCTTCGCCGAGCTCGATCCGGGCCGCTGCGCCCGCATCCTCGAGCTGCTCGAGACCCACGAGCGCGGTCAGGTCGTACTGACGGCGCCGAAGGCCTCCGATCTCGAGGTCAGGCGCGGGACGCTGCCGCACTGGCGCATCGAGAACGGCAGTGTGCTCTCTTGACCGAGCGGCGACCCGAGCCAATGCGCATCGGCGAAGCGGTTGCGGCCTACCTGCGCCGTGCCGGACTCGCCGAGCGCGTGGACGAGGCCGGCGCCATTCCGGACTGGAACCGACGGGTCGGCGCGCGCATTGCCGAAGTCACGCGGCCCGTCACGGTCTCCTCCGGTGTGCTGATCGTCGCCGTGCGGTCCAGTCCGTGGCTCATGGAGCTGAAGCTGATGGAGCACGAGATCCTGCGCCGCCTCAATGCCGGCCGCAGCTTCGGCAAGATCGATCGGATCCACTTCGTCATGGATGAGGAAAATGGGCGTCAGACCGGCACTTCCGGCAGCTGACGGGGTATTCGCTGCCAGCGTTTCGCACCCCCCTGAATGACCGACATGGCCACCAACGAAGACAGGTCGAGGAAGCAGTCCGGCGAGTACGGCGCCGGCCAGATCCAGGTCCTCAAAGGCCTCGAGGCCGTCCGCAAGCGGCCCGGGATGTACATCGGCTCGACCTCCGCACGCGGGTTGCACCACCTCGTCTACGAGGTCGTCGACAACGCCGTGGACGAGGCGCTCGCCGGCCACTGCACCCGTATCGAGGTCGTGCTTCACGCCGACGACTCGGTCACGGTGCGCGACAACGGCCGCGGCATTCCGATCGACAAGCACCCGACGGAAAAGCTGCCGGGCGTGGAAGTCGCCATGACCATGCTGCATGCCGGCGGCAAGTTCGACAAATCGGCATACAAGGTCTCCGGCGGTCTGCACGGCGTCGGCGTCTCGGTGGTCAACGCTCTGTCCGAGTTGCTCGAGGTCCAAGTCGCATGGCGCGACGGCAAGCTGTACCGCCAGCGCTACGCGCGCGGCATCAAGCAGACCGAGCTGGAGGCGATCGGCAAAGCCCCCGACAAGAAGACCGGCACCATCGTCTCCTTCAAGCCCGACACCCAGATCTTCACCGAGCTCCGCTTCAACTACGACACGCTTGCCAACCGCCTGCGCGAGCTGGCGTTCCTGAACAAGGGGCTGCTCATCACGCTCCTGGACGAGCGTACCGAGGAGGGCAAGGAGCCGAAGCAGGACGAGTACCGCTACGAGGGCGGCATCGTCGAGTTCGTCGAGTTCCTGCGCGGCACCCGCAAGCCGCTGCACGCCAAGCCGATCTACATCGAGGCCGAGCGCGAGGAAGCGGAGATCGAGCTCGCGCTTCAGTACGACGATGGCTATAACGAGAGCACCTTCACCTTCGTGAACAACATCAACACGCACGAAGGTGGCATGCACCTGACCGGCTTCAAGTCGGCGCTCACCCGCACGCTCAACGATTACGCGCGCAAGAGCAACTGGCTCAAAAAGGAACTCGACTCGCTCAGTGGCGACGACGTCCGTGAGGGACTGACCTGCATCCTCTCCATCCGCGTGCGTGAGCCACAGTTCGAGGGCCAGACCAAGACGAAGCTCGGCAACTCCGAGGTCCGCGGCGCCGTCGAGCAGGTCGTGAACGAGAAGCTGTCGACCTATCTCGAGGAACACCCGCCGGTTGCGCGGGCGATCATCGAAAAGGCGATCCAGGCGGCGCGCGCGCGCATTGCCGCGCGCAAGGCGCGTGACCTGACGCGTCGCAAGAGCGCGCTCGAGGGCAGCGTGCTGCCGGGCAAGCTCGCGGACTGCTCGATCACCGATCCCACGGTCTGCGAGATCTATCTGGTCGAGGGCGACAGCGCCGGTGGCAGCGCCAAGCAGGGTCGGAACCGATCCTTCCAGGCGATCCTGCCCCTGCGCGGCAAGATCCTGAACGTGGAGAAGGCACGCATCGACAAGATCCTGTCCAACGAGGAGATCCGCACGATCATCACCGCAATCGGCACCGGCATCGGCGAAGAAGACTTCGATGTCAAGAACGCGCGCTACGGCAAGATCATCATCATGACGGACGCCGACGTCGATGGCGCGCACATCCGGACCCTGCTGCTCACCTTCTTCTTCCGCCATATGCGGCAGCTCATCGAGGAGGGCATGATCTACATAGCCCAGCCGCCGCTGTACCGCGTGGCCCGGGGCAAGGAAGAGCACTACGCCTACACCGACGATGAGCGTGACGGCCTGGTCGATCGTCTCTCCGGCAACGGCAAGGGCGAACGAACCAGCGTCAACATCCAGCGCTACAAGGGACTGGGCGAGATGAACCCGGACCAGCTCTGGAACACGACCATGGACCCCGAGCGTCGCACCATTCTGCAGGTCACGCTCGAGGACGCCGTCGAGGCCGACCTCATCTTCTCGACCCTGATGGGCGACGATGTCGAGCCGCGCCGCAAGTTCATCGAGGAGAACGCGCCCTACGTGCGCAACCTCGATGTGTGAGTAGGGGTCCGGGCGGATCGGTCGGGGCGGCGGCCGCGCGTTAGGCCGTAGGGGCGGCTCTAGGTCGCCCAACGCCCAAGCGCCCGCCCCAGCCGCCCGCGCGGACCCCCTGCTCGCCTAACGCCGAAACGCCGCCCTAGCCCGCCCGCCTGGACCCCTGCTCGCCTAACGCCGAAACGCTGCCCCAGCCCGCCGCGCCTGGACCCCTAATACCACCGCAGCTCCTCGATAATGTAGTCGGCGCGCGGGCTGAAGCCGTCGGCGTATTCCTGCGGGTACTGCACCAGCACCTGGAATGGCCGCGTGCCGTGACGGCCAACCGCGACGGTTCCCACCAGGCAGCCGGTGTCGTCGCAGTCCCGGAAACCGTATTCCACGATCGACCAGTCGAAGCGCGGGGCGGCGTCCGCGTCGTGCTCACGCAGCCCGCGGCTCTCGGCCACGCTGCGGGCCAGCGCTCGCGCCTCCGCCTCGCTCGTGCTCGCGGGATGGACGAACAGCGCGAGCACTGCGTCGTCATTCCGGCGCCCGGCGAAGTTCGCGATGAAGCGAACGGCGTGCTCCGCGCCCGAACTGCCCGGCTCGGCGATGATGTCCGGTGGTACGTAGGTGCTGAAGCGGATCGGCTCGGGCCATTCGGGCCGGTAGAGCCGGGCCTCGATGACTTCCGGCATGCCTTCCAGCCAGAGGGTGTCCGTCCTCACAGCCGGCCGCGCCGCGGTCGTCGCCGTGTCAGCGGGCGAGGCGCCAGGCGCCGCCGCGGCGGTGTCGGCTGGATGCGGCGGGTCGTCGCGAGCGGCCGGAGGCGCCGCCTCGCGGTCGCCGCAGGCGGCAAGAGTGACTGCTGTGAGGAGAAGTATCGAGGCTGGAGCGGTCCTTCCGTGTCGCGTCATGATCCGCTGCCGCGCGGAAGGCAACCACCAACCATCAACCACCAAACGCCGTTCAGATCTCCGTATACAGCGGGTTGTCGATCAGCTCGCCCGCCTCGCCGACGATCTGGCGGTCCCACGGGAAGATGATGCGATCGTCGGTCTCGAGCGCGTAGAAGTCGGGCTTGAAGCCGCTTATGCGCACGAAGCTGGTAGCCGTGCGAATCTCCTCCGGCCCCACATTGCGGGCGGCATTGAGCGCGATGCGCAGCGTCTCGCCGGTGGTGCAGATCTCATCGACGATCAGCACGCTCTTGCCGCTGGCCTGCCGCGGTGCGGCGGAGAGGATCTTCGGCTTTTCCCGAACGCGCTCGTAGCCGGCACGGCGGCTGATCTTCATGGAGAAGAAGTCGCAGCGCAGCATGGATGCGACGACGGCGCCCGGAATGACACCCGCCTTCGCGATGCCCAGAACGAGATCCGGCTGGAAGCCGCTGCGCGAGACTTTGACGGCGAGTGCCCGGCACAACTCGCCGAACATCTCCCAGCCGAGCTCGAGCACGCCTGTGTCGATGCCGGCGACTCCGTAGGGGCGTGTCGAAGGTCGCTGGAATGCGCTCATGCTGGTACCCCCGGGAAGCTGGGACGCTTCAGGACTGCGCGGCCGAAAAATAGCGCGGGCGCGCTCGCCGCGGAAGCCGATCGCTTGACCCACACGGCGAGCAGCGGCATCCTGCCACGGCAATGGACACGGAAAAACACAACCGGGCGGCCACCCACCTGGAGACGGTGCTAACCACGCACACGGCCCAGGACCCGCGTGAGGCGTACCGGGCCGCGCTGCGCGGGTTGAAGGAGAGCCGGCCGGATGCGTTTCAGCGTGCGATCCGACACTATGAGGACGTGCTCGTGCCGGCCGTGGCAGACGAGGCGGGCGAGCCGCTGCAGGAATGGCTTCGCTTCGGCCTGCTGCTGGCGGAGTCGCTCGGCGCCGGCAGCGTTTACCGCATCGATGCGACGGGTCGGGCGCAGGCGACGACCGCCGCCGAGATCCTGAGCCAGGGCGGCGCCGCGCCCGCGGTGCCGTCCGATCTGCTGCTCTTTCTGCCGGGCGAGCCGGGCACGGCCGCGCTGTCTCTACTCACGCCGCGCGAGCCGACGCCGCCGCAGCGGGCTACCATCGAGTTGCTGATCGATCGCCGACTCGGTTGACGATCAGCCCTTCGCCATGCTGTCCAGGAACTCCTTGTTCGTCTTCGTGCGACGCATGCGATCGAGCAGGAATTCGAGCGCTTCTGCGGGCGGCATGTCGCTCAGGAAGTTGCGCAGCAGGTAGACGCGGTTCAGCTCGCTTTCATCCAGCAGCAGCTCTTCCTTACGAGTGCCCGAGCGGTTGATGTCGATCGCCGGGAAGATGCGCTTGTCGGCGATGTGCCGATCGAGCACGACCTCGGCATTGCCGGTGCCCTTGAACTCCTCGAAGATGACCTCGTCCATGCGCGAGCCGGTCTCGATCAGCGCCGTTGCGATGATCGTCAGTGAGCCGCCCTGGTCGATGTTGCGGGCGGCGCCGAAAAAGCGCTTCGGCTTGTGCAGTGCGTGCGCGTCGACGCCGCCGGACAGGATCTTGCCCGAGTGCGGTACGGTGACGTTGTAAGCCCGTGCGAGGCGCGTGATCGAATCCAGCAGGATCACGACGTCACGGCCGTGCTCGACCAGCCGCTTCGCCTTTTCGATCACCATCTCCGCGACCTGGGTGTGCCGGTCCGCGGGCTCATCGAATGTGGACGAGATCACCTCGGCGTCGACGTGCTCTTCCATGTCGGTGACCTCCTCGGGCCGCTCGTCGATCAGCAGCACGATGAGGTGGACCTCGGGGTGATTCTCGAGCGTCGCATTGGCGATCTTCTGCAGGACCGTCGTCTTACCGGCCTTGGGCGGCGACACGATCAGACCGCGCTGCCCCTTGCCGAGCGGTGAGACCAGATCCATGAGCCGCATGGAGAGGTCGCCGGTCTCGCCCTCCAGGCGGATGCGCGCTTCCGGATAGCGGGGTCGCAGGTTGTCGAACGCGATCCGGTGTTTTGCCTTCTCCGGTTCGTCGCCATTGACCGACTCGACTTTCAGCAGGGCGAGATAGCGTTCACCGTCCTTCGGCGGCCGCACCTGGCCCATGACCGTATCGCCAGTGCGCAGGTCGAAGCGCTTGATCTGTGACGGGCTGACGTAGATGTCGTCGGGACCGTACAGGTAGTTCCAGTCCTGTGAGCGCAGGAAGCCATAACCCTCCGGCAGGATCTCCAGCACGCCCTCGCCGCGCAGCACGACATCGCTGTCCAGGAGGTTCTGTTCGATCCGGAAGATGAGGTCCTGCTTTCGCAGGCCGGAATAGTTCGAGATGTTCAGGTCCTCCGCCATCTCATGCAGCTCGGCGATGGACTTGCTCTTCAGTTCCGCGATGTCCACGGGGCACTCCACGAATGATGTATGAGGTGGCGTTCCTGTTCGGCGTAGCCGACGCGACCGTGCCGGCCCGTGATGCTGATCTGAGGCGACTAGAGAGTGTACGGGGTGTGACCGGCGCGACTGACTGGCGCCTCCAGGATCATTGGTAGGTTGCTGTCGGTGAATCGCAAAAAGTGTAGCACCAGCCTTGCCAGGCGGTCAAGAGCGCCATTCCGCCGGCCGGCCGGCCGGCCGGGCCGCCGCGGCCCGGCGCGGTCGCAACGCTCCGGCGGGAGCGCCCTCGGGGGAGCCGAAGGCCGGCCCGGGACGAAGCCGAAACCGGTTGACAGTGTTCCGGCAGCGTGGGAAGATTCGAGCCCTCGTTCCACCACGCTCGGCAGAGGCTCGATGGCGCGTCACAATCGTGACAGCAGAGGGACCGATCAGCGAGGACACGGTTATGCGGTGAGCTATCAACCGGACTGGTTGAGGCAGATCAAAGTGACCCGGAATCTGGAAAGCGGCCGGCAATCGACGAAGACGCTGATCCGCAATCCGGCTGCCGACTTCGAGCCGCCCGGCCCGCGCGTCCGCACTCGCATCGAATCCAAGAGTCAGCACCTCGACATCGAGGTCATACTCGATGATCCGCGTCACGCGGTGCGTCGCATCACGGTCGAGACCACTCTTTCCGGCGACGGCGTCACCGAGCCGGTCGTGTTCACGATCGACGCGACGCGGTAACGCCGCGCCGCGGCGCGATCACAGATTCTTCGGCGTCAGAACACGTATCGGATCGGGTTGCGACGCGCCTCGATGATCAGCGAGTCGAGCTGCGCCCGCAGACCGGCGAGCGCCACGGCCAGCGCGCTGTCGGCAGCGAGGCGGCTCCAACTGCCGCTCGGCTCGGACAGCAGCGTGTCGAGGCGCTCGAGCTCGACGGCCAAGGTGCGGAACCGTCCTGCCAACCGTTGGCGCGGCGCCAGCGCAGTGGTGTCGGCCAGCAGCTGGCGGATTCGAGCGGAGCGCTCGCGCGCGGCGCTGACGAGCGTGTCGGTGTTCGCGCGCAGGCGGTCGAGCGACGCGCGCGCACCAGCATCGTCGCCGAGCGAGGCGAGGGCGCTGCCGCGAATCGCGGCATCCAACTCCTCGTACTCGCTGCGGGCGGCCTCGGTCGACTGGCGGGCGCGCCGGATCGCGGCGGAGCGTTCACGCACGCGTGAGCCCAGCAGCGCGGCGTCGCCCAGGGCGGTATCGAGAGTGGCGAACAGATCGCGCGCGGCGACCAGCACCGCCTCCAGGTCCGAGGGTGGCGGCCGCAACGTGTCGCCCGGCTCGACAACCGGCGCCTGCGGGCTGCCCGGCATGATCAGTAGAACCGGGGCGCCGAGCGGGTTGGGCGCAGTGACGTGCAGCTCGGAGTCGCGTCGAATGAATGGTCGTGCCTCGCCGGCGACCTCGAAGACGGCGCCGACCACCGCACTCGTGTCCGCGGAGGTGGGCAGCAGCACGATATCAATGACACGGCCCACTTCCTTGCCCGCCAGGAGCACGGGTGCCCCCTGCCGCAGCCGGTCCGTCTCGGGAAGGACGGCGACCAGCGTGTAGGGTCGCTCGGCCTTGCGCTGGATTTCCGGCAGGAAGAAGATGACGAGCGCGACAAACACGATCGCCAGTAGTAACAGGATCCCGCCCAGCACCCGGCGGTCGGGCCCATTCTGTCTCACGGTCCGCGCACACCGCGAGCGACCGGCATCCGGAAGGCATGATTCGACTCGGTCATATCGTCTACAGCAACTGTCATCCCGTTCATGCGTTGCTGTTGGAGTCGCCGCCGGACTGGATCCGGTTGGTCCGTGGCGTACCCGCGGAGCTGAACGCGGCGCTGGCCGCAGGTCGTGTCGATGTCGCGCCGGCATCGAGCGTCGAGTATCTGCGTCGCCCGCACGAGCTGCGCATCATCCCCGGCTTCACGATCGCTGCGGACGGTCCGGTGCGCAGTATCGTGGTCGAAAGCCAGCGGCCGCTCGATGAGCTGGACGCGGGCGACGTCGCCCTGCCGACCGCATCGGCGACCTCCGTGATCCTGTTGCGGCTGCTCCTCGAGACGCGTCTCGGCGTGCGCCCGCGCTATCGCTGGTTCGACCAGGCCGCCGGCGACCCGCTGCATGAGGGCGACGATGCCGTGCTCTGGATCGGCGATGCCGCGCTCGCCCGCAGCCGACGGGCGCCCTATCGCTACGATCTCGCGGAATCCTGGCACGCTTGGACCGGCCTGCCCTTCGTGTTTGCGCTCTGGCAGACCCGGCTCGGTCCCCCCGCCGACGAGCACCTCGCGGATCTGCATGTGCTGCTCACCGAATCCCTGGCCTACTTTCACGACCAGGACACAGCGCTGGCCGGCCGCTACGCCGCCGCCTACCGCATGACTCCGGCCGCGCTGCTCGCCTACTGGCGTGCCCTGAAGTATACGCTGGACGACCGCGCGTTGCAGGCCCTGCGCCATTTCTATGCCCTGGCTGCGCAGCTCGGCGAAGCGGCTGCGCCGCCGCCGCTGCGTTTCACGCCCGGTAGACAGGCGTGAACGCGCCGCTCTATGTTTCAATCATGATGGAGCCGTTGACGGCGCCGCTCGCCTGGATCGGCCGCTCCTCGATGGAGCTGGTCGCAACCTTCGGCCGTTTCGGCGCTTTCGTCGGCACGGCCAGCCGCTCGCTCGTCGATACTCGGACCTGGGGCGGCCGCCTGATTGGCAGCATGGCACGCATCGGCGTGCAGTCACTGCCGATCGTGCTGTTCATCGCCGCATTCACCGGCATCGTCCTCGCGCTCCAGGCGTCCTACACGTTCACGGGCGCTGTGCCGCTCTATTTCGTCGGCGTGTTGAGCGGCAAGACGATGATCCTCGAGCTCGGTCCCGTGTTGACCGGCCTCGCCCTGGCCGGTCGGGTCGGTGCGAACATCGCCGCCGAGATCGGCAGCATGCGCGTAACCGAGCAGGTCGATGCGCTGGAAACACTCGCATACGACCCGCTGGCGTATCTCGTCGTGCCTCGCGTGATCGCCGGATTCCTCATGTTTCCCGTGGTTGTGGCGTTGGCCGACGCGATGGGAATCGTCGCCGCCTGGATCACCGCGCTCAACCTGCTCGACCTGTCGACGCCGGAGTTCGTGCGCGGGCTGCGCCTCTTCTTCCGGCCGTTCGACGTCGCGTTCTCGCTCATCAAGGCGGCTTCGTTCGGCCTCGCCGTGACCCTGATCGGCGCGTTCTTCGGGTATAGCACGCGCGGGGGTGCGGAAGCGGTGGGCGAGGCGACGACGCGCGCCGTCGTCGTCAGCAGCATGCTGATTCTGGTGCTGGACGCGTTCTGGGCCGTGGCCCTGCTATGAGCATTCAGCTCGACGCCATCAGAAAGTCCTTCGACACGAAGGTCATCCTCGAGGATGTCTCGCTGGAGGTCCCGGAAGGCGAGACCCACGCGGTGATTGGCGCATCCGGCTCCGGCAAGTCGGTCATGCTGAAGACGATCGTGGGCCTGCTGAGGCCGGACTCCGGCGACGTGGTCGTCGATGGTTTGGCGGTCCCCTTGCTGGCGCGCGAGGCGCTCTACGAGCTGCGCCGGCGCGTCGGCTACGTCTTCCAGTTCGCGGCGCTGTTCGACTCGATGACCGTGAGCGAGAACGTTTCCATGGGCCTGCGGCGCACCGGCATGACCACAGCCGAGATCGCGAACCGGGTGGCCGAAGCGCTGGGTCTCGTCGGGCTCGAAGCGTTCGGGCCCAGATTGCCGTCGGAGCTCTCCGGCGGTCAGCGCAAGCGAGTGGGCCTCGCGCGCGCGATCGCGACGCATCCGAAATACCTGCTCTATGATGAGCCGACCACCGGGCTCGACCCGGTGACCACGGCCGTCATCGATGAGCTGATCCTGAAGATGCGGCGGGAGCTCGGCGTAACGAGCATCGTCGTGACCCACGACATGAAGAGCGCGTACCGGATCGCGAGCCGCATCTCCATGCTGCACGCGGGCCGCATCCGACTGACCGGCACGCCGGAGGAGATCCAGAACGCGGATGACCCGATTGTCCGTGGTTTTGTCGAGGGCCGACCCGACCTGTCGCAGGAGGCAGCGTGAACCGCAAGACTGAAGTGATCGTCGGCGCCGTGATCCTGGTCGGCGCCGCCGTGGTGTTCTTCGGCACGGTCTGGCTCAGGGGCGCACGGCTGGGCGGTCAGGAGACCACGATCCAGGCGCGCTTTCGCGAGGTCGGCCAGCTCGCGCCGGGCAACGTCGTCAAGCTGCGTGGCGTACCGATCGGGCGAGTCGATGAGCTCGAGCTCGAGCCGGCTAGCGGCGGCGTGATCGTGACCGCAACGGTCGCGAGCTCGGTCGCTTTGCCGGAGGACGCGGTCATGCTGCTCGCGCCCGAGTCGCTGTTCGGCGACTGGCAGGCGGAGCTGTTCCCGCGCTCGCGCTTTCCGGGTTACGACTATGCGGAACCGCGTCAGCCCGGCGTCCTGCCCGGCTATTCGCTGCCCGACATCTCGCGGCTGACGGCGGTCGCCGACGAGATCGCGGAGAACCTGGCCGTGCTGACCGGTCGCGTGGAGCTGGCGTTCACGGAGGAAAGCGCGCTGCGCGTCCGCGACGCGATCGAGAACATCCAGGAGCTGTCCACGCAGCTCGCCAGCCTAGTGCAGCGGCAGGAGCGTTCGTTCCAGGCGCTGACCGACGACTTCGCCGAGACGGCGGAGAACATGGGGCAGGCCGCCCTTTCGGTGCGCCAGGTCGCAACACAGATCGAGGGCGCCGTGGCGCAGGGTCAGGTCACGCAGATCGTGCAGAATCTGCAGAGCGCCTCGGCCAAGGTGGATTCACTCACCGCCGCCTGGGTCGTGCTGAGCGGCAACCTCAGCTCGGCCGCGATGACGGTGGACACCACGTTCCGCAGCTTCGCCGAGGTCGCTACCCTGGCCGCGCGCGGTGAGGGCACGCTCGGGCGCCTGCTGAGCGACACGACGCTGTACGCGCAGCTGGTCGAAAGCAACGTGCAGCTGCAGGCGCTGATCGCCGACATCCAGGCCAACCCGCGGCGGTACATCCGGCTCGAGATCTTCTAGCGGAGATCGGCCGAACGGTTCGGCACCGTGCGGGACGGGCAGTAGAATTGCATCGGCTCGCGCGGGAATGGCACTACTCGTACTGAAATTCGGTGGCACGTCGGTCGCCACGCCGGAGCGGATCCGCCATGTCGCGGAACGGATCGCGCGGGAACGCCACGCCGGTCACGATCTGGTCGTCGTGGTCTCCGCCATGGGCCACACCACCGACGAGCTGATGACGCTGGCCGCTCGGGTCTCGCCGGATGCCAGGCGCCGTCACCTGCGCGAGCTCGATATGCTGCTGTCCGCCGGTGAGCGCATCGCGATGTCGCTGCTCGCCATGGCGATCCGCGATGCCGGCGTCGAGGCCTTGAGCTTCACCGGCTCGCAGGCCGCGATCATCACCGACGATGTGCACCAGATGGCGCGGATCGAGGAGGTTCGGGCGGATCGCGTGCGGGAGGAGCTGAGCCGCGGCTGCGTCGTGATCGTCGCCGGGTTCCAGGGCGTCAGTCGCCGACGCGAGGTCACGACTCTGGGCCGCGGCGGCTCGGACACCACGGCCGTGGCACTCGCCGCAGCGCTCGGCGCCGAGCGTTGCGACGTCTACACCGACGTCGATGGTGTATTCACGGCGGACCCGCGCGTGGTCCCCGGCGCGCGCAAGATCGAGCGTATCGGCTATGCCGAAATGCTCGAGCTGGCGCAGTCGGGCGCCAGGGTCATGCACGCGCGTGCCGTCGAACTCGGCCAACGCTTTCGCGTGCCGATTCGCGTCCTCTCGTCCTTCGCCGACGAGCCGGTGGGCACGCTCATCATGGAGGTGGACCGCAAGATGGAAGGACTCGTGCTCACGGCGCTGGCCGCCGACAGCGGATACGCGGCAGTGCTGCTGCGTGGCCTGGCGGCCGACATGCGCTCGACCGCGGCGACGCTCTCCGGACTGGCTTCCGCCGGCGTGAGCGTGGACATGGTGTCGCAGCTCGACCGCGTCGACGGCCGCCGCGACCTGATGGTCACCGTGCGGGAGTCCGTTCTCGAGGAGGCCCTCGGCGTCTGCCAGGCCGTGGCCGGGGAGCTGGGCGGCGAGGAGGTCGAGTCGAAGGGCGGTCTCGCGCGCCTGACGATCGTCGGCAGCGGCATGACCGAGCGGCCCGGCGTCTACGCCACCGCCTTCGAGGCGCTGCTCGCGGCCGACGTGCCCGTGCACGCGCTGTCGACCTCCGCGATCTCGATCTCGCTGCTGGTCGATGCGGCCGCTCAGGAGCGGGCGCAGCAACGGCTGCACGATGCCTTTCAGCTCGCGGAGGTGCCGGCATGAAGCTCGCCGTGCTGGGTGTGACCGGAGCCGTCGGTCGGACCATGCTCCAGGTGCTGGACGAGCGCGGCTTTCGCGCAGACGAGCTGGTGCCGCTTGCGTCGGAGCGCTCGGCCGGCGAGCCGGTTCGCTGGCGCGAGCGCGACTGGCTGATCCGGGCGCCCTCACCCGACGCCTTCGATGGCTGCAGTGTCGCGCTCTTTTCCGCAGGCGCGGAGCGGAGTCGGGAATGGGCGCCGGTTGCCGCCGAGCGCGGCGCAGTGGTGATCGACAACTCCTCCGCCTGGCGCCTGAACCCGAGCGTGCCGCTGGTCGTGCCGGAGGTGAACGGCGCTGCGGTCGGGGTCCGGCCGCTCAACATCATAGCCAACCCGAATTGCTCGACGATCCAGATGGTCGTCGCGCTGGAGGCGGTCCGGCGGGCGGCAGGGCTGCGGCGCGTCGTCGCCAGCACGTATCAATCGGTCTCGGGTGCCGGCCAGGAGGGCATTGACGCGCTGCGCGCCGAGCTGGGCGGCGCGACGAGTTCGGCGTCGCCCTTCGCGGCGCCGATCGCGGGCAACGCGATTCCGCGTATCGGCGCGCTCGATGCCGACGGGTGGACCGATGAGGAGGAGAAGATGCGCAGCGAGACACGGAAGATTCTCGGCCTGGCCGAGCTGCCCGTGGCTGCGACCTGCGTGCGCGTGCCGGTCGAGATCGGCCACTGCGTGGCCGTGACGGTCGAGACCGAACAGGAGGTGGTGCTGGACGAGGTGCGGACGGCACTGCGCAGCATGCCCGGCGTTTGCCTCGTCGAGGACCGCGAGCCGCTGCCCCGTGAGGTCGCCGGCTCCGATGCGGTACTGGTCGGCCGCTTGCGCAGCGACCGCGATCTGCCGAGAACGCTCCACTTCTGGGTCGTCGCCGACAATCTGCGAAAGGGCGCCGCGACCAATGCCGTGCAGATCGCGGAGCGCCTGAAAGGTGACTGAGCGCTCGAAGAAGCGGACCGGTCGCGGGCGGGGTCGAGCCGGCGCCGCGCGCATCGAAACGAGCGCAGGCGGAGTGGTGTACCGTGCGACGCCGGATGGCGCCCGCTTCCTGCTGATCCGTGATCCCTACGGCAACTGGGGTCTGCCCAAGGGCCACGTCGAAGCCGACGAGACGCCCGCGGACACCGCGGTCCGCGAGGTCGCCGAGGAGACCGGGCTCGGCGGTGTCCACGTCCGCGCCGAGCTGCCGTGCATCGACTGGTTCTTTCGGGACCGGGGTCGCTTGATCCACAAGTACTGCCATTTTTTCCTGATGGAATCCTCGGACGGCGAGCCGCGACCGGCAGCGAACGAGGGCATCTCGGCGTGCGTCTGGCTACCCTTCGAGGATGCGCTCGAAACGATCACGTACGACAACGCCCGCGCCGTGCTACGGGAGGCGGGCCGCGTGCTCGAGCTCTCGTCCTCATCGGCGACGAGCTCCTGACCCTTCGCCCTGAGTAACCATGATCGAGCTGCGTCATGACCGGCGCTCCTGGGGGTTGGTCTACGCCATCGCCGCCAGCGCCCTGCTCGGATTGTTCCTCTACGCCGTGCGCGACGTGCTCACGCCCTTCGTGCTCCTGCCCGCGCTGCTGCTGCTGCTCTGGCCGTACGCCGGCCGTCGCGGTCACGCGGCGCTCGTCGTGCTCATCACGATCCTGGGCCTGCTCTGGATCATGGACACGACCGGGTTCCTCCTCGCGCCCTTCATCCTCGCGCTCGTGCTGGCCTACATCTTCAATCCAGCCGTGCGCTGGCTCGAACGTCACCGCGTGCCCCGCAGCCCGGCCGTGCTGCTGCTGGCATTGCCCGGGATCGTGCTGCTCGTGATCGCGATCACGCTCGGTGCCCCGGCGCTCGGCGAGCAGGTCGAGCGCATGGCCAGGCAGGCACCGTCCGCGATCGCGCAGGCTGCCGCATGGCTCGACCGGGCGCGGCTGCGCGTGCTCAACCTCGATCTGCCGCTCGTCCCGGAGCAGGCGCTGCGGGACTGGATCGCGACCTACGACGCCGCCCGCGTCGAGCAGCTTCTGCTGGACCAGAAGGACGCGATCGCGCGCCGCGCATGGGCAGGCATTCTCGGCGTCGGCCGTGGCCTCGGTACCGTCCTCGCCATCCTCGGCTACGTCGTGCTCACGCCGATCCTCGCCTTTTACCTGCTGCGCGATTACGAGACCATCCTCGCCCGGCTGCGCGCCATGCTACCGGCACGCACGCGCGCCGGCGCCGTCGACTTCTTCCACGAGTACGACCGCCTGCTATCACACTTCCTGCGCGGCCAGCTGCTCGCCGCCACCGTCGTCGGCATCCTGACCTGGCTCGGACTCTGGGTCCTCCGCTTTCCCTATTCCGGCGTCGTCGGCGCCGTTGCCGGCGTCTTCAACCTCGTGCCCTACCTCGGCCTCATCGTCAGCCTCATCCCCGCCGTGCTGATTGCGCTGCTGAGCGGCTCGATTCTCGCCTCGCTCGGCAAGGTGGCCATCGTCTTCGCCGTCGTGCAGGTCCTCGATGGCTCGGTCATCGGCCCCCGAATCGTCGGCGGCTCTGTGGGGTTGCACCCCGTGTGGGTCATGCTCGCGATCGCCGTCGGCAGCTTTTTCTTCGGCTTCATCGGACTGCTCCTCGCCGTGCCGGGCGCTGTCCTCATCAAGCTGCTGCTCCGCTCCGCGCTGGCCCGCTACGAGCACTCCAGCTTCTATGCCGCTGCGTTGCCACCATCGGATCCGGCACCGCCACCGGGCGCCGGCGCTTGATGGCCCACTCCAGGGCCGCTAGCATCGGGCGCCCCGGACACTCGACTCAGAGCCGTAATGCACGATACCGATCTCCGCGATCTGACCATCATCGGCGGCGGCCCGACCGGCCTCTTCGCCGCCTTCTACGCCGGCATGCGCGGCGCCAGCTGCCGCATCATCGACTCGCTCCCCGAGCTCGGCGGCCAGCTCACCGCCCTGTATCCCGAAAAGTACATCTACGATGTCGGCGGCTTTGCCAGGATCCTCGCCCGCGACCTGGCGAAGAACATGATCGAGCAGGGCCTCCAGTTCGGCTGCGACGTCCTCCTCGAGGAGCAGGTCCAGGACCTCATCCGCCACCACGATCACTTCGTCCTGACGACCGATAAGGGTCGCTATCCGACCCGCACGATCCTGATCGCCGGCGGCAAGGGCGCCTTCTGCCCGCGCGAGCTCGGCTGTCCCGGCTACAACGAGCTGCTCGGCCATGGCGTCGAGTACCACGTCCGCGACCCCGCCCGCTACCAGGACAAGCGCGTTCTCATCATCGGCGGTGGTGACTCCGCCGTCGACTGGGCACTCGGCCTCATGGAACGCACCCGCCACCTCGTTCTCATTCACCGTCGCGCGGGCTTCCGCGCGCATCCGCATTCGATGAGGTTGCTGCGCGACGCCGTCGACTCGGGACGCGTACAGCTCCTGACCTACCACGAGGTTCGACAGATTCACGCACGCCCCGGCAACACCGGCGTCGCTGGCGTCACCATCTTCGACAACCGCACCGATCAGGACACCTCCCTCGAGGTCGACGCCGTCCTCGCACTCATCGGCTTCAAGCCCGACCTCGGACCCATCGCCTCCTGGGGCCTCGACCTCGAGCGCAACACCATCAAGGTCGACGCCATGCTCGAGACCAACATCCCCGGCGTCTACGCCGCCGGCGACATCGCCCACTACCCCGGCAAGCTCGAGCTCATTGCCACTGGCTTCAGCGAAGCCGCCATGGCCGTCAACCACGCCGTCCACCGCATCGATCCCAAGGCCCGCTACAACCCCGGCCACAGCACCAACCTCAAGATCTTTCAGGACCGCGAAAAGGCCGAAACCACGTCGTAGAGCTGTGGCGAGCGGCGCGCGAACCCTTGCGGCGGGCTCCGTGGAGAACAATAATGATTATTGATATGGGTTCCCCAGCTTGGAGGCCACGCCAATGGAAGCATCACGAAAGAAGGTCCGGGCGCTGGATCGGCGGCACGCGCTGATACGCGGGCTGAATGACGATCTGGCGCACGAGTATCAGGCGATCCTGTCCTACCTGTTGTACTCGCGGCTGGTGAGCGGGCCGCTGCGGCCGGAGCTGTCGGAGTTTCTCGAGGGCGAGATCGCCGATGAGCTGGCGCACGCGAAGTTTCTGGCGCACAAGGTGATCGCGCTGGGCGGAACGCCGACGACGGAGCCGGCGACGGTGGAGCTGGCGGGGGACAACCGGAGTCTGTTGGAGCGTGCACTGGAGTCGGAACGGTCGACCATCGCGCGGTACACGAAGCGGATCGAGCAGGCGGAAGCGGCGGGTGAGCTGGGGTTGAAGGTGGACCTGGAGGGGATCGTGGCAGAGGAGACGAAGCACAAGGAAGATCTGGAGCGGATCCTCCACGGTTGGTAGCGGGCGGCGGCTACCAGGCGATCCAGCGTTCGACGGCGCGCAGGGCGGCGAGCGCAGCGGCGTGCTCGGGCGAGGTCTCGATGGCGACCAGGGCCGAGAGCTGAGTGAAACGGCGGTCGGACACGGCGTCGACGGCGATCGCGACCTGTCGTCGGCCGAAGAGCGAGACGATCTGGAGGCCGTCGAGGGCGAGGGTGACGGCCCGAGCCGCGGTCTGAGCGGCGGTCAAGGTAGCGCGAGCGGCGGCGCGAGCGCGACCGAGCTCGGTATCGACGTCCTCGGCTGCCGCATCGAAGGCTTCGCCGAGGCGAACCAGCCGAACGTTGGCGCGGACGCGGCGGTGCGAGCTGTGCAGCTCGAGGTCATCGAGCACGAGGAATCGGCCCTGCCAGGCGGGTGCGATCTCCTCGTCGAGGGCGAAGTCGGGCTGCGAGCCGGTCGGGGGCTCGGTGCCGGCCGGGGTGGCTGGACGGCCCAGCCCTTCCGGCGTGTTACGCCGCGACGGTGGGTCGGGCGCGGGTTCAGGCGGTGGCGGTGGTGACGCGGGTCCAGTGGCGGCCGCCTGCGGGGCGACGTCGCCCGGCAGCGGCTCGAGCGGAATCTCGCCCTCGCGGATGCTGCCGACGCGAACTGCTTCCGGCGGGACCGCGATGCCGAGGGTCCGCAGCGTTTCAACGGCTGCGCGTCGGATACGGTGCGCGCGGCCGGCGGCGGCAGCAGCGATCCAGACGGCGTGCGGGCGGCCATTGTCGCCGATGGCAATGGAGGCGGCCAGCACGCCGGGGATCTCTTCGAGCGCGGCGGCGACCCGGGCGCGCTGTGCGGCTTCGCCGTTGCGCTCCGCCTTCATTGCGTCGCGAGCGGCAATGCCAGGGTGAAGCAGGCGCCCGCCCCGGAGCGCGCCGGCTGGTAATCGAGCGAGCCGCCCATCTGCTCGGCGAACATGCGCGAGAGCGGTAGGCCGAGGCCGCGCTGACCGGACAACCTGAGACTGTCCAGGTCGCGGACTTCGAAGAGGGCCGCGCGCTGGTTCTCGGCAACACCGGCCCCGCTGTCCTCCACCAGCAGCTCGGCCAGGCCCGCGCGCATGCGCACGGTGACGACGATCATGCCGCCGTCGGGCGTGGCGGCGATCGCATTGCGCAGCAGGTTGCCGGTGATCTGCAGCACGCGGTCGCGGTTGCCCTGCGCCATGACGGGCTGCGAGCCGGAGGGTGTCGCCAGCGTGATGCCGATGTCGTGGGCATCACCGGAAGGCGCGACCTGACGGACCGCGGCACGTGCGGCCTCGCAGAGGTCGAACGGCTCGGTCTCGAGGGGAACGGGTGGAGCGCCACTCTCGCCTGCGATGAACGCGTCGTCGGCGCGGCGCAGCACAGCTTCCGCGGCACGTACCAGAGCGGGGTACCACGACTCGCGGCGGGCTGCTGATCCGCGCAACGCGTAGATCCAGCTCGACAGCGCATCGGCCGCATTGCGCAGCTCGTGAACGGCGTACGACCACGCACGTCGGCGACGCTCGAGCTCCTCGCGCAGCGCCGCGTTCTCGTGTCGGAGCCGCTGGTTTCGGTCGAGCAGCGCCGCCGCGGCCGGGTCCTCGCCGCCGATTTCGGTTGCGAACGTGCCGACCGGGCCCTGGCTGGGCGCGTCCGCGCCGCTGGTGGCCGCGGGCCGCAACGGTGCGTCGGCCTCGCGGGTATGCAGCCAGCGGTGCGCGAGGCGGGCTGCGCGCGCGAGGCGCGGCCGCAGCAGCGGATCATCACTCGCCAGGTGTGCGTCCATCTGGCGGGCAATGCGCGCCAGCTCGGCGGCCAGCGCGCTGGTCAGCGCATCGGCATGCGGCGAGGCGCGCGACCCGACTTCGGCGTCCGGTGCGGCTGTGGCGGGCGACGGCTCTGCGGGCACGATCGGGTCGTTCGCCTCGTCGGCACTGGTTCCGGTCGGCGGATGCATTGCTCGACTGTAATGGGGATGGACCTATGGCGTTCGCCCGGCGACAGCCGGGTTTGATGCTGACGCGCGTTCAGTCCTCGCGCGTCGCCCAGCGGTTCGTGGCCTGCAGCGCCGCATAGACGGCAGCTTCCTCGGGCGAGCGGCCGAGCGGCGCGGCGCCGCTGAGCGGCAGCGACGCCCGACCCGCGAGCGCGCGGGCGGCGACCAGAACCATTTCGCGTCCGTGCGTCAGCAGCAGCGTCACGCCCTCCAGCACGAGGCTGTCATCGCCGCGTGCGGCGGCAAGCGCGTTGAACAGCGCGCGCGCGCCGGCCTCACAGCGGCCGTGCTGGGTGTCCGGCCCTTCACCCGTCCCCTCGACCAGCTCCTCGTCGCGCCGCAGCAGCACGCGGCACACGATGCCCTGGGCGGTCCGCGACGTGGCTTCGAAGCCGACGAAGACAAGGCGTCGCTCGGTCGCGCCGATCGTGGCGGCCGCTTCGCTGGCCGCCGGCACGCCGCCGCCGAACGTCTCATCGTCATCACCCATGGCCTGACCGTTACCACCATTGACCTGCGCGACGCTGATGATGCGCCGATCGATGTCGAGCCCGAAGCGCGCGTTCAGTGCCGACTCGATATTGCGCACGACCTGCTTCGCATGGAGCCCCGGCGCCGCGATCACGTGGATCTCTTCGGGCCGACCGTCACTGGCAGCGACGACCCGGGCCGAAACGATCCCCGAGAGCGCGCGCAGCAGGCGCTCGATTTGATCGATGTGTGGGGCGGGAAATCCGGCAGCGGTCATGGGCCTCCGAGCGAAGCAAAAGTTAGCATCGGCCTCGTACCCACGCCAGCGATGTGCTGGTTGCTGGGCCTTGACGCAGCGGGTAGACTTGGCTCAGCAAAGCGCTTGCGGCGAGCGCGCCCGGGTGCGCCAGCGTTGATCCGGAGCAATCGAGGTCGTGAATGTCGGAGAGTACGCGCGAGTTGGTCACCATCATCGGTTCGGGGCCTGCCGCATGGACGGCCGCAATCTACGCGGCGCGGGCCAATCTGCAGCCTCTGGTCTTCGAAGGCGAGGCGAGTCGGACGATGATTCCCGGTGGCCAGTTGATGTATACCACGGATGTCGAGAATTATCCGGGTTTTCCGGACGGCGTGAGCGGTCCGGAAATGATGGAGCGGTTCCGGCAGCAGGCGACGCGCTTCGGGGCACGCGTGCTTGCCGAGAACATCGCTGCGGTCGAGCTGGCGGCGGCGCCGTTACGTCTGCGGTCGAGTGGCGGCCGCGAGATCCGGACCGATGCCCTGATCGTCGCGACGGGCGCAAAGGCGAACTGGCTCGGGCTGGCGAACGAGCAGCGGCTCGCACAGACCGGCGGTGGCGTATCCGCCTGCGCGGTCTGCGATGGCGCGCTGCCGGCCTTTCGGAACCGCGTGCTCGCCGTGGTCGGCGGTGGCGATTCCGCCATGGAAGAGGCGCTGTATCTGACCAAGTTTGGCAGCGAGGTGGTGGTGATCCACCGCCGCGACACGTTGCGGGCATCCCCGATCATGGCCGATCGTGCGCAGGCGCACGCGAAGATCCGCTTCCTGTGGAATGCGGTCGTCGTCGAGGTCCTCGGCGACGACTACGTCACGGGCGTGCGGGTGCGTGATACGCAGAGCGGCGCCGAGGACGAGCTGCGCGTGGGTGGCCTCTTCATCGCGATCGGCCACACGCCGAATACGGCCTTCCTCGAGGGCCAGCTCGAGCTGTATCCTTCCGGCTACATCAAGACGAAGCCATGGCGCACCGCAACCAGCGCGGCGGGCGTGTTCGCGGCCGGCGATGTGATGGACAGCTATTACCGTCAGGCCGTCACGGCCGCGGGTACCGGCTGCATGGCTGCGCTCGAGGCCGAGCGTTGGCTGGCGCACCACGGGATCGGCGAATCACCGGTGCTCGAGACGGCGGAGGCGCCGGCCGAGAACTAGCCGGCGCGGCTCGGCGATGTTCCGGGGCTCAGCCGCCGCGCACGCGCCGCCAGAGCCGATCGAAGAAGCGCTCGAAGCCACGCTCCGGGTGGAGCGGGCAAAAGGCTGCGGGCTCGCTGCCCTGCCGGAAGTATTCCACACGCACGTCCTCGTCCGGGCAGTTCCCGGTGGCGAGGCCCCCGGTGGTCGCATCGACGGGGAGCGCTCGGATCGTCTCGGGCGCCGACCACGGCGCAGGCGCCGGCCGACCCACGTAGTAGGCCTTCATCATTTCCGTCCAGGCGGGTACGGCAAACCCAGCGGCGCCGCCGGCGCCACCGGGCAGGATCGCGCGGGGTCGGTCGAAGCCGACCCAGATGCCGGCGGCGAGGTCGGGCGTCAGTCCGATGAACCAGGCATCCTTGCCCTGGTTCGACGTGCCGGTCTTCCCCGCTGCCGGCAGCCAGAACCCGGCCTGACGGATCACGTTGCCGGTCCCACGATCGACGACCTCCTCGAGTGCGCTCAGGGTCAGAAATGCGACGTCCTCGTCGAGCGCGCGCCGCCGTTCAACGCGCGGTGCCCAGATGAGCCGCCCGGCAGAGTCCTCGACGCGCGTGATCAGATGCGGCGTGATCCGCCAGCCGCCGTTGCCGAACGCAGCGTAGGCCGCCACCAGCTCCACCGGTGCGACCTCCGCCGCGCCCAGCAGGATCGACGGGTACTCTGGAATCGGGCTCGTGATGCCCAGTGCCTGCGCGAGCTCGATCACCTTGCGCTCGCCGACCCAGCGCCCGATCCGCACCGTGGCGTTGTTGGCCGACTGGGCGAGCGCGTCGCGGACCGAGAGCGCGTCGACCGAGTCGGCGACGTGATCCCGCGGACGCCAGGCAACGCCGCCTCCTGCCGTGATCGAGACGGGCGTGGTCTCGACCCGCTCGGCCAGCGTCAATCCTGCCCGCAGCGCCGCAGCGTAGACGATGCCCTTGAAGGCGGAGCCGGGCTGACGGCGCGCCAGCAATGCGCGGTCGTACTGCGAATGCGAAAAGTCGCGACCGCCGACCAGTGCGCGGATCGCGCCGCTGCCGGGATCGAGCGCGACCACGAGCCCCTGCAGGTACTGCGACGCGGTGCGGCTCGCAGGCTCGAGGCGGCCGTTCTCAGGCCGCGCGTGAGCATACGTGCCGTACGCGCCCGCCTCGATACGGCCGAGTTGGGCGCGGAGCGCCGCCGCTGCCGCGCGCTGCAGCTGTGGCTCCAGCGAGGTGTGGACCCGGTAACCTCGAGACGCGGCTTCCTCGCCGAGTCGCTCGTGTAGCTCGCGCCGCACCGCCGCAACGAAATAGGGCGCCGGTGTCGCCGCTTCGAGCGGCGGTGCCAGTCGCACCGGCTCCGCCTGCGCCGCGCGCGCGACGCTGGCCTCGATCACCGCCTCCCGCGCCATCACCTCGAGCACGACGTTACGGCGAGCCAGCGCCGCCGCCGGATGACGCCGCGGATTGTAGCCTGCTGGATTCTTGGCGAGACCGATCAGCAGTGCGGCCTCGGCCACCGACAGATCGACCGCCGACTTACCGAAGTAGCCCTGCGCCGCCGCTTCCACGCCGAAGGTACCATCGCCCAGGTTCAACTGGTTGAGATAGAGCTGCAGGATCTGCTGCTTCGTGAAGCTCCGCTCGACCTGTGGCGCGAGCTTCACCTCGCACAGCTTGCGGCCGACCTTCTCCGACATCGGCAGTCTGTCGGGAAAGACCGTGCGCGCGAGCTGCATGGTGATCGTGCTGAACCCTTCACGGAAGGACAGGCTCATCACGTTGCGCAGCGAGGCGCGCGCCACGGCACGCAGGTCCACGCCACCATGATCCCAGAAGCGGCGGTCTTCGACCGCGACGAAGCCGTCGCGCAGCAAAGCGGGGACGCGCTCGTACGGCAGCACGACCCGCCGATGTGGGGAAAGGTGAGCGAGGAACGAGCCGTCTCCGGCAAACACACGCGCGGCTTCGGGCGGCTCGTATGCCCGGAGATCGGCCACGGTCGGGCACTCCTGCGCGAACGCGGGAGTGCCGGCCGCGCATAGCGCGAGCAGCGCCAGCAGCGAAGTCTGGTATGGGGGTCTCATGCGAGGCGGTCGTCATACCCGGAGCGGCCGCCCCGGGTCCGCCGGACGCACAGCCAGCACGCGAACGCTTCAGCAGTTCAGCAGCCGACCGCCGTCCAGCACCAGGACGTGGCCGGTCACGTAGTCGGCCTCGATGAGATAGAGCAGGGCACGCGCGACGTCGTCGGGCGAACCGATGCGGCCGAGCGCGGCCCGCTTCGCGAGTCGAGCCACCTCCTGAGCGCTGGTGCCCGGCGGAGGCAACACCGTGCCGGGGGCGATGCAGTTCACGCGGATTGCCGGGGCGAGCGCCCGCGCCAACACGCGCGTCAGGTGGACCAGACCGGCCTTTGCGGCCGCATGATGCGCGTAGTGCGTCCAGGATTGAAACGCGGCGAGATCGGCGATGTTGATGATCACGCCGGCCTCCTTCATGTGCGGCACGGCGGCCTGCGACAGGAAGAACGGCGCGCGCAGGTTCACGGCCATCACGCGATCCCAGGCGGCCTCGTCGATGTCCTCGATACTGCCGCTGTCGAAGCGCGCGGCGCTGTTGACCAGGATATCCAGGCGTCCCAACGCCTGGGCTGCGGTATCGACCAGGCGGCGCGCTTCGGCGACCTGCGCCAGGTCGGCCCTGACGACGAGGGCGCGGCGGCCCAGCTCACGCACATCGGCGGCCGTACGCTCGGCTTCCTGCTCGGAGCCGTGATGGTTGATGGCGACGTCGGCGCCCGCACGGGCCAGCGCGAGCGTGAGCGCACGGCCGATGCGGCGTGCGCCGCCCGTGACCAGCGCCACCCGGCCTGTGAGTTTCATGCGCCGCATCTTAGTGGCGAGGCCGGGACGCAGCAATTAAACTCCCGCAGCATCGCCACGTCAGCATGCTTCAGGATCGCGCATGACACAGCTCGGTGGTAAGGTCGCGCTGGTGACCGGCGCCTCGCGCGGCATCGGCTACGCCATCGCCGAGGCCCTGCTCGGGCGAGGCGCCGCCCTCATGATC
>JBOHRE010000007.1:0-62444 GCA_050732635.1 Longimicrobiales bacterium | reverse complement strand
ACGGTCGTTCCGGCGCGCGAGCGCCGGTCCTCTCACAGTGGCGGGGCCGCGCCGGACTCGCACCGGCTTCCGTGATGGCCCCGTTCGCGTATGTGTCGTCGAAAGTTAGCGAGCAGCGGCGAGAATGCAACTCCGGCAATCCGCACGAGCGCCGTGCACAATGGACATCGTGCGAGCCATCTACTAGACTCATCAGCTATTTAAGCGACTCCCGAAGCACATTCGCAGCGACGGCGATGGAGCAGACAAGGGAAGCGTTCCCGGCAGGGACTCCCGCCCGCGGCGTGTCCGCCGGTGGCCGTACTCCGGGCGCGCGCTGGCTCGCGGCCGTCGGCAAGCTGGCGCTCGCAATCGCGCGTCACGCCGGCGAGCTGACCCTGCTGATTGCGCGGATTGCGCGTTACACCGTCACCGGGCAGGTGCCGCTGCGCGAGATCCTGGCCCAGGCCTACTGGATGGGCGTGCTGAGCCTGCCCCTCGTGCTGATCACCGCCGTGCTGTCCGGGGTGGTCACGTCGCAGCAGGGTGGCTATCAGTTCACCGGCTCGGTGCCGCTTTACGTGCTGGGCAGCATCGTCGTCGCCAGCGTGGTGCTGGAGCTCGGGCCCGTCATGACGGCGATCGTGCTGATCGGCCGCGTCGGCGCGAGAATCACGGCCGAGTTCGGCACCATGCAGGTCTCCGAGCAGATGGACGCGCTGCACTCGCTCGGCCGCGACCCGGTCCGCGTGCTGGCAGCGCCACGCCTCCTTGCAGGGATCGTCGTGGTGCCGCTCCTGGTCGGTATTGCCGACGCAGTCGGGATCTTCTCGGGCATGATCGCGGCGCAGCTGGCGGTCGGCCTCGGACGCGAGGCGTTCTTCTACGGCGCCAGGCTCTACTGGCACAATTGGGACCTGTTCTACTCGATCGGGAAGGCGGTCGCCTTCGGATTCGTGATCCCCTTGATCGCGATCCATGTGGGTTTCCGGACCCGCGGCGGCGCCGAAGGCGTCGGCAAAGCGACCACTCGATCGGTTATGGCAATGACACTGGCGGTGCTGTTCCTGGACGCACTCTTCCCGCCGCTGTTCCTGAACTGAAGCGGATCCCGCACGTGCGGGGTACCGACGCGAGCACATGGTCGAGTTCCGCGAAGTCCACAAGTCCTTCGATGTCCCCGTTCTGGCGGGGGTCAACCTCAGCATCGGCACTGGCGAAGCGATCGCCATCGTCGGTCGCTCGGGCACCGGCAAGAGTGTGCTGCTGAAGACGACGATCGGACTCGTCGAGCCGGACCGCGGCGACGTTCTGGTCGACGGCGAGTCCGTCTACCACTCCGACCGCGGGGCCGTGGAGCGCATACGTCGCAAGGTCGGCTACGTGTTCCAGCATGCCGCGCTCTTCGACTCGATGACCGTCTTCGACAACGTTGCCCAGGGTCTGCCGGAGTCGGAGCTGCGGCGACTGCCGCGACGCGAGGTCCTGGAGCGGGTGGCCGACGCGCTCGAGCACGTCAACCTCCCGCCGAACGCCGTGTTGACCAAGCTGCCGGCGGAGCTCTCGGGCGGCATGCGCAAGCGCGTCGGCCTGGCGCGCGCGATTGTTGGTCGGCCGGAGATCCTGCTGTACGACGAGCCGGTAACGGGTCTGGATCCGGTGAACGGCGCCGTCGTGCACCGGCTGATCGATCGGCTCGCGCAGGAGCTGGGCGTGACCTCGGTGATCGTCACCCACGACGTCGAGGGGGCGCTCGACATCGTCGATCGCGTTGCAATGCTGGACGAGGGACGAATCACCTTCGTGGGCACGCCACACGAGTTCCGCCAGAGCGGTGAGCCGCTGGTACGCGCGTTCATGGAGCGCCTGCCGCAGGTCGAGTCGGCGCGCATGCTGGAGCTGGCCTGATGGCGCGGGCCACGAGCAACGAGATCGAAACGGCCGCTCCTTCCGATGATCTCGACCGACTGGTCATCGGCCGCACGGCACGACGCGAGGTGCTCGTAGGCGCCTTCGCGCTGGCCGGGCTCCTGGCCATCCTGATCGCGCTCTTCACCATGACCGATGCGGCGACCTTCCGCGGCCGCTACATCGTCACCGCCGTGGTCGACAACGCGGGCGGATTACGACGCGGCGACCCGGTGCAGATGCGAGGTGTCAACATTGGCCGGGTGCAAACCTTCGACATCGGCACTGATGCCGTCGCGGTCCGACTCGAGCTGGACGGGGAGTACGAGGTGCCGGCGGATTCCCGGCTGGTGCTCGAGTCCGGTGGGCTGCTGGGTGGCCGCATCGCCAATATCATCCCGGGAATCGCGACGGAGCCGCTCGAGCAGGGCGATGTCCTGCGCGGCTCGATCGCAACTGGCCTGACCGAGGCGACGGCCAGCATTTCGCAGGGCGCGGAACGCGCACTGATGCAGATCAACGCGCTGCTGTCGGAACCGACCGTCGATGCGTTTGGCCGCAGCGCGATCGACCTGCAGCAGACACTGGCACAACTTTCGGGGCTCATCACTGAGCAGCGCCGTGAGCTCGTGGCGCTGAGCGCGAGCCTGCGACGGACTGCCATCCAGATCGAGGCCGCCACGGGAGAGGGCGAGCTGCAGGCGCTGATCGGCCGGCTCGACGTCCTGACGCAGGGCGCCGATGAAGCGACAACAGCGCTGGGTCGCGCCAGCGCGTCCATCGAGCTCGTGGTCGGCCGCCTCGAGCGCGGTGAGGGCACGCTCGGCCTGCTGTCGCGTGATGATCAGCTTTACAACAACCTGAACGAGGCCGCAGTCAGCGTGCGGATGCTCGCCCAGGACATCCGGCAGAACCCGGATCGTTACTTCAACGTGCGCGTGTTTTGAGGCCGCTCCTCGTCCTTGGGGCTGCACGTTGGAGCTGTTCCCCCGCCCCCGCGCCCGCCCCTTACTGGCGTACGGTGTCGGCGCCGCCCGGGCCGGAGCCGCCGATCGTGTCGTTGGTCGACTCGACGGCAACCGGTCCAGCGGCCGGCCGGCCGCCCTGCTCGCAGCGGTGGAAGAAGATCATGTCCCAGGGCCCGTCTTCGCCGCGATTGCCGGCCGCGGCGAAGAACTCATCGTCGGCGCCATAATAGTAGAGCAGCAGCTCGACCTGTCCATCGCGGTCCCAGTCCAGGAAATCGACGGTCCTCGGCGCGAGCTTGCCTTCCTGCGGATAACTGGTGTAGCGAGCGTAGACCGTGTCATAGCTCGCCTGCGCATTGGGTGTGACCACGAAGAAGAGCGAGAAGCCGGTCGTATTCCCGCCACGGCGCAGCTCGTCGCCCACGAGGAGTGTGCCGGCGAACCCGGGCAGCGGCGCGCCTTCGACGGGGAACGGGTAGATCTGCTTCATGGCAGCCTGCCAGTTGCCCGGTAGCTGCGACTGGCGGGCGCGCAGCAGACGCTCGGCCAGGATCGGACCGAGGACCTGCATGCGCCGTGATGGCACCATGTCGGTGGGCATCCGTTGGGGCTCGGGCGCCTGCCGCTTCGGCATTGCGATGTACTCCGTGGTCGAGTCATCGCGAGCCGCAAGCTCGAGACTACCGCTGGCCACCGGCAAGAGCGGGCACGCGCCCGGCGGCGGCGGGGTGGCGCTCTCCACGACGAACGTGCCGGCGCGGCGGCCGTTGCGGAACAGAGTGAACTCGCTGCCCTGCCGCAGCAGCTCCGCGATGTAGCGGTTTCCGTATTGGCGCCAGTCGTCCCCTGGCGTGATCGGCGCGAGGCTGTCGCCGGCGACCTCGCCGACGGGCATCATGACAACGCCATCGGCGGTGCGGCGCACGTAGTATACGACCGGCCCGTTGGGCAACGGCCGCAGGCCGCCGGTATCGGCGACGACTTCGACCCGCTCGTCGCCCTTTGGTGGCGGCGGCACGATCGCGACGTCCGCGCCACCCCAGTCCACGTTGTCGCACCCAGTGGCCAGGGTTACAATCAGGGCCGGCCGGAGCCACTGGAACGATCGACTGCGTCCGCTGCCTCTCATTTTCTCCGCGATCCGATCCGTCCTCCGGCCCCCGACGGGGCCGTGAGGCACTCTAGTGTAGGAGCGGCTCGAGACCTCCGCAACGCGCAGCGCACGCAGCAGATCCAGCCCGGATGACGATCGATCCAGCAGAATTCAGACGAGTGCTCGGACACCTCGCGACCGGTGTGTCGATCGTCGCCGCCCGTGACCCGCACAGCGGCGACCCGCACGGTCTCACCGTGAGCGCGATCGCCTCGGTCTCACTCGAGCCCTCCCTGGTCCTGGTCTGCATCGAGCAGAGCGCCGACTCGCACGAACTGGTCCGCACTGCCGGAGCCTTCTCGATCAACCTGCTGGCCGACGACCAGGAGCGGCTGTCGCGCCACTTCGCCGAGAGCGAAGGTGGTGAGAAGTTCCGCGGCATCGCCTGGCACGAGGCAGTGACCGGCGCGCCCGTGCTCGATGACGTGCTCGCCTGGGTCGACTGCCGCCTCTGGGCCGAATACCCGGGCGGCGACCACACCATTTTCGTCGGCGAGGTGATCGACGCGAACGCGCGCGAGGGCGTGCCGCTGATCCACTACCGCGGCGGCTACGGCCGCTACGAGCCATGACACCCGTCGGCGCGATCGCCACACTGGTCGCGGGCGCCGCCGCGGCAATCACCGCCGAGGTCGGTGGCGCACTGCTGCTCTACAACGAGCGTGGCGCCCTGCGCGCGGGCGGGATGCTGCTTGCGCTCAGCGTGGGCGCGCTCGCGGCCGGACTGTGGGCCGGCCGGCCCGAGCGCGCAGGCACGACGCACGAGCAGCCGGGTACCACGCGCGCAGCCGGCGGCGTCGCACCGCAGCCGCCGAGTCGTGACCGCTGGCGCGCTGCTGCGATCACCATTGCGCTTGCCGGTGTGTTCGCGAGCCTCTGGCTGCGACCGACCCCGCTGGCGCGCAGCGACGCCGGCCACGCCAGCGCCGTCGTGCTGCTGCTCGGGGCACCGATCTACAGCATCGGCCTGGTGCTCGCTGCATTGGCCGTCCGCTGGCGCATGACGGCCGTGACCGCGACGCTCGGCGCCGCCCTGGGCGCGGCAGCGGGCGCACTGTTGATCGCCCGGCTCGGCGCCGTCGAAACGCTGTTCGGCTTCGCATTACTCGCTTACATCAGTGGCATGGCCGAATCTCGAGCGGCGCCCGCCCCGCCACCCGGTTCGCAGCCAATGCGCGGACGCGTCGTCCTGGTCACGGGCGTGGGTGGGCGTGGCCAGGCCGGCCATGCCGTGGCCCGCGCGTTCCTGGATGCCGGCGCGAGAGTTACGGTGAGCTCGCGTGATGCGGCGATTGCGCAGATCGCGACCGAGCTGGGCGCACCCGCGGTCGCACTGGGAGTCGCGGCCGATCTGCTCGAGCCGCGTCAGGTCGAATCGCTGATTGCCCGCGTCCACGAGCATTTCGGCCGGCTGGACATCGTGGTGAACATGGCCGGCGGCCTACGGGTCATGAAGCCGCTTGCCCAAACGACGGACGAGGAGTGGCGCGACGAGCTCGAGCGCAATGCGCTGACCATGCTGGCCGTGACACGTGCCGCGCTGCCGCTGTTGCGGCAGAACCGGGGGTGCGTCGTGAACGTCGCGTCGCCTGCCGGCGAGCGGGCACGTGCTCGGCTGGGCGCTTACAGTGCGGCCAAGGCGGTCGTGATCGCTCAGACCCGCGCGTTCGCACTGGAGGAAGCGGCCCACGGCGTGCGCGTGAACGCGATCGCGCCGGGCACGATCGACACGGAGTCGAACCGGGCGAGTCTCGGTGGCGATCCGGATGTCCGCTGGGTGACCCGCGACGAGGTCGCGCGCGTCGCGGTGTTCCTGGCGAGCGACGACGCCAGCGGCGTCACTGGCGAAGTCGTGCACGTGCTCGGCGCACCCGCCTGAGCGCCACTCGAGCTGACCTGGCCGCGTGCTGATCGCCCACCTCGCCGACCTGCACCTGGGCTACCGCGCATACTACCGCGCGGCGCCCGGCGGCATGAACCTGCGTGAGCGCGATGTCGCTCGCGCCTTCACCGCGGCCATCGAGCAGGTCGTCGACCTCACACCGGATCTCGTCCTGATCGCCGGCGACCTGTTCCACTCGGTGCGGCCGCCGAACAGCGCGATCGCGGATGCGTTTCGGCAACTGGTGCACCTGCGAACCGCGCTCCCGACCGCCCCCGTGGTCATCATCGCGGGCAACCACGATGCGCCGCGTTCGGCCGAGAGCGGCAGCATCCTCCAGCTGTTCGCGGAGATCACCGGCGTACACGTCGTCGAGGGCGAGTCGCGGCCGGTGTACCTGGAGCCACTCGATGCATCGGTGCTGTGTGTGCCGCACGCGGCGGTGCGCGAAGGCGTCACGGAGCTCGAGCCGGATGGGCGGGCGCGAACCAACGTGCTGTTGCTTCACGGCTGCATCACGGGCGACGGCGTCGAGAACCGGCTGCGCTTCCTCGGTGACTACGGCGCGGCGACCGTCGACATCGGCATGATCCGCCCCGAGCGCTGGGACTACGTTGCGCTCGGCCACTACCACATCACGACCGAGCTGCGGCCGAACATGTGGTATGCCGGTGCGACGGAGCGGACTGCGCCGAACATCTGGGAGGAAGCGGCCGAGGAGAAGGGGTTCGTCAGCTTCGACACGATCTCCGGCCGGGGCTCGCTGCACACGGTACCGACGCGGCCGGTGATCGACCTGCCACGGCTGAACGCGCGCGCTGTCGGGGCCGAGGCGAGCGCCGCTGGCGCGCTTTACATCGAGCCGGCCGAGCTCGACGCGCGCATCCGCGCGGCTGTTGCCACTGTACCGGGTGGCATCGCGGAAAAGGTGGTCCGGCTGGTAATCGAGGACGTACCTCGGGGTCTGTTCCGTGCGCTGGATCATCGGCGGATCCGTGAGTTCCGAGCCGAGGCACTGCATTTCCATCTGGATGTGAGGCGGCCGCACAAGCTGCACTTGCGCGGGCTGCTGGAGACGCGGCGTCGCACGCTCGAGGAAGAGGTGGAGACGTTCCTGCGCTCGGATTGGCGCCTGTCCTCAGGGGCACTGGATCGTGAACGTGTGATCGGGCTGGCGCTCGAATACCTGGCAGATGCGGGGCCTGCCGACGATGAGGCGCTCGCATGAAGCTGCATCGCATCCGTCTGACAAATTTTCGCCAGCATGCCGCTACCGAGATCCTGCTCCAGGATGGGATCACGGGAATCATCGGGCCGAACGGCGCCGGCAAGAGCACGATCCTGGAAGCTCTGGGTTGGGCGATCTACGGCAGTGCGGCAGCGCGCGGCACGAACGAGACGATTCGCTTTTCGCGGGCAGCTTCGCGCAGTCGGGTAGAGGTGGAGCTGGAGTTCGGTCTGGGCGGTCATGAGTATCGCATCGTCCGTACGCTGGGCGGCGCCGACGTCTTCCTGGATGGCGGAACCGCGCCGGTCGCCACCGGGATCGCACCCTCGACCGTGTACCTCGAGGGGCGGCTGGGCATGAGCCGTGATGAATTCTTCAACACGTACTTCACGGGCCAGAAGGAGCTGCAGTTCCTGGCGCAGATGGGGCCGACGCAGCGCAGTCGATTCCTGAGCCAGGTGCTCGGCTACGAGCGCCTGCGGCGGGCGCAGGAGCGTACCCGCGCGCGGCGTAATCACCTGCGTGCCCGGGTCGATGGTCTGCGTGGCGCGCTGCCGGACGCAGCTGCGGTACGGCTGGCGCTGGAGGCCGCCGAAGCCCGAGACGCAGAAGCCATAGCGACCGTCGAGCGGGCGCGGCTGGAGCGAAGCCAGGCGGCGGCGAGACGCGATACGTTGCGGCCCGAGTGGGACGCGGCGCAGAAGTCGCGCGAGCAGGCGCGCGAGCTGGAACATGCGATCGCACAGGCCGATCGCGAGCGCGAAACGGCCGAGCGCGATGTGCGTCGCGCCGCCGACGAGCTGGCGGCGATTGCCGCCGCCGAACTGCGGCTGGTCGCTCTGACCAATGAGTTGCTGGCGCTGCCCGGCCTGGTCGAGGAATGCGCCCGTCAAGCCGAGCGCGCGCGCCTCGACGAGCGACGTCGTGCGCTCGACGAGCGCACGAACGAGCTCACTATCGAGCTGCGCGAGCTGAGTGGCCGGATCGGCAAGCTGGAGCGGGCGCCGACACTCCGCCAGCAGTATCACAAGCAGCTGGATGAGCAACGCGTGGGCCTTGCCTCGGCCGAGCGAGAGGTGGAAGCGTGCCACCGCGAGTGGGTGGCCAAGCGCGAAAACGTCGCCACGCGGCTGCGCAATTATCTGGATCGCGCACAGGAGCTCGAGGAGCAGGTCGAGCGGCTGCGCGCTGCCGGACCCGACGGGATCTGTCCGACGTGCCGGAAGCCTCTTGGCGTGAACTACGGCGCGGTCCTCGGGAAGCTCGAGGATGAGTACCAGGAGGTGATCCAAGACGGCAAATGGTTACGTCAACGCGAGAAGCAGCTCGCGGACAAGCCGCCTGAACTCGCTGCAGCCGAAGCGCTCCGTGCAACAACGCTGCGCGCGATCGAAGCGAAGAGCGACCGTTTGGCGCGCTGCGAGCGCGCGGCGAACGAGCTCGGTGTCTTGATTCAGGAACGGGAGCGCAAGCAGGAGTCGCTGGAAATGCTGCGCGCGGAGATCGAGGCTCTACCGGCAGGCTACGATGCCGCCGCCCACCGCGCTGCGGAGTCCCGCCTCGCGGCGCTGCGCGGGCTGGAACGCGAGGCCGCGAAGCTCGAGCAGGTTGTCGAGGCGCGGGCGTTGCGCGAGCGCGAGCACGACGCCGGCGCAACCGCCAGCGCTGCCGCGGCGCAGCTGGCCGCCGAGCTCGAGGCGAAGCACGCCGCACTGCGAATCACCGATACGCATTACGACAGCTTGCGTGAGCGCTTCGACGCGGCGGCGGATGCCGCGCGGCGCGCCGAGCTACGTGAGGCGGAAAGCGCGGCTCAGGCGGAAGTAGCCGAGGCCGCGCTGCGGCGGGCCCGCGCTGATGCGGCAGAGGATCGAGCGCGGCGCAATTCGCTCATGGAAGTCGAGACCGAGCTGCGCCATCACGACGAGTTGGACCAGGCATTCAGCCAGCTGCGCCAGGAGCTCAATGCCCGCGTCCGGCCGGACCTGAGCGAGCTGGCATCGCGCTTTCTCACTGACATCACGGACGGCCGCTACACGGCACTCGAGATCAACGACGATTACGACGTGCTGGTCCTCGATGACGGCGAGGAAAAGCCGGTCATCAGTGGCGGCGAGGAGGATGTCACGAATCTCGTGCTGCGACTTGCGATCAGTCAGATGATCGCCGAGCGCGCGGGGCAGCCATTGTCGATCCTGGTGCTCGATGAAGTCTTCGGTTCGCTGGACTTCGAACGCCGCGACAGCGTGGTTCAGCTCCTGCGGCGGCTGCGGGACCGTTTCGAGCAGATCATCCTGATCACCCACATCGAGGCGATCCGCGACGGCATGGACCATGTCGTCCGCGTGATGTACGACGAGCGGAGCGGCTCGAGCCGCGTCATGGAGGAGCTACCGGATCGGGGAGCGCCGGCACTGCTCGCTGGCGTGTGAGGCTGCGCGCAAGCAGACCCGACGCAGCCACGATCACGAGAACGCCGGCGGCGCGGTCCGCGGCGAGTGGCTCGCCCAGGATCCAGAAGCCGAGCAACGCCGCAATCACCGGTTCAATAGAAGCCAGCATCGCGGCCGTGCTGCCCGGCAGGTGCTGCAGGGCCATGGCGTACACGACATAGGCCCCCAGCGTCGGCACCAGCCCGAGCAGCAGCAGCACGGCAAGCGAATCCGTGTGCTCGGCAGCAATGCGCCAGGGCGGCGCCGGAACGGCCAACACTGCCGCGGCGAAGACGAACACGTAGAAGATGACGACGCTGGGTGCGTTGCGTGCCACGGCTCGCTTGCCGAACCACGTGTAGAGTCCGTAGGTCAGGCCGGAGGCGAGGCCGATCAGGATCGCCGCTGTCGAAACCGGCGTGGCGCCGGCAACGAGGGCGCCGGCGGCGCCGGTCACCAGCGTCACGCCGAGCAGCACGAGGATCAGCGGTAGAAGCCGCTGCCGCTCCGGACGCTCATCGCCGGTGGCCCACGACAGCACGAGCACGAACGCCGGCGCCGTGTAAAGTAGCGCGACGGCGATCGCCACCGTCGTCCGCTCCAGCGCAGCGAAGAAGAGCAGCTCGAACAGGGCGAAGCCAATCACGCCGTAGGCGGCGAGCAGCGGCAGGTCGCGTGCGCGCACGCGTAACGCGGCGGGTGCGTGGACGAGGTGCCAGAGTCCCAGCCCGAGCGCGCCGACTGCGGCCCGGGCGCTCGCCACCTCGAGCGCCGTGAGCCCGCGCTCGTAGAGGTACTTGCCGAAAACGCCGAGCGTGCCCCACAGGACCGCGGCGCCCAGCACCAGCAGGGCGCCGAGCAGAGGACGGCGGTGCCCGACCACAGGCTCCGCCGACACCAGGGCTCAGCCTTCCTGGGCCAGGTTCAACCAGACCTCCGCACGACGCGCATGGCGCTCCGCCTGATCCTGGTTGCCGAGCAGCGCATGGACCTGCGCGGCGACGTAATGCGCGTAGCCATAGTAGACGGGAATGTTCTGCGTCGCATCATCGACCCAGTGCGACCACTCGTCCGGCAGTCCGCTGCGGTGGATGTAGACCTCGTCGAGCAGAGCGTCCGTGCGTGGCAGGTCGATGTACGGCCCGAGGCCGGTGGCCAGCGGCCCATCGGGAAGTGCGTAAACGCCGGGCTGCGCGTCCGGGTCCACCGGTCCGTTGTTCAGCTTGTACGCAACGCCGTGGCGGATCAGGAACGGTCGCAGATTCAGCTCCTGGTAGGCCTGCGTCGTGGTCGCGTAATAGATCGGCCGGTCGCCGATCGCCGTCGTGAGGATCGCCGTCATGAAGATGTCCGCCGGGATCATGACAGTGGCCGCCGGTATCGAGGTCTCGAGCGCCGCGGCGCGAAACACCAGATCCTCGTTCGTCGCGAACGGCGGCGTGTTCGCGATGCGGTCGACTTCCGCTGCGGAGAGCGGGATGATCGACCGCTCGGGTCCGCGCCTGGCAGCAGCGTCGTAGAAGGTGGGTCCGTCACCGTCGTACGGCCGCTGGCAGATGATGCGGTCCGGATGCTCCGCGGGGTCCTCGCCCGGCCCGCATGGCGACGTCAGCTGCTTGAGCTGCTTCACGTACCATGGCGTGTTGAGGTACGACATCACGATCACCGTGACATCGCGGCGGATCCCCTCGACCTCCTGCAGATACCAGAGCGGGAATGTGTCGTTGTCGCCGTTGGTGAACAGCACGGCGTAGGGCTCCGTGCTCTGCAGCAGGTTGTAAGCCCAATCGCGGGCGGCGTAATCACCAGCGCGTGACGCCCACGACCAGTTCAGTGCCAGGGGAATGAGGGCAATGCCCAGAACGGGGGCCGTAACGAGCTGGGCGCGACCGTAGGCGCCGACCCGCTCGACGAGATCCTCCGACAGGCGTCGCCAGATCGCTGCCAGTCCCAAGCCGGCCCAGAGTCCCCAGACGGAAAAGCCGACAATGAAGAAGTAGTCGCGCTCGCGTACCTCGCGCATCTCGATCGCGATGTTTGGCCGCCAGGTGTAGCCGTAGCGGAAGTTCAGGTAGATCACCAGGCCGAGCGACAGCGTCAGAAAGAGCGTCGCCACATAGACCCAGCTCGTGCGGTCGTGACGGTAATGCGCGTACGCCCCATACAAGCCGAGGAGCACGAAGCCGACGGTAAACAGCGGCCGCATGCCGCCGAAGACATGGACGTTGCCGGCGACGGAGCGCGCCCACTGCCAGTCGAAGTACTGCAGGTAATGCCCGATCTGCGCCAGCAGTTGTGAGATCGTGCGGGGCATCTCCTGGCCGGGCAACGTCGGGTCGGTGAAGATCGATGGCTTGTCGTACTGCCGCCGCATGAGCGCGTCCATCAACGCCTGCATGGTGCTCGGATCGGCCTCGTTGATCACGGGGTCGAGTGAAGCGCGGATCGGCAGAAAGAGATGGATCGAGAGGCCGATCGCCACGGCTATGGCGCCCGCGGCGTAAAGCTTCCAATTGGTCAGCGCACGAGGCTGGACGAGCAGGATGAAAAGGATCAAGGCGGGCGCGGCCAGGAACGCCATCAGATGGTTGCCTACCGACAGCGCGAGAATGAAAACCATCAGCAGGATCAGGTTGTCGTCCTTGCCGACTCCCAGGTTGTCGCGCCAGCGGAAGGCCAGCCAGGAGAGCAGAGCAATGGTGAACAAGGAAACCGTGTAGACCTTCTCGTTCACGTTCGAGTGATTCCATACCGTGAACGCTGTGGCGCTCACGACGACGGCTACGACCGCGCCCACGAGACGGAATGTCCGCTCAGTCGTGTAGTAGGCGAGGATGCGGTGGACCATCAGGAACCAGAACGCGTGCGCAGCCGCGCTCATGGTCGCACTGAACAGGTTGATGCGAACGGCGACGGAAAGCCCGGTCGGCGCGAGCAGCAGCTCCCAGGCGCGCGCTAGCACGACGAACAGCGGATTGCCCGGCGGGTGCGGGATTCCCAGATTGTGCGCAGTCGCGATGTACTCGCTGGTGTCCCAGAACGCGGTCGATGGCGCCAGCGTGATCGCGTAGAGCAGCCAGATGCCGAAGCCGACCAGTGCCGCGATCAGGTAGGGTGGGCGGTACGGCTCGACCGGCAGCCCGCCGGCCCGAACAGGGCGCTCGACAGTCGCTGCCGCGGCCAAGCGGCTGCCGGCGGTGGTCGATCTCGTATCGCTCATGAGCTCCGTTTTGCTGCAGCAGTCGGGCCGGCCGTGATTCGCAGCGCCGGTCCGGCAGCAGGAGAAGCTAACGGCGGGTCGCGCGGCGCCTCAAGGCCGGTGTGGATCTTGCCCCTCGAGCCGCTGAGCAATCGAACCGGAGATGGACCATGCCAGGACTGGATCGCCGCGCCGCGGCCTATGCCCAGGCCCGGGCCGAGCTGTTCGAGCGGATGCTCGAAGACTACGCCTTCGACCTGGACGAACACGACCGCGGCGAACGGGTCGCCGAGTACATGCGCGAGATCAGTCAGCATTTCCCGGATCTGGATGAGCCCATGCGCGGGATGCTGATGGAAGAGGGGATGACGCGGACGGCCGAGGAGGCAGAGCTGAACCGCGCATCCCATCCCGACACGAAACGGGTCGTCGAGCCGGAGACGTGAGTGGCCCGGGACCGGGCGCCACGTGGCGCGGGCCCGGTCCCTGTTACGCGCTCTGACTCTCAGAACAGTCGTACGCGCACCCCCAGCATGCCGAACACATCGTGCTGCAGCTCGGAGCCGCCTTCGGCCTCGAACTGGCTGATGTAGTCACTCAGCTCGGCGACAATCGAAATCAATCCCAGGCCGAGGCCCAGGCCCAAGCCCAGGTGGCCGGTCGGCTTCGTCTGGTTCTCGTCGAAGATGTTCTCGAAGTTCGGGTCGGCGATCTCGTCGGTGTTGATGTCGTAACGCTTCAGGCCACCGCCGGCGAGCAGATAGGGCGCCAGCAGCCCCTCGCCGGAGCCGACGCGGAACACGAGATCGCCGGTCACAGCCAGCAGGTTGCCACTGGCGGAACCCGGATCACCGATGCCCTCGCTGGAGACCTCCGTGTCAGTGGCGTAGTCGAAGTTCGCCCGCAGATCGAAGGGCAGCGATCCGAGCCCGAGCTCGGCGGCGAGGCCGACTGCCAGGCTGCCCTCGAGCTCCCGCGGGCTGCCGCTGATCTCGCCCAGGTCGCTGACCGCCTTGAACGCGCCGATCTTCGGCACGATCTGGATACTCTGCGCGGCCGCGTCGGCCGCGCAGACGACGAGTGTAGCCGTCACCACCAGGAGCGTCGTAGCGATCGCTCGCATGGTCTCTCCTCCTCTGCCGGGTGGACATCAGGTTGGCAACGCCGAGCGGACGCGCGCCGTCACCGCCGCCTCGCGCCCTGTGCTACCGTGGCGGGTGGCGCGCGAGTTCCCCGACGCTCCGCTCCGGCGACAGCAGAAGCGCGCCGTCTCGGCGTACTTCGGCGAGCCAGCCAGGCGGCAGCCACGTGGTGGCGCTGTACTCGGTGACGATGGCCGGTCCGGTCAGGCGGTGCCCGGCGAGCAGGGTGGCGCGATCGAAGCGGGCCGCGGAGATCCAGGCGCCGGCGTGGGCCACATCGCAGGGTGCATCGGCGGGTGATGGCTCACTGTCGGCGCGCCGCAGCTCCGGCAACGCGACATCGGCCGGCGGCGATGTCGCCACGACGCGGAGCGTGACCGCCTCGACGCTCTCCTGTGGCAGTGAATAGCCGTAGCGCGCGTGATGCGCCTGCTGGAAGGCCTCGACCCAATCGCGTGCCGGGACGGGGAGCTCGTAGCTCTGGCCGGCGTAGCGCGCATCGACGATCCGTTCGATCGAGATCGCTGAATCCGGCACGCCTTCCTCGGTCATCGCCTGCCGTGCATCGGCCTCCAGTGCGGCGAACGGCGCGTCCAGCGCGGCAACGCGCTCATCCGGCCGAACCACGATCAAGACCGTGCGGGAGCTTTGCCGGCTGATCGGGGAGACGAGCATGCCAAACGCCGAGAGCACACCAGGGTCGGGCGGCACGAGCACGCGCGGAATGCCGAGCCGCTGAGCCAGCTCGACGGCATGCAGCCCTGCCGCGCCGCCGAACGGGACCAGCGTGAATCCCCGCGGGTCGTGGCCCCGCTCGACGCTGATCACGCGTAGCGCGCCTTCCATGGCGACGTTGACGACCTCGACCACGCCGGCCGCCGCCTCGTCATCGCTGACGCCGAGCGCCTGCGCCAACCCTCTCAAGGGCGCTGCGATCAGCTCGCGGTCGAGTCGCCGCGCACCACCGAGAAATGCGTCGACCGGGAGCCGGCCGAGCCACAAGTTGGCGTCGGTCACGGTGAGATCGGTGCCACCCCTGCCATACGCGATCGGCCCCGGCACAGCACCGGCGCTGCGAGGCCCGACGCGCAGCGCGCCGCCGGCATCGCGCCAGGCGATCGAACCGCCCCCAGCACCCACCGTGTGGATGTCGAGCATCGGCAGCGCCACAGGCAGGCCTGCGATCGTGAAGTCACGCGTTAGCTGCGGCCTGCCGATGCACAGCGACACATCGGTCGATGTGCCGCCCATATCGAAGGTGAGGACCTCATCGAAGCCAGCATTGCGCGCGATCGTGAGCGCTCCGATCACGCCGCCCGCCGGACCGGAAAGCACCGTATGCGCGGGCTCGTGCCGCGCGCGCTCGAGTGCTAGCGCGCCGCCAGCGGACCCCATGATGCGTACGCGACGCGCGCCCGACACGTGCTCGAGCCGGCCGAGATAGCGCTCCATGGTCGGCGCGACGTAGGCGTTCACGACCGTCGTCGCGGTGCGCTCGTACTCGCGGTACTCCGGCAACAGGCGCGACGAGATCGAGATCGGCAATCCGAGCTCGCGGACTACGGCGGCGATCCGCTCCTCGTGCTCGGAAGCTGCGTAACTGTGCAGCAGGCAGATCGCGATCGACTCCGCAGCGCGCAGCCGACCGGCGAGCGCGCTCAGCTCCGCCTCATCGAGTGGCTCGAGCACCTCACCGCGCGGCCCGAGCCGGCCGCGTATGCCATGCCGGTCGGGCGGCGCGACCAGCGGTGGCAGCCGCTCGCCGACCAGCGCGTAGAGCTGCGGCCGGTTCTGACGGCCGATTTCGATCAGATCCTCGAACCCGGCGTTCGTGACCAGTGCGACTCTGCCACCACGGCGCTCGAGTAGTGCATTCGTCGCCACCGTCGAGCCATGAATCAGCGTGAATCCCGGGTCGGCAGCGGGGTCGGTCCGCTCCGCGTCGGCCACCTCGGTCGTGCGGCGATCGCGACCGGGGCTGTCGGCCAGGATCTGGCGGATACCGGTGAGGACCGCGCGGGCCGGATCGTCCGGCGTGGACAGGACCTTCAGGATCCACAGTCGTCCACCCCGGACGCACACGACATCCGTGAAGGTGCCGCCGGTGTCGACGGCGATCAGGCTTTCGCTCATATGATCGATTGACAGGCTCGCGCGCCGTCTCGACCTTGCGGCGCGTTGCTCGGCCCGGCTGCGCCAGCCGCGACGACGCCCCGGTGGCCGCGAAGGACACAGGATGGCGCGCCGGCACGCGGAGCGCGAGACGCGCGCAGGCGTTCGGATCCGCGGCGCGGTCCGGAGCGGCGGGCCGTCGAGCGCCAATGACCCACCACAGGAGGCATTATGAGCCCAAGGCTGGACGTTTCCTGAGCGATGCCGAGTCCGGCATTCCCTGCGTTCACGCGGCTCGCCCGTAACGCCGCGCTCGTGCCGGTCTGGCGCGAGTTCCTGTTCGACCGCGAAACCGCCGTCACCGCGTACACCAAACTGCGGCGCCCGCCGTTTGGCTTCCTGCTCGAGTCGGTCGTCGGCGGCGAGAAATGGGCACGCTACACATTTCTCGGCACCGAGCCGCGCGCGGCCTGGCGCATCGATTCCCGCCAGCCGGGGGCGACGATGGCCAGCGTGCGCGAATGGCGGCCTGGCGTGGGGTGGAGCGAGGCCATGCCGTCCGCGGATCCGCTGGCCGAGTTCGATCGCAGACTCCGTGCACAGCGTACCGCCGACATCCCCGGATTGCCGCGTTTCTTCGGCGGCGCCGTCGGCTATTTCGGGTACGACAGCGTTCGCCACATCGAGCGACTGCCGCACCCGCCACCCGACGATCTCCAGTTGCCCACAGCGCTACTGCTGCTGACCGACACGGTACTCGCCATCGACAACGTGTTCGGCCGCGCGCGCGCGATCACCATGGCCGACGTCACTGACGCCGACAGCGAGACCGAGCTGCGCGCCCGCTACGACGCAGCCGCTGAGCGTCTGGAGTCGCTGGTGCGGCGCCTCGACGACCAGATCGCGCCGCCGCAGCTCGACCTGCGCCCCGATGCGGCACCGCCACAGTGGACCAGCAGCGTGACACGCGAGCGCTTCGAGCACGATGTCGACCGCGTCAAGGAGTACATCGCCGCCGGCGATGCATTCCAGGTCGTGCTCAGCCAGCGTCTGAGCGTGCCGTTCGGCGGCGACCCGTTCGCGCTGTATCGAGCGCTGCGCTCGTTGAACCCTTCGCCGTACATGTACTTTCTCGAGCTCGATGGCCTGGCGCTGGTCGGTTCCTCGCCCGAGGTCCTCGTGCGCCTGGAGGACGGCGCGGTGACGGTCCGGCCGATCGCGGGCACGCGCCCGCGCGGCGCGAATGACGCCGAGGACGCACTGCTCGCCGACGAGCTGCTCGCCGACGAGAAAGAGCGTGCCGAGCACCTGATGCTGGTCGACCTCGGGCGCAACGACATCGGGCGCGTCGCCCGCTTCGGTACCGTCCGCGTGCCTGAATTCATGACCATCGAGCGCTACAGCCACGTCCTGCACATCGTCAGCGAGGTACGAGCCGAAGCGCGCGACGGCATTGGCGCGCTGGACGTGTTTCGCGCGTGCTTTCCGGCGGGCACGGTGAGCGGCGCGCCGAAGATCAGGGCCATGGAGATCATCGACGAGCTCGAGCCCGTGCGACGTGGGCCATATGCCGGCGCGGTCGGCTACTTCGCCTATGGCGGGAACGCGATGGACACGGCCATCACGATCCGCACGATCGTCGTGGCGGACGGCCGCGCGCACGTGCAGGCTGGCGCCGGCGTCGTAGCCGATTCCGTGCCGGCCAATGAGTATGACGAGACGCTCGCCAAGGCGCGCGCGCTGCTGCGCGTACTGGCGGAGGCGGGCCCCTCGAGCAGCGCGCGCTGAGTCGCATGCGGTTACCTTGCCGCGGTCGCGGGCGGCGAGCATCCTAGCCGCCGCGCAGCGCGTCTCACCCCGTACACCGTCCGGAGGTCGTAATGAAGCGGTCGCTGCTTCTGCTCAGTATGGTCGTGCTCGCCTGTGCGCCGCGCGGGCCCGAGGCCCCCAGCCCTCGTGCCCGTTACGACGTGATCATCGAGGGCGGCCGTGTCGTCGATGGCACGGGCGCGGCCTGGTTCTACGGCGACATAGGGATTCGCGGTGATCGGATCGCTGCGATCACGCCGCAGGGCTTGCTGCGCGGCGCGGCCGCGACTCAACGCGTGGCTGCGCGCGGCCTCGTCGTCAGCCCCGGGTTCATAGACATCCAGAGTCACTCGCGAGGCAACTTCCTGTTCGGCGATGGCCGCGTGGTCAGCAAGATCACGCAAGGCATCACCACGGAGATCATGGGCGAGAGCACAACGAATGCGCCACTCAACGAACGCATGCTCGGCGCTACGTCGACGGACGATGAGGAGCGCGCCGGCCTGGCGCGCAGCTTTGTCGGTGAAGGCGGATTCGATCGCTGGCTGCGGGCCATGGAGGCACATGGCGCGTCGCCGAACATCGGCTCGTTCGTCGGCGCGAGCACGATTCGCGTATACGGCAAGGGTGAAGCAATGGGTCCTGCTTCACCCACCGAGCTGGATTCCATGCGGAAGGCCGTGCGCTGGGCTATGGAGGATGGTGCGTTCGGCATCGGCTCGGCGCTGGTCTACCCGCCCGGCAACTTCGCCTCGACGGAGGAGCTGATCGAAATCGCTCGGGCAATGGCGCCGTATGGCGGCGTCTACATCACGCACATGCGCTCGGAGGGCGATCGGTACCTGCAAGCGATCGACGAAGCGATCCGCATCGGTGAAGCGGCCGGCGTGCCCGTCGAGATCTACCATCTCAAGGCGGCCGGCGTCCGCAACTGGCCGAAGGCACCCCTGGCGATCGCGAAGATCGACTCGGCTCGGGCGGCCGGCCTCGATGTGCAGGCGGACATGTACCCGTACACCGCTGGCGGAACGGGGCTGGCCGCATGTTTGCCGCCCTGGGCGTCCGCCGATGGCCGACTGCTCGATAACCTGCGCGATTCGACCGTCCTCGCTCGCCTCGAGCGCGAGGTCGTGGCGCCGGGTGAAAAGGAATGGGAGGACTTCTGCAATCTGGCGACGCCCGAGGGCGTGATGCTCGTCGACCTCGACCGCCCGGAGAACCAACGGTACATGGGGAAGCGGCTGAGCGAGGCCGCCGAGATGACCGGCAAGGACTGGTTCGATACGCTCGTGGACCTGCTGATCAGCGAGGAGGGTGGGATCGGCGCGCTCTACTTCCTGATGTCCGAGGACAACGTCCGCCTGCAATTGCAGCAGCCCTGGATCAAGTTCGGCACCGATGCCGGCGGCTTCGACCCCGACAGTGCGACCTCGCTGGCGCATCCCCGCGCGTACGGCACCTTTCCACGCATTCTGGGCAAGTACGTGCGCGACGAGGGCGTGCTCGAGCTAGAGGATGCCATCCGCAAGATGAGCTCGGCGGTCGCGACCCGGCTATCCATCAGCGATCGTGGCGTGCTCAAGCCGGGCTTCTTCGCCGATGTCGTGGTGTTCGATCCGGCGACGATCACTGACCACGCAACGTTCGAGCAACCCCACCAGCTTTCGACTGGTGTGCGCCATGTGTTCGTGAATGGCGTGCAGGTGGTGCGCGATGGGCAGCATACGGGCGCGAAGCCGGGCCGCATCGTTCGCGGGCCCGGCTGGGGTCGCTGAGCGCGCGTGCCCGTCGCCGTGTCATTCAGACCGCCGCTTTCTCCTCCTCCAAGCAGCAGTCGAGGGCGCTGAACAGGCGCTCGAAGTGTTCGGGCTTGTGCTCGGCAGTGGCACAGAGCCGAAGCCGGGCCTGCCCCGGCGAGACCGCCGGAAAGGTGACGGCGGAAACGAAGACGCCGCGGTCGAGCGCGGTCCGCGCCCACCGGTAGGCGCGCCACTCGTCGCCCAGTATGAGGGGCACGACCGGACTGCTCGCACGCGACACATCGAAGCCGAGCGCCTCGACGCCCTCCTTCAGCCGGCGCGTGTTTTCGCGCAGGCGTTCCATGCGGCCTGGATCCTCTTCCAGGATGCGCAGGGCTTCCAGGATCGCCGCCGTATTGGCCGGCGACAGTGCGGCGCTGAAGATGTAGGGCGCCGAGCCGTGCTGGATATAGATCTTCAGCGCCTGCGATCCGGCCACGAAGCCGCCCGTCGAGGGAATGCCCTTCGACAATGAGCCGGTGGTGATGTCGATGTCGGCGGGATCGATGTCCTGCTCCTCGCAGGCGCCCCGGCCGGTGCGTCCGATCGCACCGATGGAATGTGCCTCATCGACGAGCAGAAAGGCGCCGAACTCCTTCTTGATCTTGATCAGCTCGGCGATCGGCGCCTGGTCGCCATCCATCGAGAAAACCGCGTCGACGGCAATGAGGATGCGCTTTGCGCCGCGGCTGCGGGCCTGCCTCAGACGCCGCCGCAGATCCTCCATGTCGTTGTGCTTGAAGCGCTTGTTCTCGCAGCCGGCCATCCGTACGCCGTCATGAATGCTCTGGTGAGCGTACTGGTCGAGGATCACATAGTCGTTCGGTCCGAAGAGAGACGTGATCGCGGCGATGTTGGCATCATAACCCGATGCGAAGGTCGCGGCCGCTTCGCGGCCGAGGAACCTGGCAAGCTGCTGCTCGAGCTGGAGGTGTAGCTCGAGCGTGCCCGTCAACAGGCGCACGCCGCCCGTCGAGGTGCCGTAGATGTCGACGGCACGCTTGACGGCTTCGGCGAGGCGGGGATGACCGACCAGCCCGAGATAGGAGTAGGTCGAGAACATCACGATGGGCTCGCCGAGCGCGGCCGAGTCCGGTCCGCAGGCGCGCGACAACGGCAGCTGGAACGTGTAGAGGGACTGCGGCAGGCCCGCCTCCATGAGCTCGAACCACCGGCGCACCGGGGCGTGGTCGAGCAGCGAGCCGGGCGCGACCAGGTCCGCGGCCGAGTGGCCATCGAAGAAGCCGTGGAACGGGTCGCGCGTGAACCGCTCGAGCAGCTCAGCCGCCCGGCCGGAGTGCGACCTTGATGGATCGAGCGCCGGCTTTGTCCAGGGCTGCTGCGAGTGCGGCACGGTATTCCTCCAGATCGAACACATGAGTCACCAGGTCGAGCGCATCCAAGCCGCCGGTACCGAGCAGCTCGAGCGCAATGTCATAAATGTCGCGGCGGCCACCGTCGAACGGCGCCAAGCCGTAGGCGAAGACGCCCGCCACCGTGATGCTGCGCAGGACCAGACGCGTCCAGTCGGCGCTCAGCTTGGTGGTCGTGCCGACGACAATGACGCGACCACCACCTGCGGTTACTGCGAGCGTATCGCCGAGGCTGCCTTCATTGGCCACCGTGTCATAGACCAGCGTCGGCCCGCCCTCGATGAAGCGGGGTGCCAACGTCGGCTTGTAACCCCGTGCGCCGGGGAGCGACGTCGCCCACCGATACAACTCCTCGCGGTTGCGCAGAATGCGGCTCGCCCCCGCCGCCTCCGCCCGCTGGTTCTGGAAATCATAACGGCCGAGCACCGCAATGTCGCCCTGCCAGCCGCTCAGGCGCAGCGCCCGCACCGTCAGCAGGCCGATACTGCCGGCGCCAATCACGAGCACGGTGTCGCCCTCGGCCGGTGGGTGCAACAGCACCGGCCGGAGCGCGGAGGCGAAGGCGTCGAGGAGGACCGCGACGTCGTCGCCGACCTGGGAAGGCATGCGCAGCACCTGGCTTCGGTGGGCGACGAACTCGTCCGCCCAGCCGCCCCCGGTGTCGGCGCAGAAGCCGATCATGAACCCGGGGCTCAGGCCGCCATCCGTTGTGCGCGTACACAACCCGTACTCGCCAGCGGCGCAGGCGCGGCACGCGGGCTCCAGGCCGCGCTGCTCGCACGCCAACATCGGCCGAATGGCCACGCGGTCGCCAGGACTCCACCCCGCCACCTCGGGTCCGAGCTCCTTCAGCCGGCCGATGTTCTCGTGCCCGAAGGTGAACGGGTACGTCTGGAACGGCTCGAGCAGGAAGGAGTCACGCGCCATCACCGCGGCCAGATCGCTGCCGCAAATCCCGCTGAGCAACGGCCGTACCCGCACCCAGTCCCGCCCGGGCAGCGGCGGCGGCGCCACATCATCCAACGAAATGAAGCCCAGCGAACCGAGAGAGAGTCCCGGTCCACGACCGAGATAACGGCTGAGCAGGTACCGAACCGGCCGGTAGTGTAACCGGATTGCCCGCAAACCGTTGCCTCCGCGACCCGTGGAACGACCGCCCCAGCCGCGGGGCGCCGGCGCCGGTCTCTCAAGCGGTGGGAATTGCCGGAAAGGTAAGCCGCATGGCAGCTTGGGACAAGCCGCAGAACCTTGTGACGCACTGGCAACGGCGTCTACCTTTGACCGTTGTGGTGGGCCCCGACGTTCCTCGTACGAACATCGTTCATGGTCCTGACACGCGGATCGATGGCGTTGCCGCCGGCGCCGGACTCATTGCCCGAGGACATCGATCGGCGCGGGTTCCTGCGTCGGAGCGCGGGTGGCGCAGCGGCGTTGGCGCTCGGCTCACTGGTGCCTGCCGGCTGCGCCGATGACTATCCGCAGGCGCAACGTGACGGCGTGCGGCTGTACGCGCTGTCGCCCAAGGAATACGCAGTCGCGCGGGCCGCGGCCGAGTCGCTGCTCGTAGACGTTCCGGTGGCTCCGGCGCGCATCGCGGCACGCATGGACCAGGAGCTGGCTCTGGTCGGCGACCCGGTGCGCAAGGACATGAAGACGGTGCTCGGCCTGCTCGAGCACCTGACCGTGCTCGGTGGTCACGTGCGCCGCTTCACCACACTCGCGCCCGATGTCCGGTTGGCCTACCTGCGCGGCTGGGCGCGGAGCCGGTTCAATCTGCGCCGCGCGGCCTTCCAGGCGACGCGGTCCTTTGTCTACTACTTCGCCTATACCGAGCCTGCGACCCGCACGCTCACCGGATTCCAGGGGCCCTGGCCCGAGCGCGTCGTGATCCCGGCGTATCCGGTCGACTTCGGGCCGATCACATGATCGTTCAGGGCGACGGCCGCGCGGGCGACATTCGTGACCGCGCCGACGTCGTCGTGGTCGGCACTGGTGCAGGTGGCGGCACGCTCGGCGTCTACCTGGCCGAGCGCGGCTGGGATGTCGTCATGGTGGACAAGGGCGGCTTCTTTCGCGCCGAGGATTTCAGTCAGCGCGAGGAGCAGGCGATGGCGGACTTCAACGGCCGCCGCGGTATGGATGCGACCGCTGACAACGCCGTATTCCTGAACTACGCCGAAGCGATCGGCGGCACCACGGTCCATTATTGGGGCGATTCCATCCGCGTGCCCGCGGATCGGCTGGAGGACTGGCGTACACGCCACGGCCTCGACTGGATGCATGCCGATGTGTTGAATCCCCACTGGGATGCCATCGAGCAGGAGCTCGGCATTCACGTGGCTGGCGAGTCACTGTTCAACGAGAACAACCGGCTCGTCCGCCAGGGCTGCGAGGCGCTCGGCTTCCATGGTGAAGCCACGCCCACCGCGCGCATCGACTGCATCGCCTGCGGCTGGACGCAGTTCGGCTGCAGCTACAACCGCAAGACCTCGCAGCTGATCACGACCATTCCGCGGATCTCGAAGGCCGGTGGCCGCATCTACAGCGATCTGCGGGCGGAACGGCTGGTGTTTCGGGGCGCGGGCGGGGGCGGGCCCCGGACCGCTCGCGTGGTCGGGATCGAGGGCTCGATCCTGGACCGCCGGACGGACCGGCCGACCGGCCGGTTCCGCGTCGACGCGCCTCTGGTCGTGCTCGCCGGCGGCGCGCTGGGCACGGCGGAACTGCTGCTGCGCAGCGTCGACGACCACGCGGTCGGCAGGCGGCTGTACATCAACCCGCACTTCTGGGTCTTTGCCGATTTCGATCGCACGATCGGCAATACGGACGGAATCCCGTGCGCCTACATCGTGCACGAGTTCCGGCAGGTGCGCACCAGCAGCCGCGCGGACTATGCCGGTGGCGGGTACATCATGCTGTGCAGCCACCAAAGCCCCGGCATCACAGCCGCGATGCTCAGCCAGACCGGCGCCGACCACACGGCAATCATGCGCCGGTACCGTCAGCTGGGCTCCGTGATGTCGGTGATCGACGAGCAACACCCGGGCCGTATCTACCTCGGCAAGGACGGTCTGCGGCGCACCTCGTACAGCATTGAAGGCGTGGACGCGTTAAAGGCTGTCGATTACCTGAAGAACGCGTCCCGCATCTTTCTCGCGGCAGGCGCGCGCGAGGTCCTCATTCCCGATGTGTACGGCACCGTCGTACGCAACGAAGCGGACATCGAGGCGCGGATCACGCCGCGCTCGGTCGCGCCGAACGCGCAGTTCTGCGCTGGTAGCCACCTGCTAGGGACTGCGCCGCTCGGCGTGGCTGCGGCCGAGGCCTTTGCCCGCCCTGACGGCGGGGCGCACCGGATCGAGGGGCTCTACATCGCCGATGGCGCAGCACTGCCAGGATCCGTGTCGGTCGACCCCTCGCTCGCGATCATGGGTGTCGCGCGCCACATTGCGGCGACAATGCACGATCGCTACGGCCGCGCCGGAAGCTGACGCAGCGCTCCGCCGTGCGTGCCCGCCGACAGCTGCCGCGGCCGCTCCGAGCCCGCGTCAGCGGGCGGCCGCAATGCACTCGATCTCGACCCGCGCCCCCGCCGGTAAGCCGGCCACCCCCACGGCGCTGCGGGCCGGCGGATCGCCGGGAAACGCCTCCCGATAGACCTCGTTCATACCGCCGTAATCGCGGATATCAGCGAGAAACACCGTGCACTTCACGAGATCGTTCATGTCCAGCCCCATGCCGTCGAGCAACCCGCGAACGTTCGCCAGCGCCTGTCGCGTCTCGTCCTGAATGTTGCCGGCGAGCCGCCCGGCTTGCGGATCCATGCCGATCTGCCCGGAAAGGAAGATCAGATCACCGCTCCGCACGGCCGGCGAGTAGGGCGCGAGCGTATTCGCGCCGGCCGGGCGGTAGATCTCGCGCCGCGGTGCCGTCTCCGGCGCAGGATTTCCGCTGCACGCGAGCAGGGGCACGACCGCCCAGAGCACCATCGCGTTCCTCCGCATCATCACGTCCTCCGCTGGGTGTGTGGTCTCGGATTCGGCCTCGCCGGTGGCACGGCAACGCGGCAGCGCAGCGAACACCACCGCCGCGTTCAGCCTTTGAGCGCGCCGAACTTGGCAGGCTCGGCGGCGGCATCGGGTAGCATGGTTCTCAGGCGTGACAGGTCAATGTTGCCGCCGCTCAGCACGGCGACGACCTTCTGCGTGGGGCGCAGTCGCACCTGCCCGGTCAGCAGCGCCGCAACCGCCGCGGCACCGGCGGGTTCGAGCATCAGCTTCGCGCGCTCGAGGACGAACAGCAGCGCGGCGACGATCTGTTCGTCCGTCACGCGGACCACGTCGTCGACGTATTTCCTGATATGGGCCAAGGGCAGCTCCGCGGTGTAAGGTGCGGCAAGGCCGTCGGCAATGGTCTCCACCCGCTCGAGCTGCACGACTTTGTCGGCGCGCAGCGCCTCCCACACACAGGCGGCGCCCACGGGCTCGACGCCGATCACGCGCGTTGCGGGGCGCACGGACTTGATCGCCGTCGCGACGCCGGCAATGAGCCCGCCGCCGCCAATCGGCACAACCACGACATCGGGATCCGCCGCGTCGTCGAGGATCTCCAGGCCGACCGTCCCCTGTCCGGCGATGATATCGAGGTCATCGTACGGGTGGATGAAGATATAACCGTGCTGGCGCTGCAGCTCGAGCGCGCGCTCCCAGGCGTCGAAGACGTTGCCGTGCAGGATGACGGTCGCCCCGTACCGGCCACTCGCCTCCGCCTTCGAGTGTGGCGCGCCCTCCGGCATCACGACCGTGGATCGTGCGCCTGCGGCACTCGCGGCAAAGGCGACCGCCTGCGCGTGATTACCGGCGGAGACCGCGACGAGACCGCGTTCCTTTTCCTCCGCCGACAACCTGCGAATCCGGTTCAGCGCGCCGCGGACCTTGAACGAGCCGGTCCGCTGCAGGCACTCGGCCTTCAGAAAGGCGTGTGCGCCGGTGCGCTTCCCGAGGGTGTTGGAGGAAAGCAAGGGCGTTCGGTGAATGCGGCCCAGGATCGCGCGGTGCGCGTCCCGGATCTGTTCCAACGTAACCATTCGGTCGCCAGTGAGAGCCGTTCGCGGATACGGCAGGTGACGGTGGCCGAGCGCCCGCGCGCGTCATGATGGCGGCACCGATACATACGGTGCAAGCGCCAGCGCGCTATGGGGAATGATCCTTGCCACCCTCGGCACCATACGCATCAAACGGACGATGGCCCCACGCATGGACGCTGAGCGGCGCGAAGGCAAGCAGGACCGAAGGTCCGGCGACCGCCGTAGTGGTGATCGTCGCGCCGGCGGGCGTGACCGGCGCAAGGGTCCCCTCGACGATCGTCGCACCCGCTTCACCATCATCTATTTCCTCGCCGCATTCCTGATGCTGCTCGTGCTGAACCACATGGTCACGGGCCAGCGCACGCGCGAGATCCCGTACAGCGAACTGAAGGCGCGGATCGAGGCGGGTCAGATCTCGCGGGTGCTGGTCGGTGAGGACGCGATCCGCGCGCAGGTCGTCGACTCGCTGGCGCGGGGCGGCGCACCCGAAGTGCTGACGGCGACGCCGATCAGTGAGGATCCGGAACTGATCCCTCTGCTCGATCGCGCGGGCGTCGTATACGAGGGCACGACTCAGGGCTGGCTCGGCTCCATGCTCGCATGGCTCATCCCGCTCGGGCTCATGCTTCTCTTCTGGATCTGGATCCTGCGGCGCATGAACCCGGCGCAGGGCGTCATGACGGTCGGGAAGAACCGGGCGAGGATCATGGGAGAAGAGGGTACCGGCGTGACGTTCGCCGATGTCGCTGGCGCCGATGAAGCGAAGCAGGAGCTGGTCGAGGTGGTCGAGTTCCTGCGCACGCCCGAAAAGTTCCATCGACTCGGCGCGAAGATCCCCAAGGGCGTACTGCTGGTCGGCCCGCCCGGTACCGGTAAGACCCTGCTCGCCCGCGCCGTCGCGGGAGAGGCCGGCGTCACCTTCTTCTCGATCAGCGGCTCGGAGTTCGTCGAGATGTTCGTCGGTGTCGGCGCTGCGCGCGTGCGCGATCTGTTCGTGCAGGCCAAGGCCAACGCGCCATGCATTGTCTTCATTGACGAGTTGGATGCGCTCGGCAAGGCGCGTGGCGTCACGAGCATGGTCGGTGGCAGCGATGAGCGCGAGCAGACATTGAATCAGCTACTGGTCGAAATGGATGGCTTCGATCCGCGCACGGGAGTCATCATCATGGCTGCGACCAACCGGCCGGAGATCCTGGATCCGGCGCTGCTGAGACCCGGGCGCTTCGACCGGCAGGTGCTCGTGGATCGGCCCGATATGGCCGGTCGTCACGCGATTCTGCGAGTGCATGCAAAGGAGATCCGGCTGGCACCGGATGTCGACCTCGGTCTGGTGGCCCGACGGACGCCCGGCTTTGTCGGCGCCGATCTAGCCAACCTGCTCAACGAGGCGGCGCTGCTGGCCGCGCGACGGGATCGACACGAGGTCGCGATGCAGGACATCGATGATGCGATCGACCGCGTGATCGCGGGCCTCGAGAAGCGCAACCGGCTGATCCACGACAAGGAGCGGCGCATTGTCGCGTATCATGAAGCCGGCCATGCGATCGTCGCCGAGCGGGTCGAGCACGCCGACCCGGTGCACAAGATATCCATCATCCCGCGCGGCGTGAGCGCGCTCGGTTATACGCAACAGTTGCCGGAGGACGAACGCTTCCTGCTCCAGCGCCAGGAGCTGCTGGATCGGCTGGCCGTGCTTCTGGGCGGGCGCGCCGCTGAGGAGCTGGTGTTCGGCGAGATCTCGACCGGCGCCGGCAACGATCTCGAGCGCGCGACCGACGTCGCACACCGCATGGTCGAGGAGTTCGGCATGTCGGACACGCTCGGCCCCGTGACGTATGGTCGCAAGCGGAAGGCGATGTTCCTGGATGCCAGTGAGAACGGCCAATCGGAACGGAACTTCAGTGAGGCGACGGCTCGGACGATCGACGCGGAGGTGCGGCGCCTGGTGACGGACGCGTATACACGTGCGCTCGGTATTCTCGAGGACGACCGGTCGGTGCTGCAGGCACTGGCCGAGCAGCTGCTGGATAAGGAGGTCGTCGACCGGGAGGAGCTGCGTGTGCTGATGGGCAAGCCACCTCAGCCGCAACGCGACGAGCGGCGCCCGGAGGTCGGCCACGTGCCGGCGCCACCGCCCGACCGAGCTTGATCCGTGGTCGACCTGCCGCTAGCGTCAGCAGCATAAAGGACGCTGCGAGACCCCGAGGCTGCCAGGCCCCGCCGTCGACGCGCTGAAAGAGCTCACCGAAGAAACTGTCGTGAACCGCTCGATTCGCGGGCTGCTGTTCTCGTGCGCGTTCGGGTTGCTGCTCGCCAGCGACCCGGGCACCGCGGCGGATCGAGATGGACTGCCCGTCCCGGCTGCGGCCGATGCCTCGCTCGATGGCGACGCGCGCCCCGCCGATTCGCCGGCGCTGACCTCCGCCGGCGGCGCCGTCGGCGTGCCAGCCGAACAGCGCACGCCATCGCTGCGCACGGCTGGGGTGTCCGGAGCCCGCAATCGCTCCTCGCCGCAGTCGACCCGGGCGCCACTCGGCCTTGCGGCCGCCACCGCGCGCCAGCTCGGCATCGACTGCCTGAACTTCGCCGCCGACGACGCGGCTGCTCGTGCCGGTAGCCTCTCCTACCACACCGATACACCGCCTCCATCCCTCGTCTGAGCGCACCGGCCGGCGGCCTCGCGTCGCTCGCCTTTCGCTTTGCGCTCCACTCGCCTTGCCCTGACACGCGCTACCTGCGCATCGCAGGTGCGCACCTAACCATCGCTAAAGACGAGGACGCCATGTTGGCCAACTTCAGTGTATTCGTGGCTCAGGGGAGCTCTGTGCGCAGTGTGCTAGAAGGGATACCGCACGACGCCGCCGCCATCCTGGTATACGTTTTCGTGATCGCCTCGCTCCTGCTGATCTGGCGGGGTAGTCGCACGCGGAGTTGACGGTGGCATGATTCGCCGTGCGTCGGGCGCAAGGCACCGCCCAGGCGGGAAGCAGCCTGGCGGCGCTGCCTCTAGCGCGGAGGTTGTGGCCGGCGACGTCGACGCGCGCCGTCAGCGGCGGTCGTGGCGCCGGGTAGTCGGTCGAGCGCGCGGGCCATCGGCTCGGTGATCGGCTGCCGCCCGGCGTAACCGGTGTCGAGCTCGTGCCACCAGGCGATCTCCGGTTCGCCCAGCTTCCAACAGAGATAGATCGTTCGGCCACGATAGTGCGCGAGGAAATCGAGCAGCCCTTCCTCGAAGCCCTTGAAGAGGCAGCCGACCTGCGCGAGCTCGCGCAGGAATGCATCGACGCGTGCGGCCTTCCGATCCAGCGCCTCACGTGCAGCACGCGTCTCCGGTACGGGCGCGTGGCCGCGGACCAGCGCATTGTACGCTTCAACGCGCTCTTGCAATTGTGGGTAGGCGGCAACGAGATCCTCGACGATGCGCCGCACCAGCGGCAGCGTTCGCTGCGCCTCGGTCAAGGTGAAGAAGCGGACCTCACTAGCCATGGCAGATCAGGTTGCCAGGCGCCACTCGCAGACGTCATCGCCGCGCGCCTCGCAGTGCGGGTGCTGCACAGCACTCGCCGCGCCCGTGTAGAGCAGGATGAGTTCTTCGAGTGCGCCGGAGAAGAGCAGGCATGCGGTCCCGGCACCGCCAGCGTCGGCGGTGAACGGATGCGAGATACGGGCGACGAGGGGCCGTCCCACGAGCTCGAGCCTGCCGCGGCCGAGTAGCCGGTTGAGCAGGCGGCGTGACGTACGACGAATCGCGATGAAGAGCAACGGCCGTGGCAGCCCGCGCCCCGCGACGCGTGTCGCAGCCGGCCGCTTGAACCGACGGAAGTAACGCCGCGCGATCTCGCCGCCGGCCTCGCGAAGCACCGCAGCCGCGTCGGGCCGACGCAGGATCAGCCTCATCAGATTCATCGCCTCGCTCACCGATACGTCATGACCTCGACGCAGCGCGTCCTCGTAGCGGCGAATCTGGATGAAGACGACATCGCTGAGTCCGAGGCGCCGGGGCAGGCTTTCCGAGAAGTTCTCATCCTCGAGAATTTCCGCCGGTAGGTCGCGCCGCCGCAAGGCCTCGAGCAGCGCGAGTGGCAGCAGCGGCGAGACCGCGCCGACATGCTCCTGTTGTGCGTCGTCCAAGACCTGCGGCATGCGCCTCGTGGAGCTGGGGAGCGCCTAATCTGCTGCGACGACGTCGAGCCGCCAAGTAGCGATAGCGTGGGACGCCGGCCGCGGCCGTGCGGACTCGGCGGCCGCCGGGCAGGGCGCTCACAGGCGCGGTCACCCCTGCCGGGCTCATTTCGTGCAGCAGTCATGCCGCGGCGAGAGACCGCAACCGACGACGGAGCGCGACGCATGCAGGATGGGAGCTGCGTATTCTGCCGGATCATCGACGGCGAGGAGATGGTGAGCCTGGTGCACGAGGATGAGCGGGCCGTCGCCTTTCTCGATACCAGCCCGATGAGTCCCGGCCACACCCTTGTTGTTTCTCGCGAACACTACCCGACGCTGCTCGACATGCCGGAGGACGTGGCGGCGCATTGTATCGTCGTGGCGCAGCGGATCGCTTCGGGCGTCCGCAGAGCCACCGGCGCCCAGGCGATCAACCTGTTCAGCGCCAACGGGCGCGCCGGCGGGCAGGACGTTCCGCACTTCCATCTGCACCTGATTCCGGTCCGTGAGGGCGAGCGCTTCGTGCTCGATTTTCCAGTCGAGCCTGACCGCGTGCCGATGCGGTCGGAGCTGGATGTGATGGCGGCACGCATTGGCCGAGCAATTCAGCAGAACGGCCTGATCGCGAGCCCGAGCGCCTGAATGCACGCGGTGGCGACTGGCGCCGCCGCCCCGGGCCTCCATACACTTCGGCTGAGGGCGGTGCGCTGCCCGGTCCCCAGGCCCGCATGCATGCGTCGTTATCCGCTGTTCGATCCGCCGGAATACGTCGACTGGGTCGCCGACCCGGAGCTTGTCGCAGACATCGCTGAGCGGCCACGACGCGACCCTGACCGCCGTGCGATCGTCGATGCGCTCGATGAGGCCGCGCTCCTCGAGCTCTATGCCGGCCTGCTGCGTAACCGGCTGCACGACATCGCGCTCAAGCGGTGGGTGCGGCGCGGTGTCATCTCGAAGGCGTGGCTCGGGACCGGCGAGGAAGCCGTCACGATCGGCAACGTTCACGCACTCGACCGGCGCCGCGACGTGGTGTGCCCCATGATTCGTAACGCTGGCGCGCTTGCCGAGATGGGCATGCCGCTCGAGCGCGTGTTCCGAGGCTACCTCGGCTCCGATCATGGGCCGAACGGCGGCCGCGACGGTCATTTCGGCGATCTGGCCGCCGGTGTGCTCCAGCCGATCTCGCATGTTGGCGCGATGGTGCCGGTGACCGCCGGTTTGGCGCTCGCGTTCCAGCGCCGCGGCGAGGCGCGCGTCGCGCTCACCTGGGTCGGCGACGGCGCCACCAAGACCTCTGATTTCCATGAGGGCATCAACTTCGCCGCGGTTCAACGGGTTCCGGCGATCTTCGTGATCCAGAACAACCAGGTCGCACTCGGCACCCGGCTGGAACAGCACCAGCGCGGCGATTTTCGGGAATGGCCACGGATGTACGGAATGGACGGCGCTTACGCCGATGGCAACAACATTCTGGACGTGTACGCGGCGACCAGGCTGGCGGCGAACACCGCACGCGGCGGTGGCGGCCCGGTCATGATCGTCGTGGACACGTTTCGGATGTGCGGGCACGCGACTCACGACGAGGCAGAGGCCCGCGCCACGTTCGATCCGGTGCTCTTCGAATCGTGGGGTCGACGCGATCCGATCGGGCTCTTCGAGGCGCACCTCGCGCGCCAGGGCATCGCGACCGATCGGCTGGAGGCGATCGAGGTGGAGGTGGAGGCGGCAATCGAGCAGGCGGCCGAGAGTGCCTTGTCCGCGCGTGCTGCCGAGATCCCGGCAGCCGCCACCGCGGAGCTGACCGGGATCAGCGCCGGTGTGCGCCAGCCCGGACTCGCATTTCGAACCGGAGGGCCGAAGCCATGAAGCACAGCCAGGGATTCCTCGCATTGGTCGACGATGCTATGCAGCGCGTGCAGGAGATCGATGCCGCCGAGCTGCTGCGTCGCCTCGAACACGGCGAACGTTTGCTGCTGGTCGACGTGCGCGAAGACCACGAGTGGGAGCAGGGCCACCTGCCTGGCGCCGTGCACCTTGGCAAGGGCACCATCGAGCGCGACATCGAAACCCGCATTCCGGACCAGAGCGCGCCGATCGTGCTCTACTGCGGCGGCGGCTACCGTTCGGCGCTCGCCGCTGACGCGATCCAGCGGATGGGGTACCGCAACGTGCTCTCGCTCGCCGGCGGCTTTCGAGGCTGGCGCGAAAATGGCCACGCAGTCGAGCACGACGACGATTAGCCGAGGCGCCCGCCGCCATGCGTGAACACCACCTCCGGGTTTTCCGCACGGCCCGCTACTTTACGATAGGCCCTGAGCCACCGGCCGCACCCGCCGAGCTATGGTTCGTCCTGCACGGCTACCGCCAGCTTGCCGCTCGCTTCCTGGCGCGCTTCACCGCCATTGCCGACGCGAACCGCCTCATCGTGGCACCCGAGGCGCTTTCGCGTTTCTATCTGGATGAAGCCGGCGGCACGCACGGCCCCGAGGCGCGGATCGGCGCGACCTGGATGACTCGTGAAGACCGGCTCGCCGAAATTGCCGACTACATCGACTACCTCGACGCGTTGCATGAGCACCTGCGCGAGCGTGCTGGCATGAGCTGGCGACCACGGCTGCATGCCGTCGGTTTCTCGCAGGGCGCGGCGACTGCCAGCCGCTGGGCGGTCATGGGCCGCACCTGCCTCGACCGCCTCGTCCTTTGGGCCGGCGCGCTGCCGCCGGATCTGGACCCCGAGGCCGCGCGTCAGCGGCTGCCCCGACTGCGCCTCACGTTCGTGACGGGCGACGCCGACCCGCACCTGACAGCCGACCGGATCGCCACTGCCCTCGCCCAGGCCCGGGCTCTCGGCGGCGATCCCGAGCACGTCCATTACGCCGGCGGCCACCGCATCGAGAAGCCCGGGCTGGCCGCGCTGTTGCATGCCGGGTCCGCCTCGCCGTCGGCTGTCGCCGGACGTGGACAGGGGTCGCCGCCGGCGTAGGCCGTCGGCGGGAGGCCACATCTGTTTGCCGGGCCCGGCCGCTGGCACCCGCCTTGCGCTCCGAGCACCAGGGTTCACCACAGCACACGCAAACAAGGTGCGACGATTATGACGGGGTCGATGAACCGGGCTACGACGCTCGCGATGCTCGCGGCGCTCGCGATCATGGGCACGACGGCGTGCTCGAGCCTGAACCAGCGCGAGCGTGGAGCGGTGATCGGAGCCGGTGTGGGCGCGGCCGCCGGCGCGGCGATCGGCAGCCAGATGGGGTCGACGACGAAGGGCGCCCTGATCGGCGCGGTGGTCGGTGGCGCCGCAGGGGCAGTGATCGGACACCAGATGGACCAGCAGGCGGAAGAGCTGGCAGAGGACCTCGAAGGGGCCGATGTCACGCGTGAAGCCGAAGGCATCTTCGTCCGCTTTCCATCGGGGCTGATGTTCGACTTCGACTCGGCCGCATTGCGGGCAGAGGCGAGGTCGGACCTGGCGGACCTGGCCGGCAGCCTGCAGCGCTATCCGAATACCGAGGTGCTGATTGTCGGGCATACGGACGCGGTCGGAACGGACACGTACAACCTGGATCTGTCGCGGCGTCGCGCCCGATCCGCGGCGGACTTCCTGATTGGGCAGGGCATTGCGTCGGCTCGGCTGCGGACCGAAGGGCGCGGCGAGTCGGAGCCGATTGCGACGAACGATACCGAGGCAGGGCGCCAGCAGAACCGGCGCGTGGAGGTGGCGATCGTCGCCTCCGAAGAGTATCGTGAGCAGGTCCTGCGCGACGTGGGCCGCTGATCCCCTCACATCAGCGACAGAGAGCGGGGTGCTCGGATCCGGGCACCCCGCTTTGATTTACGACAGCAGCGCCAGGAACTGAGTCAGGATCCCGTGCGTGAGGCCCCAGATCTCGTAGTCGAGGTAGCGCAACGCGGGAAAGGTGCGGGCATCGCCCTCCAGCTCGATGAGGATCTCCGCCGCGGCAGAGCTGTCCCGCAGAGCATCGACCGGAATCCACACGGCGGCCGCCACCTCGCGCGTGTCGAGCCGCAGCTCGACGGCAGGGTCGACAGCGACCACGAATGGCGCGATCACGACCGGAGGCAGACGGAGGGGCGAGACCTCGTCCAGTGCGCCGAGCAGGTCGTTGGGCCGTAGTGGCACGCCGACCTCCTCGTAGGTCTCGCGAAACGCCGCCGCGACGAGATCGGCATCGCCCGCAGAGCGCCGGCCGCCGGGTAGCGCCATGTGACCCGACCAGGGATCGCCCGCCCGCTCGACGCGACGGATCAGCAGCAGATCGAGCGTGGCGGCGGCCCGCAGCACCAGCGCCACGGCCGCCTCCCGCGTATCTGCTTCACGAGGCAAGTGCACGGCCGTGTGCCGATCCAGTGCTTCGCGAACCGCATTGATCCTCGGATCCATCATGGTCAACGCAGTCTACGGCTCCTCGCACTGCCGGACTAGCACGTCTGGTCCACCGCTTGCGCTGTGCGGCGGCATGGCGCAGCGACCCCGCAGGCGCGCAGACGGCGCGCGAGGCCACTCGGGCAACGAGCTGCGCCGCGTGCTGCGTGAGCGCTTCGGCCTCGAGGAGTTCCGCGCAGGACAGGAGTCCGTGATCCGTGCCGTCCTCGACGGCCGCGATGCGCTCGCCGTCATGCCCACCGGCGCGGGCAAGTCCCTGACCTATCAGCTGCCGGCGCTTACGCTTCCCGGCTTGACTGTCGTGGTGTCGCCGCTCATCGCGCTGATGAAGGACCAGGCCGATAAGCTGGAGGCACTGGGTGTCGATGCGTGGACGATCAACTCGGCGTTGCCGCAGCGCGAGCAAGTGGCGGCACGCGACGCCGTGGACCGCGGCGCCGGCAAGCTGTTGTACCTGACACCGGAGCGGTTCCGCGACCGTGAGTTCTTCGAGTCGCTGCTCGAGCGCGAGATTTCCCTGTTCGTCATCGACGAGGCCCATTGCGTCTCGCAATGGGGCCACGATTTCCGCCCCGACTACATGATGCTGGGCTCGATCGCGGAGCGACTTGGCCGCCCGCCGATTCTCGCGCTCACAGCGACTGCGCCACCGACAATCCAGCTCGACATCATCGAGCAGCTCGGGATGCGCGAGCCGTTCCGTCTGGTCGCGGATCTGATCCGGCCGAACCTGTTCCTCGAAGTGCAGCGCACCGTCAATGAGTCGCAGAAAGACTCAGCGTTGGACCGGCTGCTGGCAGGCAGCGCCGGAACGGGGATCGTGTATTGCGCAACCATCCGCGAGGTCGAACGACTGCACGAGGAGTTCGGCGCACGCTATGCGCTCACCTTGTACCACGGTCAGGCACCGCCTCGCGCGCGGGAGCAGGCGCAGGAGCGGTTCATGGCCGGTGAGGCGCGCGCAGTCATCGCCACCAACGCCTTCGGGCTGGGCATCGACAAGCCGGACATTCGCTTCATCATCCACTACCATTTTCCCGGATCACTGGAATCCTACTATCAGGAAGCGGGCAGGGCAGGACGCGATGGTCAGCCGGCACGGTGCACGATCCTGTATCGCGAGGAAGACCGCGCGATCCAGGGCTACTTCCTTGGCGGCAAGTACCCGGACCTGCATGATGCGGCGGCCGTGGCCCGCGTCGTCAATGCGCTGGATCGCGGGACGCGCCGCCGGACGCAGGAGATCGCGGAGCTGGCCGAGGTGCCGCGTCGCAAGACGCGCATTGTGTTGACGCTGCTCAAGCGGCACGGCGCGCTGCGCGAGTTTCGGGGCGGGTCCTGGGAGCGGATGGTCGACGACGTCAGCCGCACGGATCTCGCGCGCGAGATCGTGGATTACGAGGAACGCCGCGTGCGTGACCGCGAGAAGCTCGAGGCCATGATCGGCTACTGCCGAAGCGCGCACTGCCGGACCCGCTACATGCTTGCGTACTTCGGTGCGACGCCCGAATCCGATCGGGACTGCGGCCACTGTGACAACGACGGATCCGAGCGAGCAGACGAGAGCGCGCGCGGCGGGGCGGCGCCACGCGACTCCCTTCCGTGGGCCGATCCGACGCCACCGCGAGTCGCGCCGGTGGATGCCGACGATGACTGGCAAGACACGGGGCTGCGACCGGGGGCCGAGGTCCGTAATCCCGCCTTCGGCGCCGGTATCGTCCTGGCCATCGAAGGGGCGCGGGTCGAGGTCGATTTCGCGGGGGTTGGCGTGAAGGTCGTTAGAGGCGATTTTCTGGAGGTCACCGAGCCGGCCGATTGAGCGCGCGCCGAGGAGCATTCCCCGGGCCGGCGTGTATGACGGCCCGATGGCAGACGAGAGGGGCCGTTCCCGCCGCGAGCGGATCTTCGAGCGCGATCGGTTCTGCTGCGTCTACTGCGGCCGCAACCTGCCGGCGGCGGATCTGACGCTCGACCACGTCGAGCCGCGGATGCGCGGCGGTGACCATTCGGCGGGCAATCTCGTCACTTGTTGTATCGACTGTAATGCCGCGAAGGCGGGGCAAGCCGCGTGGGTGTTCCTGGCGCGTCGGCCGGAGTTGCGCGCGAATTTCCTCGAGCTGGCCACCGCGGTGTGGCCGCGCTTGCGGCGCGCAGTGATCGAGGCGGCGCAGGATTGAGTCAAACGGATAGCGACAGGCGAATGGGACGAGCAACGACGCTCAGAACTCTGCTCCTGGCTGCGCTGGTAGGCGTGGCCGGGAGCTGCGCGCCTGGTGAAGACGTCGCGTTCCGATCCAACGGCTCGCGCTCGCTGGCGCAGGGCCGCGAGGCCGCCCGGGAGTGGATCGCCCGGGGCCGGTCCAGCGCGCGTCTGAGCGATGAGGACGTTCTGGCGCTGGCTTATCTCGAACGTCTCCGGCTGGGGCTCGGCTCGCCGTTCCGCGTGATCGATCAGGCGTTGCGCGACCCGCGGCTCGAGGATGCGACGCGACGCCGGTTGGCGCTCGCGCTGCTGGCCCGCACCTACGACCGCGACGCCTACACGCTCGATCCGCTGACCCTGCGGCTGGTGAATCCGGAAGCGCCGGCAGCGACGGGACGTGAGCACCTCGAGCTGATCGAGAGCACCCTGCGTGAAGCGCGCGACCCGCGCGCCGCCGAGTTGGCCGTCCGCCTCGCCTATGCGCTCGCTGCCGCAGAGGGCTCCGTGGCGCGGGCCGCGCCGGCCGTGATTACGCAGCTGACGGCGCTTCTTCGTGACCGCGAGCTGGCGCGGGATGACACGCGCCGCCTGCTGCTGACTGCCGATCAGCTGGGCGCCGATCCGCTCGCTCTGCTCCCCGTTTGGCGGCAGGAGCGCCGTTTCGAGGCCGAGCAGCCCCGTATCATGCCATTGGCGCTGGACGCCGAGGCAGAGGCCATCGAGCTGGCGCCTCGCATTGCGCGAGCCGTCCGCGAGCTCCGCACTCGTCAGCCGTCCATGGAACCGGTGGCGCCGGTCGGCCGCGGCCGACCGCTCCTGAGCGAAGTCACGGCCTTGCGCCTCGGCGCCTTGACCGACTCGCTCGATCCGCCCCCACAGACGCCCGTGCACATGGCGGCGTACGTACTGTCGGGCAGGCTGAACCGCATGGGGCCGGTCGGGGAACGGTTCATGGAGCGAGCCCGCGACGAGGAGCGGTTCGCGGCCGAGCATGCACTGCTCCACGGGCAACACGACGCGCGGCTGCTGGCGGCGCGCCTGGCGCTGACCGCCGCCGTAGGTCTGCGCGCCTATGCGCAGGAGGAGGTCTGGTTCCCGGGCTTCGCGGCTCCGTCCGACGCTGAGCTCATGAGCCGCTTCGGTCTCGCCTCCATCACCTACGACGCCGATATGCCACGCGCCTGGCGGGCCTACTACCGCCGCATGCTCGCCGGCTCGCTGACGGATCTCCAGCGCGTCGTGCCGTCCCTCAACGTGCGCGGCCTGCGGCTCCGGATCGGCGCCGTCGAGCGGCGCGCGGAGACCCTGGCTCTGCACAATCCGCGCAGTCGCACGGCGTACCTGCCGCCGCTCACCGGAGCCGGAACCATCGCGCACGAGATCGCGCATGATCTCGACTGGCAGGTCGCGTTGCGGCGCTACCGCGTCCGCGGCGACTACGCGACCGATCGCGCGACACGACTCGGCGGCGACCGCCTCGCTGCCTCGGTCCGCTCGCTGAGCGACGGCTCTTTGCGGCCGCCCTGGCCCGGTTCGCGCGAGCGCGCCGAGCACGCCAAACGGCCCGCCGAGGTCTTTGCGCGTGGTGTCGACTGGTTCGTCGCGGTCGCGCTCGCGCGCGAGGGCCGGCTCAACGGTTATCTGACCTCCGTGCAGGATGGTGTGCTGACCGGCTATGGTACGGTCACGCCGCCCGATCTCACGGGCCGTTCGGGCAGCGCACTTGTGTCGATTCTCGACGAGATCGCCCCCTTGCCGCCCGAGAGTCGCCGCTGGTACCTCGAGCACCAGGGCATGGGCCGGACGCTGAGCGCCTACGACCTCGTGCGCACCGTGCTCGAGGCCGCGGTGCCGGTCGACGAACAGCTCATCCTCGATGCGGGTGCGGACGTGCCGGCGGACCACATCGTAGCTGTCGACAGCGCGCGTAGCGTCATGCGACCAGCGACGCCCGCGACACGCGCCGCGACCCCCAGCTTCGACGCGCTCGCCGTTGCGCGCGATGCGGCGCTGGCCGCGATCGATGCGTGGGTCTGCGGTGTGCCCGGTGCCGCCTATGACCGGGACCTGCAGAGTGCACGTCGTGCGCTGGTTTCGCAGGCGGCGGTGGCACGGGCGCGAGGCATCGCGCTCAACCGAGCGCGGGAGATCGGCGGCGAGGCCGGCACGCGCTGGGTCGCGCGCGAATTCTTTGGCGAGCCGGCGCCCAGCGCGGCCATCGACTCCGCGACCGCGGCGTTGCTGTCAGACTTGATCGAGCAGACCCAGTCGATGCGAGAGAACGGTGCTGCACCGGTCCGCTTCCAGCTCGCGGCGAAGCCCACCTGGTGCGCGGCCGGACCGCTCGCTCGACCGCTGCGTCCGGCTGCCTTCGCCGCCGAGCCGCAGTAGTCTCAGACGCCGCGCGTGTCGGGCCCCCAGATCAGCTTGTGAAGCTGGATCTGGTACCGCACGGGCAGGCGGTCGTCGAGGATCCACTGCGCGAGCTGCTGCAACTCGACCGCGTCCCAGACCGGCGAGAACAGCAGCGCCCGCAACCTACCCGCCTCGACGCGGCTGTCGAGGCCGCGTTCCCGAACGACTGATCTGGCCCACTCGTAATCGCCGCGGTCCGCGATCACGAATTTCACCTCGTCGCGTTCGGTCAGCCGGTCGAGGTTCGACCAGAGATTACGCTCCACCTCCCCCGAGCCCGGGCACTTGAGATCCATGATCTTGTGCACCCGCGCATCGAGCGGTCCGACGTCGACCGCGCCGGACGTCTCGACCAGCACGGTGAAGCCGTCAGCACAAAGTTGTCGCGCGAGCTCGAATACAGGCCGTTGCACGAGCGGCTCGCCGCCCGTGATCTCGACCAGCGGCGTGCCGATCTCGTGTACGCGGGCGACGATCGTTGCCAACGATCTGCGCTCACCGCCGTGGAACGCATACTCGGTGTCGCACCAGACGCAGCGCAGCGGGCAGCCGGTCAGGCGTACGAATGTGCAGGGCAGCCCGGCCCATGTGCTCTCGCCCTGGATCGAGTGGAAGATCTCGGTAACCCGCAGAAACCGACTGCCTGTCGATGCCGTGTTCGTGAGCATCTGCTACCGCCCGTTGCGGCTCGGCATGACGACGCCGAATGGCGATTCGCGCAACACGCTGCCGACGATGAAGACGAGATTCGCCGGACGTTCGGCCATGCGGCGCATGAAGTACGGGTACCAGGCTTCGCCGAACGGCACGTAGATCCGAAGGTTATAGCCTTCCCGAACGAGCTCGCGTTGCAGATCCCGTCGCACACCGAACAGCATCTGGAACTCCAATCGGTCAAGACCGATCCCCTGCTCATTGGCAAACTGCTTGGTGGCACGAATCATCGCCTCGTCGTGCGTCGCAATTCCCGGATAGTTGCCTTCCGCGAGCAGCGCTCGCATCAGCTGCACGAAGTTCGCATCGACATCGGCCTTGTCGGGGAACGCGATCTCAGGAGGCTCGCTATAGGCGCCCTTGCACAGCCGAACCCGCGCGCCGATCTGGTTCATCCGCCGCACATCCTGCTCCGTGCGGTACAGGTAGGACTGCAGAACCACGCCACAGTTGCGCCGTCCTTCCGCCCACAGGCTCTCGAAGAACTCCAGGGTTCGCTGCGTGTAGGGGCTGCCCTCCATATCGAAGCGCACGAACAGGTCGTGTTCGCCGGCACGATCGAGGATCCGCCTCGTGTTGTCACGAAGAAACGCCTCGTCGATGTCCTGACCGAGCTGTGTCAGCTTGACGGACACGTTCGCATCCAACCCGTCGGCCGCAATGCGATCGACTGAGGCGAGAATCAGGGCGCGTGCCTGTTCGGCCTCCGCCCTGCTCGTGACGGCTTCGCCCAGGTAGTCGAGCGAAACCGTCATGCCGCCGTCGTTCAGGTGGCGCGCGGCGGCAGCGGCATCATCGAGTGTTTCGCCCGCCACGAAACGGCGCGCAATGCCACGAGCGAACGGTACGTCCGACGCCAGCCGGCGCGCGAGCCTGCTCTCGCTGAGCAGGAGCAATCCCTCACGAACCATCGGCTTCGTCCTCACTGGTCGACTCCGGTGGACTCTCGATGTCCGCAGCGTTCCCGTAAAGCTCTCCCTGCTGGCGCTCGACCGCCGCGTCGAGCGCGGCCTTGACCTCGTACAACGACAGGTCGAGCAGGCGGCCGCGCGCCTCGTCTTCGGTGGCGCCGCGGGACAGATCGTCGGATTCCACGTGGCCCATGATGCCGGCGCCGGACGCGGCCCAGCGGACGAACATCAGAAAGCCTATGAACGGCGGATCGGCGCCGTCGCCCGGCTCGACACCGAGACCGACCGTGTACGGTTGCTCGTCAATGCCGAGGAACGCGGGGGGCCGGTCGTGCTTCTCGATGTAGCCGCCGAGCGTGCTGTCCTTGCCGGCCTCGGGGTCGGCCGCAGGGTCGAGCTGCAGCTGGCGCACGAGGTCGAGCTCCTCGACTGCTTCGGTTTCGGCCGGCTCGCTCGCCTGCTCGAGGCGACGGAGCAGCTCCGCAGTGTCGATCTCGTCATGCGCGTTGCTCGCGCGGCCGTTGTCGCCAACCATAACGTCCTCAGAGTCGCAAGTTCCGGACGAAGACGCAATTGACGGTGGCTGCCCCTGCCGCGGCGGATTATGCTTGCGGCGGCGAGCAGCCCGACCGACGGCCAGGAGCGGGTGGTGAGAGCAGCGATCTTCCATGAGCACGGCGGCCCTGAGGTGGTCCGCGTCGAGGACGTCGAGCGGCCCCGGCCTGGAGCTGGTGAAGCGCTTGTCGAGGTGCGCGCCGCGGGGCTGAACCACCTCGACCTGTGGGTGCGCCGCGGCCTACCGATCGAGACCGTGATGCCGCATATCGGCGGCTCGGACGTCGCCGGCGTCGTTGCCGAGCTGGGGCCCGGCACCGACGGACTCGCTGCCGGCACTCGCATCGTGATCAACCCGTCACTCTGGTGCGGCGTATGTGAGTGGTGTCGCCGCGGCGATCACCCGCTCTGCACCCGCTTTCGCATCCTGGGCGAGCACACGCAGGGCGGCTTTGCCGAGTATGTCGTCGCGCCTGCGCGTAACCTGTACCGGCTGCCCGACGCGTTCGACTGGGTCGAGGCGGCGGCCGCACCGCTCGGGTTCCTCACCGCTTGGCGCGGACTGATCACGCGGGGCAGGCTGCGAGCCGGTGAGTCGGTGCTGATCACCGGTGCGTCGGGCGGAGTGGCAACCGCCGCAGTCCAAGTCGCGCGTCTCGCCGGCGCCACGGTTTTCGCCGTGACCACCACAGAGCACGTCGAGCGGGTACGGACGCTTGGTGCCGACGTCGTCTATGACCGCAACGAAGTCGACTATTCGAAGGAGCTGTGGCGTGACACGGACAAGCGCGGCGTGGATCTGATCTTCGATTCGGTCGGCCAGGCAGTGTGGCAGCAGAACATCCGTGCGCTGGCGCGCCGCGGTCGCCTGGTGATCTATGGCGCGACGACCGGGCCGGACGCGGCCATGGACATCCGCGTCGTGTTCTGGAAGCAGATCGAGGTGATCGGCACGACCATGTCGAATCAGATGGAGTTCGAGGCCGTCATGCGCCTCGTCTTCAGCGGTCGCCTGCACCCGGTCATCGACCGCGTCCTTCCCCTCGAGCATGCCCGCGCGGCCCATGAGCGGCTGGAGTCCGGCGAGCACTTCGGCAAGATCGTGCTCACGCCGTGATCCAGCCGAACCGCGGCTGTGGCCCAGCCCCGGCCCCGCCCTCAGCCCGAGGCTGGCTGGTCCGGATTATGCGCTGGCCGGGCCGCAACCGGGCGAGGGACGGCCCGCAAACCGTCAGGAGGGATTGACCCATGGATGTCCTTCTGCTGATCGGTATCATCCTGGTCGTGCTGGCGCTCCTCGGCTTCGGGGGAGTGATCACGGCGCTGCGCTCCGCTGCATGGATCGTGTTGGTCATCGCGCTCGTGGTGATCATCCTCTCGTTCATATTCTGAGCGGCAGCGGCGTGGTGGGGCTCGGGTAGGGAGCCGCTCGCGTTGCCCTCCCGTCTCTGAGGGCGGGAGGGCGGCTCGTTTCTCGGGGGCGGCGCGGGCGCGGCGGCCGAAAAACCTACGTTCGGCGCCAACGATCGGCGTCGCGGATCCGATACTTCTCCAGCACGCGGCCGAATGCCTCCTCCAGGTCGACGCGCTGCTCGTTGGCCAGCGCCACCAACACGAACAGAATATCCGCGAGTTCGAGTGCGAGATCCTGTTCGGCCTCATCCGGCTTCTTGGTCTTGTGGCCATAGCGGTGATTCAGGAGCCGGGCCAGCTCGCCCACTTCCTCCACCAGCCTCGCCAGATTGGAAAGCGGCGGCCAGTAACCGTCGCGAAAACTCGAGACCCAGGCGTCCACGGCCGCCTGAGCATCGCGGATGCGGATTCCCGGCGCCTCGCTCATGGCGAAGCGGCCAGTGCATCGATCACACCTACGACCTCGTCCTCGCTGTTGTAGAAGTGAGGCGAGATGCGGACGTAGCCCGGCCGCGAGTCGACGATGATGCGGCGTTTCGCGAGTCGAGCCACGTCCGCCGCCGGATCGGCGCGGGCCACCATGACGATGGCCGAGCGCGCGGCCGGTTCAGCGGCGAGGCGCAGACGCATGCCGGCCTTCGCGGCACGGCCGATCAAGGTCTCGGTCAGCTGCAGATTGCGCTCGCGGATCGCGGGAATGCCGATCTCCTCGATGATGTCCATCGCACCGAGCGCGGCGTGGACGGTCGGCAGGGCGGGCGTGCCCATCTCGAAACGGAGCGCGCCCTGCTTCGGCTCGAAGCTGCGCAGGTCGAATGCGAACTGATCACGCGCGCCGAACCAGCCGGCGACCGTGGGCTGCACACGTTCCGCCAGCGCGCGGCGCACGTAGAGGTACGCCAGGCCGGGTCCACCCAGCAGCCACTTCAGCGGGCCAGCCGTGTAGACATCGCAGCCGCTGGCCCCGACGTCGACCGGAATCTGGCCCGCGCCGTGGTAGCCGTCGATGATGCACAGTGCGCCACGGCCGTGCGCGATCTCGGCGATCGCCCGCACATCCTGGATCGCGCCCGTGGCAAAGAAGACATGGCTCGTCGCGATCGCGGCCGTCCGTTGATCGGCCGCTTCCGCCCAGCGCTCGAGCTCGATCGTGACGCCGTCGTCACTCGGGACGACAACGAGCTCGACGTCGGGCCGGGCGCGCCACACGTAGGCGATCGTAGGAAAGTCGAGCTCGGCGACGAGGATGCGAGGCCGGCTCCGGTAGTCCAGCGCGGAGGCCACGGCGGAGAGGGCCACGGAGGTCGACGGCGCGAGGGCGACCTCACCGGCAGTCGCGCTGATCAGACGGCCCACTCGCCGCCGCAGCTCCTCGAGTCGGCCGAGCCACGTCTCGTACCAGGCCGAGGCACCGAAGCTGTGCCATTCCTGGTGGAAGCCTTCGATCCGCTCCAGCGCACGCCGGGAAAGCGCGCCCAGCGAGCACGAGTTCAGATAGTTGACACGCTCCAGGATCGGAAACTCCGAGCGCCACTGCTGAAAATCCATGGGCCACAGCGTAGATGCCGGCAGCCGTTCCTGCCAGTCGGCGGGCGCAGGGCGTGCTCGGCCCCTGGGCTGGCATCCCGACCGTCGGCAGGGCCACCTTGCCGGCACATATGATCGCCCTGCTACTGACAGCCCCCTGGATCGGCGCCCTGCTGCTGCTGCCCCTGTTGCTGCGCCGTCAGCCCCGCATCGACGAATACCCGCCGCGGGACGAGGATCTGCCACCGCACGTCACCATCATCGTGCCGGCCCGCAACGAGGTGCCGAATCTCGGTGCGTGCGTTGCCTCGCTGCTGAACTCCCGCTACCTGCGGCGCGACGTGATCATCGTCGATGATCGCAGCACCGATGGCACCGGTGACGTCGCGCACGCGCTGGCGCAGCGCAGCGCCGGTGACCTCGAGGTGCTCGATGGCGAACCGCTGCCCCGCGGCTGGGTCGGCAAGCCCTGGGCGTGTTGGCAGGGTTACCTGCGCGCCAGAGGTGAACTCCTGCTCTTCACGGATGCGGACACGCGCCACGACCCCGCACTGCTCGGCCACGCGGTCGCGACGCTGCTCCGCGAACAGGTCGACCTCGTCACCGTGCTGCCCCGCCAGATCCTCGGCAGCTTCTGGGAGCGCGTCATCATGCCGCATGTCCTGACGCTGATCGCCGCACGCTTCAGCGACGCTCGCCGCGTCAACCGCACGAAGAACCCGGGCGACGTCGTCGCCAACGGCCAGTTTCTGCTCGTCCGGCGGTCCGCCTATGAGGCGGTTGGCGGACATCAGCACGTGCGGCACGAAATCGTCGAGGACCTGCGCCTGGCACAGGAGTTCGTCGCCGCACGGCGACGCATCTTTCTAGTGCACGGCGAGGATGTTCTGTCCACCCGGATGTACCGCTCGTTCCGCGAGATCGTCGGCGGTTGGTCGAAGAACCTCGCGCTCGGCAGCCGCGCTTCTGTGCCGGCATGGCTGCGGCCCGTCACACCCTGGTTGCTCGCCGCTCTGCTGTTGCTGTTCTGGGTGCTACCGCCCCTCGTGCTCGCGCTGGCGTTCGCCGTCAACCTCAGCTCGACCTTCCTCGCCTGGGCCGCCGCCGCGACCGCCGTCTCCCTCGTCTTCTGGGCGACGGTCGCCGGACTCATGGATATCGGCTTCGGCTACGCTCTGCTCTACCCGCTCGGTGCCGCCATCACCGCCACGCTGCTGGCGCGCAGCGCGCTGCTCGGCGAACGCGTGACCTGGAAGGGTCGGACCTACGGGGGCGACGTCGCACCGCAGCTCAATCCGCGAACTCCACCGTCACGCGGTGCGGAATGATCCCCGCATCATGACCGCGGTCGAGAAACAGCTGCACCGCGCGTCGCCCGTCGTCACCGTAATCCAACGTCCGCCGGTTGACGTACATGCCCACGAATTCGTCGGTCTGCACGGCATCCAAGCCGCGTCCGTACGCCGCCGCGTGCGCGAGCGCCGCCGGTCGGTGCTCCAACCCATACGCGATCGATGCCCGCAGCAGCCGCGAAACCTCGCCGATCAGCTCCGCGCCGAGGTCGCGCCGGACCAGGTTGCCGCCCAGCGGCAGCGGCAGCCCGCCCGTCTGCTCGGCCCACCATTCGCCGAGGTCCAGCACCCTGTGCAGACCATGCTCTCCGTACGTGAGCTGTCCCTCGTGAATCAGCACGCCCGCGTCCGCCTCGCCGGCGGCCACGTAGTCGATGATCTCGGCGAACGGCACCACCTCCGTCTCGACTTCCGGCTCGTACAACAGCAGCGCCAGAAACGCTGAGGTCAGCTCACCCGGAACCGCCACCGTGAGCCCCGCCAGCTCCTCCGGATGCAGCCGCTTGCGCGCCACCACACGCGGACCGTACCCCTCGCCCATCGACGCACCGTGCGGCAGCAGGAGATAGCGCTGCGTGAGATACGCGTACGCGTGGATCGATGCCGCAGTCACCTCCAGCTCACCGGCAAGCGCACGCCGATTCAACGTCTCGATATCCTCGAGCTGATGCGCGAACTCCAGATCCCCGGTGTCGATCTTGCCTTCGGCCAACGCGTAAAACATGAACGCGTCGTCGGAGTCCGGGGAATGCGCGACGCGGATGGTGCGGCTCATCGCTGTTCTGGCGTTCAGGTCGGGCGTCACACGGCGGCCACGATCATGTGCGGCAGCCGGCCCGCCTGCAAGCCCTCTTGACGCGGTGGGTCGAGTGCAGCATGCACGGGGGCGATGCGCGCGGGCGCGGGGTGGACCGCGTCCGACACGCGATAGCGCAGCGCGCAACCGTACCGCGTCGGTATGCTTCTCGCGACCCCGCGGCCGCCGGCTGCCCGTGCTTCCAACACAGGAGGTCCCATGGGTATACGAGTGCCGTTCGGACTCGTTGCGGTCGGCATCATCCTCTCTGGCTGCGTCGACGACGCTGCTCGCGTTACACCTGCCGAGCCCTCGTTCGCACACCAGCCGTCGAGCCCCATGACCGGCACCTTACCGGTCGCGCTCGAGCTCGTTGCCGAGGGTCTCACGTCGCCGGTGACCAGCGTCGCTCCGCCGGACGGCAGCGGCCGCCTATTCATCGTCGACCAGGTCGGGCTGATCCGTGTCGTTGCGGCTGGCATGCTGCTGGACGAGCCGTTCCTCGACGTGCGCAGCCGCATGGTCGCTCTGCAGCCGAATTTCGATGAACGCGGACTGCTCGGGCTGGCGTTCCACCCGGAGTACGCGGCGAATGGCCGCTTCTTCGTGTATTACAGCGCGCCGCTGCGCGCGGGCGCGCCGGCTGGTTACGACCACACCGCGACGTTTGCGGAGTACAGCGTGTCCGCCGATCCGAACCGTGCCGACCCCGGCTCGGAGCGGATCTTCCTCGAGGTCGATCAGCCGCAGTTCAACCACAATGGCGGGACGCTGGCGTTCGGTCAGGACGGCTTCCTCTACATCTCTCTCGGTGATGGCGGCGGCGCGAACGACGTCGGACTGGGCCACGTGGACGATTGGTACGAGGACAACGAAGGCGGCAACGGCCAGGACATCCAGCAGAACCTGCTCGGCAACATCCTGCGCCTCGACATCGACGGCGGCTCGCCCTACGCGATCCCAGCCGACAACCCGTTCACGGCGGAGGCCGGCTGCGCTGACGGTTGCGACGAGATCTTCGCCTACGGCTTCCGCAATCCGTATCGCTTCTCCTTCGACATGGCGACCGGCGACCTGCTCGTGGGCGATGCAGGGCAGGGTCTCTACGAGGAGGTGCACCTGGTCGAGAATGGCGGCAACTACGGCTGGAACGTGAAGGAGGGCGCACACTGCTTCGATGCGGAGGACAACACGGTCTCACCGGCCGACTGCCCGGACGTGGTGGAGTCCGGTATCCGCGAGGGCGACCCGCTCGTCGACCCGGTGATCGAGTACCCGAACGCGCGCAATCCCATTGGCGGTTTGGGTCTCAGCGTTGTGGGCGGCGTCGTCGCTCGCGGCAGCACCCTGCCGCACCTGCGCGGCCGCTACATCTTCGGCGACTGGAGCCGGCAGTTCGGCCAGCCGGACGGCACGCTTCTCGCCGCCACACCAAGCAGCCGCGGCCTGTGGCGGATCCAGGAGCTGAAGGTGCTGAGTAGCGACGATCACCGCTTTGGACACTTCGTCTTGGGCTTCGGCCAGGATCAGGAGGGCGACGTCTACGTCGGCGGCACACGCATGACGGGTCCGAGCGGTCAGACGGGCAAGGTCTTCAAGCTGGTCCGGCCCGGTAATCGCTCGCGCTGAACGACTCTGGCAATCGAGTACCGTGGCCGAGAAGAAGTCGCAAATGCGTGGCACCGCCGGCCGGCAAACGCGCCGGCCGGCGGCTCGCAAATGGTCCGGCAAGGTGACGGCGCGCAGCAATGCGCTCGACCTCGATCCGCGCGTATTTACCTGGAAGGATCCGCGTCGCATCGCGGCATCGCTGAAGCGCTCCGCAGAGCGTAGCAAGCGCAGGAAGAGCTCGCCGTTCCAGTCCGCGATGTCGATGCTCAGCTTCTATATCAACCGAAGCGGCGCGAATCTCGACGCAGGACAGCGGCGTGTGCTCGAGAGCGCCAAGCAGGAGCTGCGCAAGCAGTTCGGCCGAGCCTGATCCGATGGCGCTGCGTATCTCATCGTCCGCGTTCGAGCCCTCCGGCTCGATTCCGCAGAAGCACACCTGCGAGGGCGAGGACAGCTCGCCGCCGCTCGCGTGGAGTGGTGCGCCGGACGGCACGAGAAGCTTCGCGCTGATCGTGGATGACCCCGACGCGCCCGATCCGCGCGCTCCGAAGCGAACCTGGGTGCACTGGGTCGTGGTCGACCTGCCAGCCGACGCCGACGGCGTCGTTGAGGACGCGAGCCGGCGCGGCCTGCCGGCAGGAGCCCGCCAGGGCCTGAACGACTGGGACCGCAAGGGTTGGGGCGGACCCTGTCCGCCCGTCGGCCGGCACCGCTACTTCTTCAAGCTCTACGCACTGGACACGACGTTGGCCGCCCTCGCCGCTCCCACGAAGTCCGAGCTCGAGCCCGCGCTCGATGGACACGTTCTGGCGTATGCCGAGCTCGTCGGCACCTACGAAAAGGGGTGAGGGCCCGGGTCGAATCCGCGTCGCCTCTGCCGGGTACGAGCGCCTCATGCGGAGCTCTCTCGACCTGAGCAGCGCGCTGCGCCGCCACGTAACCGCGATCGGCTTCGACCTCGTCGGCATCACGCCGCTGCGCGACAGCGACCACGCAGCGTTCTATCAGCGATGGCTCGCTGGTGGCCGGCATGGCGACATGGGCTACCTGGCCCGCGCTGATGCCGTCCAGCGCCGCCTCCGGCCGACGGCCGCCTGGCCCGGACTGCGCAGCGCGATCGTCGTCGCGCACAACTACTACGCTGGGGGCGAGGGCGGGGGCGAGGGCGGTCGCGGCATCATCGCGCGCTACGCGCGCGGCCGGGACTACCACAAGGTCATCAGGCAGAAGCTGCTCGAGCTGTTGCGGTGGCTCGAGGGCGAGATCGGTCACGAGCTGCCGCTGGCGCGCGCCTACATCGACACCGGGCCGGTGCTCGAGCGCGAGCTCGCGCAGCGCGCAGGGCTCGGCTGGTTCGGCAGGAACACCATGCTCATCCACCCGAGGCGCGGCTCGTACTTCTTCCTGGGCGTGCTGCTGGTCGAGCTGGAGCTGGACTACGATGAGCCGTTCGGCGCCGATCACTGCGGCACCTGCACGCGCTGCATCGACGCGTGCCCGACCGGCGCCCTGCTCGACCGGGACGCCGACGGCGCGCCGGTGATCGACGCGACGCGCTGCATCTCGTACCTCACGATCGAGCACGGCGGCGCCATCCCGCGTGAGCTGCGCCCGCTCATCGGCAACCGCATCTTCGGCTGCGACATCTGTCAGGAGGTGTGTCCGTTCAATGGTCCGAAGTTCGTGCAGATCGCAGCAGAGCCCGCGTACGCCGCGCGCCGCGCCGGCGCAGCGCCGCGGGGCACGCAAGGGTCGAGTGCGCACGCGTCGCATCCCGGCACGACGTCGCCCTCGCTGATCGCGCTCATGGGCATGGATGAGACGTCGTGGGACGCGTTCTCGCGCGGCTCGGCGTTGCGGCGCGCGGGGCGCGCCGGTTTCCTCCGCAATGTCGCGGTTGCGCTCGGCAACTGGGGCTCGCCCGAGGCCGCACCGGCCCTGGCAGCGGCGCTCTCGGACCGCGAACCGTTGGTGCGCGGGCATGCCGCCTGGGCGCTCGGCAGAATCGCTTCTGCAGAGGCCCGCGCGGCGTTGTCGGACCAACTCGCTGTAGAATCCGATGCCTGGGTCCGAGAGGAGCTGAGGTTGGCCCTGGACGACTGACGCGCCCAGGCTCATGCGTGGCGCAGAGAGCGGGCGCCGTGCGTCGTGGTTTCGTTTCGGCGCGGCCGTGTCGCCATTCGTGCGCGCTGCTGCGCAGGCGTCGCGAGGAGGGAAGCCGGGCGGCCTCGTGACGGCCTGAGCGGTTGAGGGCAGCCCGGCCCTCAGCATGGCCACCGCGCTCAGCTCGGCGCCGGTGTGCTCAGCAACCGGCTAGTCGAGAAACAACCGCGCGACTCTCCTGGCGATTGCCGCATGGCCAACGCCGCCGGTGTTGCCCAGAACCGCGACGGCGACCCCATCATCCGGCAGGAGGACGAGCATCGCCGTGGCGCCCATGGAGCCGCCGCTGTGGCTCACGACACGGCGGCCGTCGATCTCGCTCACGTTCCAACCCAGGCCGTAGGACGGTTCGTCGGCCGGTGTCTGCCTGCGCCACATCTCGGCCCGTGCGCGATCTGACAGGATGGAGCCGTCAGCGACGCCGAGGGCGAACTTCACGATGTCCGCGGCGGTCGATACCAGGCCGCCGCCCGCCCATTTGTTGGAGTTGTTCACCTCCTTCGCGTTCGTCACCGTTCCGGTTTCGTCGTCGCGCACGTAGTAGGAGGCCAGGTGCGGGATCACTGAGTCCTGCCATTCGGGCTGCAGCGTGGTCAGGCCGAGCGGTTCGATCACCTCGTCGTCGAGAATGGCGATCCAGTCGCGCTGGTCGGCGGCGTCGGTTACTGCGCTGACGACCGTCCAGCCATAGGTGGAGTAGCTGTACTCCGAACCGGGCTCGAAGAGAAGCGTGTCGGCGGCGAATATCTCCATGGGCGCAAAGACATCGTTGTAGCGACGATTGCTCATGAACTCGTCGCCCATGTAGTGACGCACGCCGGCGGTGTGGCTCATGAGCTGACGCGTCGTGATGCGCGCGTTGGCGGCCGGGTAATCGGGCAGGTAGGTGGAAATGGGCACGTCGAGGTCGAGCCTTCCCTGATCCCACAGCGCCATGGCCGCCGCGCCAGCGATCGGTTTCGACACGGAACCGACGCGGCTGACCATCTGAGATCCCGCTTCGACCCGGTGCTGGAGGTTGGCGTAGCCGAACCCACCGCTCCAAACCAGCCGCCCGTCCACGGCGATGGCGGCGCTCAGCCCTACGACGCCGGATGTGTCCTGATGCGTGGCGAGCGCCTGCTCCGCTTCGCGTAGCCGCTCGCCGAGAGAACGCTCCTGGCCGGCGAGTGGCTGTGGCGGCGCCACGAACGCCAGCTGAATGGTCACGGCGAGGAGCCAGGAAGAGCGAGCGCTGCAATGCGACATGATGCCTCCTAGTCGTGTGGGTGACGCACCGGTTCAGCGTTCGGCGTGTCAGCTAGACGCGCCTCGAGCTAGAGCGCGTGTCAGGGGATTGCTGGCCTACGTCTTTCCCTCGTCCCACGCGCGCATCGCGTTGGCGCGGATGGCGGCCGCGACGAACCCGGCCAGGCCGACCGCGCGCGTCTCGTAATGAGCCGTGAAGCGCGCATCCGCCTCGTACATGTCGGCCAGGCAGGCGTGCATGCGGTAGCTACAGGGATAGAACCACTGGTCGATGTGCAGGCGCAGCCCTTCGGCGAGTTCCATCGCCGGCGCCGCCTCGGGATCGCCGCCTGCCGCGAGCAACGCCGCCAGATCTGCCTCCAACGCCTCGCGCTGCTGCCCGATCGTCGCCCACTCATCCTTGGAATAGCGCCGGGCACGCCGCATGGACTCCTTGTAGGCGTCCGTCTGCCCCCAGCGCTCCCTCGCTTCCTCCGCATGCTCGGCGTGATCGGCCTGCCCCAAGCCCTCGAACATCTCCGTATGATCCATTTCTCCCCCCGTTTCAATCGCTTCGATCATCCGATCGACGGCGCGGATCACCGCCTCCGTCTGCTTCAGCTTCGCGAGCAGTGACTCCCGCTGTGCCCGCAGCGCAGCTGCGCGGTCGATGGCCGGCTCATCCAGGAGCCGCCCGATTGCCTCGAGGCCGAACCCGAGCTCCCGCAACAACAGGATCTGATGCAGCCGCTCGAGGTCGGCCTGCGAGTAGAGCCGGTAACCTGCCGGGCTCCGCGCCCCGGGCCGCAGCAATCCGATCGCCTCGTAATGATGAAGCGTCCGCACCGTCACATGCGCGACCCGCGCGACGTCGCTCACCTGCCACAGCTCTGCCACCGTGCCTACCTCGCTGACGCGTTTCGCGGTGCCGCCGGGCTACAGTAGTGGCTGACGTAACGTGAGGGTCAAGGCCCTGGGAAGGGGCTGAAGCGACGCCGTGGCGATCGCGGCATCGGCGGACCGGCTCAAAAGACCCGCGGAAGCGGCGCCCGGATGACAGTCGCCCGGCGGCGCCGAGCACGGTGCCGGGCAAGCTGCAACGCTCAGCGTCTCGCCACCGCCGGCTCGGTGAGCGCGAGGGAGGCGGCATCGGCGTCGAGCAGCGCAGCCCCGCCGACCGGCAGCGTGCAATTGTGCTCGATGTGGCCGAATGGCAGATCGGCCACAGCCGGCACGCCGATCCGCTCCGCGAACTCCAGGACCACGTCCCCCACGGAGTGTTCGTCATCGGCGGGAGGGTCCGTGAACCGGCCGAACGCCAGCCCCGCGACACCGTCCACCACGCCCGCGCGCTCCAGCTGAACCAGCAGCCGATCCACTCGGTAGGCCGGCTCACCGACCTCCTCCAGGAACAGGATGCGCCCGCTTGCGCTCGGCGAGTCGCGAGTGCCGCATAGGGTGGCCAGCATCGACAGGTTGCCACCGACCAGCGGTGCCTCGGCACTGCCGCTGACCAGCGTACGAGGTCGCGGGTCTACGGCGCGCGGGGCCAGGACGCCGGCCGGTTCGGCCGAGAACAGGGCTCGACGAAACGCCCGCTCCGTTTCCGGCGGGAAGTCCCCGCCCGGATGCGGGCCGTGGAACGAAACCACATTCAGTGCTGCATGCCGAACGTGCAGTGCCGTGTTGTCGCTGAAGCCGATGAATGGAATCGGCGCGCGCAGCTGGCGGCCGAGATCCAGGCGTTGGAGGAGTCGCGTCGTCCCGTAGCCGCCGCGCAGCGCCCAGACAGCGTCGATGGCCGGGTCATCGAACGCGGCTTGCAGGTCAGCCAGTCGCTGGGCATCGGTTCCGGCGAGGTAACGGTGACGCGCTGCCGCGGAGGGAAAGATCACCGGTTCGAGGCGCAGGCTGCGACAGCGATCGGCGGACCGCTCGATGCGCGATGGATCGAGTGGTCCGGCCGGTGCAACGAGTGCGACCCGCGCACCCGGGCCGAGCGCGCGGGGCCGCAGCGCGGAAGCTCCGTTCACCGGTGCATTATCGTCGAAGTCGCCGGCACGCGCGAGGCCGGCTGGCTCGCCCGTCAGGAACATCCCTTGCACAGCCTGGCGGCACGACGATCCCACCCCTTATGGCGAATCCCGCTTGAGCGCCGCACAGAGCTTGCACGGTCGAGTCGACGAAATTGGCGAGGCTGCCGGTGCCGTTGAGATCGCAGTCGCCTTCTTCGATTACCGCCGCCAGCAGGATTGGGCCCATCATGGCGACCGCTGGTTTCACGCCGCGAGCACGATCAAAGTACCCGTCCTGCTCGGCGCGTTCGACGCGATCGAGCAGGGCCGGATGCACCTGCATGCGCGCGTCCATGTGCGCAACCGGTTCCTGAGCGTGGCTGATGGCCGGCCCTACCGGGTCGAGCGCGCGCGCGACTCGAACGAGGAGGTGCAGGCCGCCGTCGGTCGCACCATGCAGGTCCGAGAGCTCGCCCGCCACATGATCGTGACCAGCAGCAATCTCGCGACCAACCTGCTGATCGACATCCTCGGGCTCGAACAGATTCAACAAACGCTCGATCGGTTCGAGCTCGCGGGCATCGAATTGCGTCGCGGCGTCGAAGATATGGCCGCATGGGAGCGCGACATCAACAACCGGGTCACCGCGAACGGCCTGCTGAGTGCGCTGCGCATACTCCAGGATGAGGAGCACTTCTCGGAGGAGCTGCGCGGCGAAATGCTCGACATCCTACATGCGCAGGAATTCCGCAGCGGCATCCCCGCCGGTTTGCCGATCGACGCGCGTGTCGCCCACAAGACCGGCGAGATCTCGACCGTCGCTCACGATGCCGGGATCGTATTCCTTCCTGACCGTGAGCCGTACGTCCTCGTCGTTCTCACCGAGTGGAGTGCCGAAACGGCCGGACGCAAGGACACGATTGCCACGATTTCGCGTCTCGTCTACGAGTACGTCTCAGACGACGAATCCCAGCCATGAGCCAGAACGGGCTGCTACCACTGCCGCTGATCGATGCCTACGAGCTCGACGACCCGCGCCGGGCGGCGCTGCGGCCGGCGGCGACGCTTGCTGATCGGGCTGGCTGCCGGCATCGCCTGCCGCGCTACTTCTATGAGGTGGGTTCCTGGGAAACCGCGTGCAACACCCCGGTCGCCGAGCATTTCACGCTCCATGAGTTCATGGGCGTGGATGTTCGAGAGGCGCCTGCTCTGCGGCAATTCCCGCGGTATGTGCCGTGCGCTGTCACGCTCCTTGCCGCGCAGCTCGAGCTGCTGCGGCAGGCCGTGGGCACCCTCGTTTGGATCGCCGCGAACGGCGGATACCGCAGCCCGTCGCACGCGCTCGTCGATTACGCCTCGCCGCACTGCTGGGGTACCGCAGCGAACATCTATCGCATCGGCGGCGACTACCTGGATACGCAGGACAGCATCGAGCGCTTCGCGAAGGTCGCGGCACGAGTCTCGCCTGCTATCTGGATTCGGCCGTATGGCCATGAGAAGGGATTTGCCGACGATCATCTGCACGTCGACGTCGGTTATGCACGACTGACCCCCCGGGGTCATGATGAAGAAGCCTGTTAAAAAGACGAGCGCCGGCAAAGCCGGTGACGGGCGGCGTGGCCGTCCGAGCGAACTGCAACTGGCGGCCATCGGCATGGAAGCCGAGTTCGCTTTGTTCATCGATGATGAGCAGGTCAGGCCGGAAGAGACGTTCGGCGATCCCCGGGGATTCATCAGGGGCCCGCTGATGCACCGAACCGGGACCTCCTATCACCTGCCGACCGCCGGCGTCGTTTACTTCGATACGGGCGTCATCGAGATCGCGACGCCAGTCATCGAACTGGAGCGAGGCTGTGCGGCCCGCGCTGGACGTTCGCTGTGGGAGAGCCTGCGTTATGTGCGAGCCGAGCTCGATGCCTGGGAACGACGTACTGGCCGGAAGGCGCGACTCGTCGGATTCAGCACGCATTACAACATCTCGTTCGACCTGGCGCCCGCGCAGCAGGGGCGGCGTCGCACGGTCAAGAAGCTCGCGCGGCTGCTCGCCTACATCCTGCCCGTTCCCGTCATGTTGCTCGCTACCAATCGTCGCTCGACCGGTGTTGGCGTGCGGCCACGGGGCGACCGCATCGAGGTCACGGTCGACTTCACGCCCAGCGCTGCGCTCATGATTGCGACCGGCACGCTCATCACTGGCATCGTCCGTGACGTGATGACCTGGCGATCGTTCGAGCTGAAGGAGCTGGCGATACACGACGTACCGGTCATCGAGGGCTATCAGCCGATGCCGCATACGTCGCGCAAGGGCTGGCTCGCGCGGTTCGACTGCTATCCGTCGAATCCGTTTCAGGTCGACATCGACAGCCGGCTCTGGCGCACCACGACCGGCGATGAGCTGAGCCTGCGCACGATCGGTGGGCGCATCACGCGCGTCTTCTGGTCATCGATCCGGCGTCTCTCCGATCCGTTTACATTCCGCTTGATCGGCTCGATCATGCGCGGCCGTGCACCATCGCTGCTCGATCTTCCCGACCGGCCACCGGAGTACGAGGACGTCGGCCGCCTCTGTGACTGGAACGACCTGTTCCCCCCCAGTAAGCTGTCCCGCTCGCGCTACGAACGCGTTCTCATCTACGCAATCGCCGGCCGCAGACTCCGTATGTATGGCCACTGGTACAAGCCGATCGGCATGCGCGGCTGGTCGCAGGTGGTGTTTCGGCGCGATCGCGAGCCGGGGCAGCACTACTTCTCGATCGACCACCTCCTCCAGCACCTCGACCACTGGGAGGAGCCCGCGGCGCCGACCCTCTCCGAACGCCGGACCCGCTCCGGCGCTACCTCCGGTCGTTAAGACTGCTCGCCGAACCACATCCTCCGGTCTGCGGATTCCATGGCCGCTGTGCTGCCCGTGCGGTAGCTTGCCCGCCGATCCCCCAACCAACCGGTTCATGGGTGCGTACACGGCAAGAGATCTGGTACGACTGCTCGACCTGGAGCCCATCGAGTACAACATCTATCGCGGCACGAATCGCGACATTGGCAGCGGGCGGATCTACGGCGGCCAAGTGCTGGCGCAGTCACTCGTGGCCGCCCGCCGGACGATCGACGAGGATCGCGCCGCCCATTCGGTGCATGGCTACTTCATCCTCGAAGGCGATCTGTCGCTTCCGGTCGTCTACTTCGTGGACCGGCTCCGTGATGGTAGGAGCTTCACGACGCGCCGCGTCACCGCGATCCAACACGGCCGTGCCATCTTCAACATGTCCGCGTCGTTTCATCGCGCTGAAAGCGGTGTCGTACACCAGGCGGACATGCCCGACGTCCCTGCGCCCGAGGCGTTGCGTCCAGAGCTCGACATCCTGCGCGAGCTCGCCGACCGCTTGCCGGCGGCTGCGCGGCCGATTCTCACGCAGGACCGTCCCCTCGACATCCGGCCCGTCGAAGCCATGGATCCGGGCTTCGACCCCGGCCCCCGACCGCCACTGCGTCACCTCTGGATGCGCGCAATCGGCGATGTCGGCGACGAGCTGCTGCTCCACCAGGCAATCCTCGCCTACGCCTCCGACTATGGGCTGCTCGGCGCCGCGTTGCAGCCGCACGGGCTGAGCTATCGCCGTGATGACGTCATGGTCGCCTCGCTCGACCACGCGATATGGTTCCACCAGCCTTTGCGCGTCGACGAATGGCTGCTCTACACCGTCGAGAGTCCCGCCGCCTTTGGTGCGCGCGGCTTCGCCCGCGGTACCTTCCACACCGCTGACGGCCGCCTCGTCGCTTCCGTCGCACAGGAAGGCCTCATCCGCCGTATCGCCTGAATGTGGCCCCGGGCCCCGCGCCCACGTGGCATGCCCGATGCGCATCCATGGTACGGCCGCTGCCCGCCCGGCCAGCGGCGCATGAACTCATGTGCGGAGGAACACGATGTCCAGCCGAAGCGTTCTGCTCTGCCTCGTCCTGGCTGCCGCGTGCGCCAGTGGTGGCGCCGATGATGAGGAAGGGATCGTCGACTTCACCGCGACGATTCGCTCGAATCCGGGATTCCAGGTGAACGGCAACGCGCAGGCCATCGCATCACTCGGCAGAACCGTCGTCACGACGGCGGTCACGAATGCGACGCCCGCTGCCACACACCCATGGCATGTCCACCGCGGCTCCTGCGGCAGCGGTGGTCCGATCGTCGGCGATGCAGCTGACTACCCGCTGCTCGAGATCGACGCCGACGGACAGGATCGCGCCGTCGCCACCATCGATGTGCAGCTCGAAGACGACGAGGACTACTACATCAACGTGCACGAGTCACCGCAACGCATGTCGAGCATCGTCGCCTGCGGCGCGTTGGTCGACTGATCGCGATGACACGCCCACGCCCGGATCGGCAGGTGCGCTCCACCGCAGCGCGGCGACGCAGGCCTTGACCACCGGCCGACTTGACTGCCGGGTGCGCTCCCGGCATTATAGTTGGCAGTAACAACAATTGCGCGAACCCTGAGGATTGCCATGCGGAGCCGGCCTGCCGGGGAGGGGACGACGGTCGCCTTCCATCGCGCGCTCACCGAGCTGGTGCGCGTGTATCAGTTCCGAGATCGCGATCGCATCTGCTGCTACGACATCTCGGTCACGCAATGCTACGCGCTGGATTCGGTGATTCTGCGGGGACCCATGACATTGAACGAGCTGGCGGCGCAGTTGTACCTGGAGAAGAGCACGGCGAGTCGCGTGGCGGACGGGTTGGAGAAGAAGGGCTACATCGTGCGGCGTCCGAATCCGGCGAGTCGGCGCTCGGTGTTGCTGGAAGCGACGGCGTCGGGGCGCGCGCTCCACGGGCGCATCGAGCGGGCGATCCTCGCGGAGGAGGCGGCCTTGTTGGCGGATTTTCCGGAGGAGACGCGGCGTTCAATGACGCGGCTGATCGAGGCGCTGGCGCGCTCGGCGGCGCAGCGCGTCGACACGAGCGGTGGCAGCTGCTGTAGCGTTGCGGAGCCAGTGCGGCTGGAGGCGGTGACACCGTGAATCCGGCGATGTCCGGGGGACGATGATGGAGCGCATGTCCGGGGAGCGAATCTGGCCGGCCGCTGTGGCGGATCTTCCGGTGGCGATCATCGGCGCCGGTCCGGTGGGGCTGGTGGCGGCCGCTCACGTGGTGAGCAGAGGCAAGCGGCCGCTCGTGTTCGAGAGGGGCGATGCGGTTGGTTGGAGCATTCGGGAATGGCAGCACGTCCGACTGTTTTCGCCGTGGAAGTACCTGACGGACCCGGTTTCGCGCGAGCTGCTGTCGGCGACCGAGTGGACCGCACCGGACGGTGACACGCTGCCGACGGGTGGCGAGCTGGTGGGCGGCTTCCTGGAGCCGTTGGCGGCGCACCCGCGGATCGCGCCGCACCTGCGGCTGGGCCGGCAGGTGGTGGCGGTTGCGCGCAAAGGTTTCGACCGGATGAAGACGGCGGGCCGGGATGGCGCGCCCTTCGAGTTGGTCGTGCGCACCGCAGCAGGGACTGCGGAGCGCCACCTGGCGCGGGCGGTGATCGACGCGTCGGGCACCTGGACGTCGCCCAATCCGCTGGGTGCGAACGGGTTGCCGGTCGCGGGGGAGGTGGAGTACGCGGCGCGGATCCGTTACGGCATCCCGGATGTGCTCGGGCGTGACAGGGCCCGTTATGCGGCGCGGCGCACACTGGTGGTGGGGAGCGGTCATTCCGCATTCAACGCGCTGCTCGACCTGGCGGAGCTGCGCCGTCGAACGGGTGCGGGAGCGGTCCTCTGGGCGATCCGCCGTGATGATTTGCATCACCTGTACGGCGGGGCGGAGCGGGACAAGCTGGCGGCGCGCGGGATTTTGGGGGAACGGTTGCGCAAGGTGGTCGGGTCGGGCGAGGTCCGCCTCTTCAGTGGGTTTCGAACGGCCAGCGTTGCCGCGAGCGATGCCGGGCTGGTGGTGCACGACGAGCGTGGTCCGTCCATCGGCCCCGTGGACGAGATCGTCGCCGCGACGGGGTTTCGTCCCGACCTGAGCGGCATGCGCGAACTGCGGCTGCGTCTGGATGATGCACTGGAGAGCCCGGTTGCCCTGGCGCCGCTGATCGATCCGAACGTCCACAGTTGTGGCACGGTGTACCCGCACGGTTTCCAGGAGCTCTCGCACCCGGAGACGGATGTCTACGTGGTCGGCATGAAGAGCTATGGCCGCGCCCCCACGTTTCTTCTGCTCACGGGCTACGAGCAGGTTCGGTCGGTCACGGCGGCGCTCGCCGGCGAATTCGAGGCGGCGCGCAGTGTCGAGCTGGTGCTGCCGGAGACGGGTGTCTGCTCGACCGATCCCGGCGACTCGGCCTGTTGCGGGTCGGAGGCCGAGCCGGAGCTGGTGGCACTCGGCACCGCGGCCGGCAGGGCGCCGATCGCGGGGTCCTGCGGTATCGGCTCGGCCTGCGCGTCGCCCGCCGCTGAACGCGCGGTGGGCCGAGCCGGATGCTGCTGAGCGCCGACGTGCGCGTCATCGCCTCCCTGCTCGGCATCAGCCGCCGTACTTTGTACCGGCGCTTACAGGAATCGACCACGCATGACCGCTGAATCCGATGCCGGGGCTGTCGAGGCCATCGATGCGAATGTCAGCATCGGCCATGTGCACCTCAAGGTAGCCGACCTGGAGCGGGCGCTGGCCTTTTATTGCGGCGTGCTCGGTTTCGAGTTGACGCAGCGCTACGGCGCCGAGGCGGCATTCGTTGCGGCCGGCGGGTACCACCACCACATCGGGTTGAACACGTGGGAGAGCAGGGGCGGTCGGCCGCCGCCGCCGGGAACGACCGGGCTCTATCACGTGGCGATCCGCTATCCTACGCGGCGGACGCTGGCGGACGCATTGCGCAGACTGGGCCGTGCCGGCATCGAGCTGGACGGCGCGAGCGACCACGGAGTCAGCGAGGCGCTCTACCTGCGCGACCCGGACGGCAACGGTATCGAGCTGTACTGGGACCGACCTCGTGATGCGTGGCCTCGCACCGCTGACGGGCGCATCGCGATGCGGACCGGCGCTCTCGACCTGCACGCATTACTCGAGGAGCCGCCGCTGCGCCGCGGTGCTGCGTCACCCGGTTGATGCGGCGCGCCACGAGCCTCCTCGCGCTGGCGCTCTGCGTCGCCTGTGGCGACGCTCCCGCCGCCCGCCCCGGCGAGGTGGCCGCGCGCGCATCCGTGCTCGCGCAGGGGACGCCCTATGCGGACACGTGCCGCGTGCGGCGTGCAGTCGCGCTGCCCCCGGCGCTCCACGAGACCAGCGGCCTGGCGCGCGGACTGCGCAACCCCGATGTGCTCTGGACCCACAATGACGCGGGCAACCCGGCTGTCCTCCATGGGGTCGCGGAATCAGGCCGAATCGTCGCGCGCGCGAGACTGGACGGCGCGCGCAATGTCGACTGGGAAGACATTGCGAGCGCGCGTTGCGCTGACGGGACCTGCGTCTTCATCGCCGACATTGGTGACAACGAGGAGCGCCGCTCGCACGTCACGGTGTACGTGCTCGCCGAGCCTGGCATCGGTGACTCGCGTGTGAGTCCGACCGCGACGCTGAACGCGCGCTTTCCCGACGGGCCGCAGGACGCCGAGGCCCTGTTCGTCTCGAGTGACGGTGGCATCTATCTCGTGACCAAGGGGCGGCAGGGCGTGGTGGGGCTCTATCGGTTCCCGGCGCTCGACTCGAGCCAGATCCACACCCTCAAGTGGATCCGTCAGCTCGCGCCCAGACCCCGTGATGATCGGGACCGCGTCACCGCAGCCGCGGCCGCTGGAGCGTGGATTGCGTTGCGTACCTACCGGACACTGTACCTGTTCGAGGCGTCCTCGCTGTTGGCAGGCAGCGACGCCGTGCCGCAGGTGATCGACCTGAGCCCACTCGGTGAGCGCGCAGGCGAAGGTCTCGAGATCGCCGCTGACGGCCGCGTCTGGCTGTCGAGCGAGGCGGCGCGAGGCGACGCGCCCCGGCTGCTCGCCTTGAGCTGCCCATTGCCATGAACGAGGCAGCCCCGCAGGCCGTGCCGCAGCTGCGGACGCTGGCCGTCACCGTACGGATCGGAGAAGGGGAATGGCATCGGCCAGGAAGCCTGGGCGCGGGTGGCGCCCGCTGAAGGTCCTGTTTCTGTGTACCGCGAACTCGGCGCGCAGCCAGATCGCCGAGGCGCTGCTCAACGCGCGCGGCGGCGGCCGCTTCATTGCCGCCAGCGCAGGCTCGAACCCCGCCCTTCGGGTGAATCCGCTCGCCTTGCGTGAGCTGGAACGGGCCGGGGTGAAGACGGCCGGCAGCGTCCCCAAGAGCATCGATGCCGTGATGGCTGACGAGTGGGATCTGATCATCACCGTCTGCGATCATGCCCGTGAATCGTGTCCCGTGTTTCCCGGACGCCCGCCGAGTGCACACTGGGGCGTGCCCGACCCGGCTGCCGTTGGCGGCGACGACCAGGCCCGGGAGGCCGCCTTCGCGCAGACCGCGCGGACCATTGGTGCGCGGCTCGACCGGCTGATCGGATTGCCGGTCGAAACGCTCGACTCAGCGGAGCTGGAGGCTCAGGTACGCGCCATTGCCGAAGCCGGCGCCCGGCTCGATCGAGACTGAAGCGCGCCGTCTCGGGTCACCGGTCGTGGTCCTCCGGGCTGTCGAACGTAAATCCGCCGGCGCCGTAGAACGTTGGCGAGTATTCCTCCGACAGCTCCAGAATCTTGCTCATCTCGAGCAGCTCGCGACGGCGCCGTTGGCGCGCGCTGGCCGCAGCGGGCAACGGTAGAACCGCCGGCGGAGAGGTCGGCGCCGGCGCCGACGGGGCCGACGGATCCAGCAGCGGCAGACCATCGAGTGGCGAAGGCGTGTGCAGCGGGCGGCGGTTGCGCGGCGTCTTGCGCGGCCCCTTACCCGCATCGGC
>JBOHRE010000006.1:0-62986 GCA_050732635.1 Longimicrobiales bacterium | reverse complement strand
GAGCGGGCGTGCGCGACGGCCGACGCGGTGCCCTTCCCGCGCGCGGCTGCGCCCCGCACGTGCGTCATGGCGGCCCGGGCCACCTCGACGCGATCGAGCGCGCGGCGGTAATCGGGCCCGGTGCGCTCCAGCGCCTCCCGCTCCCACGCGTAAAGCGGGGCGGTCAGGTGGGCGTATACGGGGGACTTCCGGGCGGCGGGGGGCATCACGACGGCTGTGTAGATGACCGCCATCTCGCGCCAGCCGCGGTTCGCGTCCACCAGCACCTCCGCGCGACCACGGAGCGCTGCCGAGACGACCGCGAGCGTCAGCAGGACGCCCATGTCCGGCGGGGTCTGGGTCGCCCCGGCCACGGACTCGACCTGCGCGCGCAGCACCGGCGGCAGCACGTCGACCGGCACCGGGTTGGGGTCCGGTGGGCCGGGGAGCTGGGGGCAGTCGGGCCAGGCGCCGTCAGCGCGAGCCTCAGCGCTCGCCATCAGCACAGGTCTCGTCGTCATCGCAGCCGCTCGCATCGGTACGAGCTGCCGCCAGGCGCCGCCGCGCCGCCACGACCAAGACCCGGCGGCAGAAGCTGCTCAGCCGTACGCTTTCCAGAGCGGCTGCGGTCTCGAGCTCAGCCCGCTGCTGAGGCTGGAATCGCACGGTCACCTTCTCCGTGCGATTGATCTCGCGTGCTGCCTGCATCGTGGGCTCCAGGCTGCTGAAACGAAAAAAGGCCCGCCCCGGGGATCGCTCCCCAAGGTCGGGCCTGCTGGCCGTGTTACTGCGATCTAGCGCCGCACTGGTTCGTCTGCGGCGTGCGAGCCTATAATATGTCGGACTGCCGCCCGACACAACGTTTCCGGAGCCTGAACCGATTGGACGCGCGAAATGTACGCCTCTGCCCACGCGGGCAACTGGTTTGCCCGACGTGCGAGGGACCTTTCCGCAACGATTTCCTGCAGGCGGCTCCTTACTCTGCTGCGGGGCTGGTCGTCCTGCCCTGTCGCAACAAGCTCGAGGTGCGTGAGCGCGGCGCGCTCAGGCACCGTCGCTGCGGACAGTGGGTGCTCATCGCCGTGAAGCGGCCCCGGATCCACCAGGACGCCCTGCCGACCTGCGCCACGATCGCCATCGGGAAAGCGGAGGCGTACACGCCGAGCGGGAAGCTTCGGAACCGGCGGCTCATCCGGATCGTGCAGAGCTGCGGGGTGGATTCGGCCGAGATCGCTCCCGCGGATCTCGAGCGAGTCGTCGCGTTCGTGGATCAGCAGATCGAACAGCCGGTCCCGAGCGTCCGCCTGCCGCCGTCGCTCATCGATCGCTTGGGACCAGACGGATCGCTCCGACTCATTCGGTTGGTCCTCGAACGGCTCGCCGCCGACCAGCGCGAGAAGCTCGAGCGCCTGCGCTCTCGCCGTCGCGAGCTGCGCCGCTCGATTCGCGCTCAGCCGTAGCCCGCGCTCGGGCCGCGCGGAGCCTGCGCAGTCGATCGCCGAGCTCGTGCTGGTGCTGATCCGCGCGGTACTCGACCACGCTCGAGCGGTGCCGCACTTCGCCGAGGTGGCCGTAGACGCGCCGAACGAGTTGGAAGCCGCCGTGCCCGAGCTCGCGCGCGACCGTGTACTCGCTGACCGGGTGCCCGCGGTCGAGCGTCTGCAGGCGCGCGGCGCAGTAGGTGTGCCGGAAGGCTTTCGACCGAATGTCGCCGGCGTTCCAACCCGCGAGCTGCGCGACCCCGTCGAGCATCTTCCGCAGGTCCGTGACCATGCCTTCGGTCTCGAGCCGAACCGATGGAAAGAGCAGCCCCGACACCCGCGGAGAGTCGCCGCCGTACAGGTACGCCCGGAGGATCTCCTCGAGCTGTGGCCAGAGCGGCACGGTGCGACGCGAGCTGGAAGTCTTGAGCCGGCGCCAGCGGTTCGGCCGGAACGTCACCGTCCGGCGGTCGAAGCTGATGTCCTCGATCTCGAGCCCGAGCACCTCCGACTCGCGGCCGCCGGCGAGCAGGAACGTGGCCACGAGCGGATAGGCGTACTGCATCGCCGCACGCTTCTCGTGCGGCCGGTAGAACTGTGCGGCCTCGAGCAGCAGCGCGGCCTCGTGTACCTCGAGCCAGCGCGCTTCATGGGCGCGCGCGGTCGGCTTCTCGAGCAGTGCGGCGACAGGATTGAAGCCCGGCTCGACGTACCCCTCCGCGGCGGCGCGACGGTAAAGGTTGGAGAGGCTGTTGAGATACTTCCGCTGCGTGCCCCTGTTCGCGGTGGGCACCCGCCAAGTCGCGCCGCAGTCGTCGCAGTGCAGCTCGGCCTCCGCCTCGAACCGCGGCGGCTTCGCGCGCCGGCCGCAGCTCGGGCACGGCGGGATCCCGCGGCCGCTCGGCCGCTGCGCGAGCCAGCTCACGAATCGCTGTGCCTCGCGGGCGTCGATGTCGCGCAAGTCGCGAGCCTCGCCGAAGAAGTGGACCGCCGCCTCGAGGTGCCGCTGCGCACGCTCGAGCCAGGTCTCCGTCAAGTTGCCCGCCCGCGCCTTCTCGCGGAGGTGATAGGCGGCATACCGCGCGAGGCCGCTCTCCCGATCGATGCCCAGGATGTGCTTCTTCCGGCGCTTGTGCTCGAGCTCCCTCAGCCGCCGACTCGCGAGCTCGCTGGCGATGTCGGGATCGGTGGTCGCCACCCGATCATGCGGGGCGCGCAGCGCCTCCTGCCTGCCGCCGACGTCGGCGAAGTCGCGGAAGTCGGCGTAGTAGCGGAGCTGCCCGCCGCGCCGGCGGGTGTAGATGCGGGACTCGCGCTTTCGTGGGGCCACGTCGTTTCCTCGCGGTCGCGGGAGCGACGGAAAGGGCGTCGCACCGGAGGTAACAGGCCGATCGGAAGCGGCCGTTTGTTACCGCTATTGTGACCACTGCGAACGGAGCCCGCAAGGGCGTGCGAAAGGCCCTGCCGTAAGTACTGGCAGGGCCTCAGGTTCCCTCATGCGCCCGAGAGGATTCGAACCTCTGACCTCGTGCTCCGGAGGCACGCGCTCTATCCAACTGAGCTACGGGCGCGACGTGGTGTCGGGAAGCGAATAAGCCGAGTTCTGTCCGCATGCGCCGGCCGAGGCCGACGCACGCTGGCGGATCATTTCTCTCGAACGACGATTGCTCGCCGACTGAAGCGGCCTACCCGGGGTTCTCCGAGCCGAAGCTCCTGCGGCGCGGGCAGCGCCTGACCCCTGCTTGGCCTTGCTCCGGGTGGGGTTTGCCATGCCGTCCCCGTCACCGGGAACGCGGTGGGCTCTTACCCCACCGTTTCACCCTTGCCTGTGCGCCCTTGCGAGCGCCATCGGCGGTCTGCTCTCTGTTGCACTCTCCGTCGTCTCGCGACGCCCGGCCGTTAGCCGGCACCCTGCCCTGCGGAGCTCGGACTTTCCTCGACCGGCTCGTCGCCGATCGCGATCCGCACTCGCTTCCCAGACCCCTACCTGTCAAAAAGCGCCGCCGGTCGGCTCGCTCACCAGCGGCGACAGCGGCGGTCTCGGAGTGCGCCCGGGAGGAGTCGAACCCCCAGCCTTTGGATCCGTAGTCCAACGCTCTATCCAATTGAGCTACGGGCGCATGCAGACTTGAAGTCTAGCGGAATCCGACGCCCCTGTCAACGCAAAAAAACGCTTGTTTGACCCGCCCCGCAGCCGCCAATCGCAGCATGGACCAGGTATTCCTTTCCCCCTTTCTGCCTGGGCGTCGAGCACCCGGGGTCAGGCGCCCAGGGGCCCCTTTGGCCCAGAAAGCGCCCCGGCCGGTCACGGCGCGACTTTGTTCTACAAAGTACTTGACACGACGCCCCGCCGCGATTAATCTGCACTCATGCGCAGCCTGCGAGGAGCGGAGCAAAAGAAGGGCGCGAGAACGATCGCGCTGCACGACCGGGCGATGGACGACCTGCGCTACATCCGGCAGACGATGGAGCGGGCCGGCGCGTTCACGGCGGTACCGGGTTGGGGCGGCGTCGGGATCGGGGCGGTGGCGCTGGTGGCCGGCTACCTGGCGCCGCGGCAGGCGACGCCGGCCGGGTGGCTGACAGTGTGGCTGATCGCGGCGGCGCTCGCGCTGATGATCGCGGCGGTCGGTATCGCGCATAAGGCGAAAGGTGCGGACCTGCCGCTGCTGAGCGGTGCGGGTCGCAAGGTGGTGCTCGGGTTCCTGCCACCGCTTTTCGCGGGTGCGTTGCTGACCGTGGCGTTGGTCCAGGCGGGGGCGACGGACCTGCTGCCCGGTACGTGGCTATTGCTCTACGGCGCAGGTGTGGTGGCGGGTGGCACGTTCTCGGTCCCCATCGTGCCGGTGATGGGCGTCTGCTTCCTGGTGGCAGGCGCGTTCGCCCTGTTCGAGCCGGCCGCCGGCGACATGCTGATGGCGGCGGGCTTCGGCGGACTGCACATCGCGTTCGGGCTCCTCATCGCGAGGCGCTACGGTGGCTAAGCACCATGCCACGAAGCGACGCGATCCCGGCGACGACGGCGATCCCCGTCCGCGCCACCTGACCACCGTGGCTGGCTCCGCGATCCTCGGCGACACCAATCCCGTCGCGCTCGACCGCCTCATTCACGAGCGCGTTCGCCTCGGCATCCTCAGCGCCCTTGCCGTCAATGATGCGCTCACCTTCAACGAGCTGAAGCGCCTGCTCAAGGTCACAGACGGCAACCTCAGCGTGCATGCGCGGCGCCTCGAGGACGCCGGTTACATCGAATGCGAGAAGGGATTCGAAGGCCGGATTCCGCGAACGGAGTACCGGCTCAACGCGCGCGGCCGGCGCGCGCTGGAGCGCTACCTGGGGCACATGGAAGCGCTGATCGAGGCGGTACGCGAGGAGTGAGTGTGGCCAGTTCCCCTTTTTTTGCGCGGTTCACTTTATGACACAAAGAACTTCGACGACGCCCGACCACATCGCGATCATCATGGACGGCAATGGGCGCTGGGCGGGGCAGCGGCGGCTGCCGCGCAGCGTGGGCCACCGGGTCGGCGTGCGGCGAGTGCGGGAGGTCGTGGAGGCGGCGGCGGAGCGCGGCGTGCCGATGCTCACGCTGTACGCGCTGTCGTCGGCGAACTTCGCCCGGCCGGCGGCTGAAGTGGCGGCGCTGCTGGGATTGCTCGAGCGCTACCTGATGGAGGAAGCGGTGGCGGCGCGCGGGCGCGGCGTGCGGCTGAGTGTGGTGGGCAGTCGCCACCGGCTGAGCGCGGGGCTGCGGTCGGCGATCGAGCGAGCGGAGTGCGTGACGGCGGAGGGGCGCGGGCTGCACGTCCGCCTGGCGATCGACTACTCGAGCCGGGCGGCGCTGGCGGGTGCGGCGCGGTGTGCAGCGCGGGAGGCGAGCGTTGCTGGCGACGTCGCCCGGATCGATGCGGGCGCGTTCCCGAGACTGCTGGCGGCGGCGCAGAATGCGGCCGAGCCGGTGCCGGACGTGGATCTGCTCATCCGGACGGGTGGCGAGAGACGGTTGAGCGACTTTCTGCTGTGGGAGAGCGCATACGCGGAGCTGTACTTCACGGACGTGCTGTGGCCCGACTTCGACGCAGGCGGTCTGGACGACGCGCTGGCCGACTACGCGCGGCGGGAGCGTCGCTTCGGTGGTCTCGGCCGCCCGGCCACGGCACTGCGTGAGGTGGCATCATGAACGAGGCCGTGCGCGGACGAGGTAGCGTCGCGGGTGTGGCGCTGGCGGGCGCGGCGATCGTGGGCGTGGCTGCCGACGCGCTCCTGCGAGCGGACGGGCCCTGGGGCGTGAATTTCGGGATCTGGTGCATCGTCCTGCTGGCCGTGCTGCTGCTGGTGGCGCGGCGCGACGGCGTGCGACCCACGGTCGAGGGCTACGCGCTGCTCGGCTGCGCGTTCGGGTTCGCGCTCGCGCTGGCGTGGCGTGACGCCGAGGAGCTGAAGGTGCTGGATCTTGCCGCGGCTGCCGTGTTCCTGGCGCTGCCGGCCGCGCGTGCGGGTGCGGCGTGGGTGCGGAGCACAGGGCTGGTCGACTTTGGCTGGGCAGTCGTGAGGGGCGGTCTGCAGGCGGGACTCGGCGGCCTGCTGTGGGCCGCGGAGATCGAGCGGAGACCGGCGCTCGGCGCGAGGCCTCGCGCACGCGCACTGGCCGCGGCTCGAGGCGTGGTGCTCGCGGTGCCGGTCGTGCTCGTGCTCGGTGGCCTGCTGGCGCAGGCGGATGCGGTGTACGCCGCATTGGTGGTCGAGACGTTCGACTTCGATTTCGGCCGGTGGCTCGAGCACCTCTTGTTGATCGGGCTGTTCGGCTGGCTGGCGAGCGGGTACTTCCACGCATGGTTCGGTAGCAAGCGCCTGCCGCCTGCCGTGCGCCTTCCTTCGATTCGCGCGCTCGGCATGATCGACGGTGGTGTCGTGCTGACCGCTATTAGCGCGTTGTTCCTCAGCTTCCTTGCCGTACAACTCCGGTATCTCTTCGGTGGCGGCGATGTGGTCGCGGCAACCGACGGGCTGACCTATGCCGAGTACGCGCGTCGTGGTTTCTTCGAGCTCGTGGCCGTGAGCGCGCTGACGCTGCCGCTCCTGCTGGTGGCCGAAGCGGCAATAGCACGAAACCGCGCCAGCGAAGAATGGACGTTCCGTGTGCTCTGCTGGCTGATCGTCGCGCTGCTCGGCGTGATCATGGTATCCGCGGTGTACCGGATGCGGCTGTACGTGGACGCTTACGGACTCACGACGTCGCGCGTGTTCGCCACTGCATTGATGGCGTGGCTGGCATTGCTGGCGGTATGGCTCGCATCAACGGTGGTCGTCGGGCGACGCCGCCGCTTCGCCGTCGGTGCGCTCGCCAGTGGCGCGGCCGTGCTGCTTTCGCTGCACGCGCTCGACCCCCACGCGCTGATCGCCCGTGTCAACCTGGAGCGCGCCGTGAGCGGCGAACGATACGACGTGGTCTACAACGCCTCGCTCAGCGCCGACGCGGCGCCGGTCCTGATCGCCGCGCTCGACCGGCTGAACGCGGCAGACCGCTGCATCATGTCGCAGAGGCTGATCCGGCGGCTGCTGGATGCGCCGGAGACAGACTGGCGGAGTTGGAGTTATGGGCGCTGGAGGGCGCAGCGTGCCGCGCACGAAGCCGAGGAGCGGCTGCGCATGTATGCAGAGTCTCGTACGGCGGCGCGACGCCCGCACAAGACGGCGAGTGCACGGCTGCGCAGGCGACGGCGCCGTTGGGGTGAGCCGGTCGGATCAGCGACTCGGCTCGGAGATCTTCTCGACCGTCCGCTCGACCTCGCGTTCGTCCTCCGCCTCGAGCGCCAGGTCCGCCTGCGCGATGATGCCGATCACGTTGTCACGCTCATCGACCACCGGGATCCGCCGCACCTGCGCCTCCTGCATCACGCTCATCACACGCTCGACGTCCTCATCCGCACGCACGGTGCGCAGCCGACCGGTGCTCATGTGCTCGGAGATGCGGCAGCTGCCGTCATGACCCTCCGCGACGCAGCGGATGGCGATGTCGCGGTCGGTGATGATGCCGCGCAGCCGCTTGCTCGAGCGGTTCTCGACGATCGGCACGGAGCCGACATCGTCGTCGCGCATGACCTGCGCCGCGCGTGAGACGGGCTCGTCGGGCGTCAGCACATCGGGATCCTCGGTCATGATGTCGCGGGCTTTCATACTGGTTCTCCTTTGACGAATGAACGGGTCGTCGCGGTGTGATGGTGGGTGCAAGGGGTATGCCCTGGGTGAGGCTGGGGCTGGGGCTGGGGCTGGGGAGCGTTGACCCCTGAGCCCGAGGCTTGCAACGCCTAGGAGGCCGACGCTCGACAGCGGACGTTCGGACTGCGAGCCTCAGCCCCGGCCCCAGCCCGAAGTCCTAGTACGCCGCGAGGCCGGTCAGGTCCTGACCCAGGATCAGCCCGTGGATGTCGTGCGTGCCCTCGTAGGTGTAGACGCTCTCGAGGTTGGCCATGTGGCGCATGGCGGAGTACTCGACGAGGATGCCATTGGCACCCAGCAGGCGGCGCGCCTCGCGCGCGACGTCGCAGGCCATGCTGACATTGGCGCGTTTGGCGAGGGAGACCTGCTGCGGGCGCAGCGTGCCCTCGTCCTTGAGTCGGCCGAGCCGCCAGGCAAGCAGCTGCGCCTGAGTGATACCGGTGAGCATTTCGGCCAGGCGCGTCTGCTGGAGCTGCGTCGCGGCGATCGGCTGGCCGTCGAACTGGACGCGCTCCTTGGCATAGGCCAGGGCTTCGTGCAGGCAGGCCATGGCGGCGCCGACCGCGCCCCAGGCGATGCCGTAGCGCGCCTGGGTCAGGCAGAGGAGCGGGCTCTTGAGGCCACCGGACTCCGGCAGCAGCGCGTCCTCGCCGACCTCGACATCCTGTAACGCGAGCTCGCTGGTGTCGGACGCCAGGAGCGAGAGCTTGCCCTTCTGGTCCCGCGCCTCGAAGCCCGGCGTGTCGGTCGGCACGATGAAGCCGCGGATCGAGGAGATGTCCTCGTAGGCGCCGGTCTTGGCCCAGATTATGGCGATGTCGGCCATCGACCCGTTCGTGATCCACATCTTGGCGCCGTTGAGCACCCACCCGCCGTCCTTCCTGCGGGCCATCGTGCGCATACCGCCGGGATTCGATCCGAAGTCCGGCTCGGTCAGCCCGAAGCAGCCGATCACCTCGCCCTGCGCCATGCGTGGCAGCCACGCCTGCTTCTGCTCCTCGCTGCCGAATGCGTAGATCGGAAACATGCAGAGCGCACCCTGCACCGACGCGAAGGAACGGATGCCGGAGTCGCCCCGCTCGAGCTCCTGCATGATCAGGCCGTAGGCGACGTTGTTCAGCTCGGCGCAGCCGTACTGTTCCGGCAGATTCGCGCCCAGCACGCCGAGCTCTGCCATCTGCGGGATCAGCTCCTTCGGGAAGCGCCGCTCGATGTAGGCCTCTTCGATCACCGGCAACAGCTCGTCCTCCACCCAGGCCCGAACCGTGTCGCGGATCATGCGCTCTTCTTCACTCAGCAGCTCGTCGAGCGCGAAGTAGTCGATACCGTTGAATCTAGCCATTTGCTCTATGGTCGCACCGTGTTGAAATGCATCACGAATCGAGCCGTTGGATGACGGCGTCGGCGAAGCTCCGGGTCGTGCCGCGGCCACCCAGGTCGGGCGTGGTGTTGTCGGCGGCGACGATGGCGGCGCGCAGCGCGCCGGTGATACGCCGGCCGACGTCGCCCTGACCCAGGTGGTCCAGCATCATGCACGCAGCGAGGATCTGCGCCGTGGGGTTGGCAATGCCCTTGCCGACGAGATCCGGCGCCGAGCCGTGCACGGGCTCGAACATCGACGCGTCGCGCCCGATGTTGCCGCCCGGCGCCATGCCGAGCCCACCAACGAGCCCGGCCATCAGATCGCTCAGGATGTCGCCGAACATGTTCTCCATCACCAGCACATCGAAGGCGTACGGGTTCAGCACGAGATGCATGGCGGTGGCGTCGATGATGCGATCCTCGAACTCGACCCGGCCATCATACTCCTTGGCGATCTCCTGCCCGATCTCGAGAAACAGGCCCTGCGTGAACTTCAGGATATTGGCCTTGTGCGCAAGTGTCACTTTTTGCCGGCCATTACGCACTGCATAGTCGAACGCGTAACGGATAATGCGCTCGGAACCGAAGCGCGTCACGATCATGACCGACTCCGCGGCCGCGCGAGGATCGTCGGCCATACCGATATAATGCTCGACACCGACATAGAGACCTTCGGTGTTCTCGCGAATCAGCACGAGGTCGATATCGTCGTAGCGGCCACCGGGCGCCAGCGTCACGGCGGGCCTCACGTTCGCGTACAGATCGAACTCCTTGCGGAGCGCCACGTTGATCGAGCGGAAGCCGACGCCGCTCGGCGTGGTGAGCGGCCCCTTCAGCACGACGCGGTTGCGGCGGATCGAAGCGAGCGTCTCGTCCGGCAGCGGGGCGTGCTTCTGCTCGAGTGCGGCGACCCCGGCGACCTGCTCATCCCAGTCGATCTCGGCACCGGCGGCCTCGAGGACGCCCAGCGTCGCGGCCGTGATCTCCGGGCCGATGCCATCGCCGGGAATCAACGTGACGGTCGTCGCCATCCGCTCTCGCCGATCACTGCGCCCGACTCGCTCAATTCAGAAATCGTTCGTTGTACTCGTACTCGGTATGCTGCTCGCCCCACTCGATCAGCTGCTCGAGGCGAGTCGGCCGTTCGGTGCCCTCGCGCAGGGCGTGACCGAGCAGATTGAGGCTGCGCCGCCACTGGATATCGGACAGCGCATCACGGCGAAGCATGGCGCGGGCCACCTCATCACCGAAGCCACCGACCGTGATCACACGGACGGCGGCGACGTCGGCGTAACGCTCGAAGAGATCACGGCTGCTGGGCGAGAAGACCGCGATGTAGGGTCCCACACGCGCCCAGAGCGAGCCGCCCCGACGCAACTGCTCGGCCGGCTGTCGAACGTGCAGCTCGACGACGTTGCCGCTGATGACGACCGAATCGACGCCGACGTGCTCGGCGTAGATCTCGCGCACCTCCTCGCTCGACGGCAGCACGGGTGGCGAGTCCTGCGGTCGCTCACAGGCGGCGCTGCCGAGCAGCGCGCAGGCTGCGGCCGCCACGGCAGCTGGCTGCGCCGAGGCGCTCATCGCAGCACGGCGGCGGCCAGGGCCTGGGCCGCGCTCGCAGTGACGCTGGCCTGCGTCGCCTCGCCGCGAGTGCCGCCGACCACGCCGTACCAGAGCACCGCGCCGCCGACCGTATCGATCAGCGCCGCTCCGACCTCCACGCGGCCCGGCCCCTGCTCGGCCGGCACGTACGCGACGGCGACCGGCAGCAGTGCATAACGCGCGTCGACGAGCGCGCCGAGCCGCCGCAGGTCGCCGAAGAGCGGATCACCAATGCGCTTCACCTCCGCGCGCAGAAAGGCCTCGACCGGCAGAGCGTTCAGCTCGATCTGCAGTGCCGGCGCGCTCGCCAGCGCACGCTCCATCTCGGCGGCAAAGGTCCAGCGCACGCGCGGCCCGCGGTCGGCGAGCCAGAACCGCAGCTCGTCGTCGAACGAGGCGAGCGCGACGCCGCCGGCGGCGGTCTGCGTCGGCAGCACCATCACGGTGCGGCCGCTCAGATCCGGGGCCGGGCGTGGCGTGTCGTCGGCGCTCGGCGGGCGCCGGCCACCGCAGGCGGTGGCGAGAACGGTCAGCAGCGCCAGTGTGTAGCGGAACCGCATGTCAGAGATGATGGCCCCCATCGACCGGGACCACCGCGCCGGTGATGTGGCGGGACAGCTCCGAGCACAGGAAGATGATCACGTGAGCCACGTCCTGCGGATCGCCGAGACGTCCGAGAGCGCTGCGTTCCCGCGCCTCGTCCAGCTTGTCGGCGGAAACCCCCTCGGTCAGCCGTGTGGTACGGATATAACCAGGCGCCACGGCGTTGACGTTGACGTTCGACGGGCCGAGCTCGACGGCAGCGGACCGGGTCAGGCCGATCAGGCCGGCCTTCGATGCCGCGTAGTTCGAGATGCCGAACTCACTGCGGATCCCGTGGATCGAGCTGACGTTCACGACCTTGCCGTACTGCTGCTTGCGGAAGGTGGGCGCCGTCGCGCGGATCATGTGGAACGCGCCCGTCAGATTCGTCTGCAGCACCTCGCTCCACTGCTCATCGGTCATGCGCCACAGCGCGCGGTCCCGCGCGATGCCGGCGTTGTTGACCAGGATCTGCAGACCGCCCAAGCGCGCCACGGCTTCATCGACGAAGCGCCCCACATCCTGCGAGTCGCGCACATCACACGCCCGGCAGTAGACGACGACCTCGAGCTGGCGCAGCTCGGCAGCCGTGCGTTCCGCTTCGCTCTCGATCCAGTCGGCGTCGTCCGCAAAATAGTTGAATGCGACGTTCGCGCCGTGGCTGGCGAGCTCGAGCGCAACCGCGCGGCCGATGCCCGTCGCGCCGCCAGTCACGATCGCGCAGCGCCCGCGCACACCCGGGTAGACCCGAGCCGTGGCCGGTTCTTCGGTCACCTCCTCGAGCAGCTGCGCGACGGCCGAACCTGCCTCGCCCGGGATCGGCAGCGACTCCCCGGGATCGCCGCGCGGCATCAGGCGGCGGCTCCGCAGAATGGTTGGACCCTGTACATTCGCGCCCCTGAAGCCAAATCCGGGATGTTAGGCGTCGCCACAGACGACGGCAAGGACGGCGCGGGCCGTGTCGGATCGCCTCGAGCCGGTGAGGAACGTGGCGCGGGCGAGCGGCGCGGAACGTCGCGCGGACAGTCGCCGCGGATCAGTCCCGCGACTCTGTCTCCATGTCCTCCGCGTGGTGCTTGATGATGCGGCCCTCGACCATGTAGACCACGTCCTCGGCGATATTGGTGGCCAGGTCGGCGATCCGCTCGAGGTTGCGGGAGACCAGCAGCAAGTCCATGCCAGCATGGATCCGACGCGGGTCCGACATCATGTGCGTCAGCAGGATGCGAAACACGTTCTCGTGCAGCTCGTCGACCCGGTCGTCGCGCGTCACGATCTCGCGCGCCAGCTTGCTGTCCGCCCGAACATAGCTGTCGAGCGCGTCATTGAGCATGTCACCGACCAGCACGACCATGTCGTCGAGCTCAGGAAGGTTGACGAAGGGTGGCTCCTTGATCAGGAAGGTCGCAGCCTGCGCGATGTTGACGGCGTGATCCCCGACCCGCTCGAGATCGTTCGAGATGCGCATGGCCATGATGATGAAACGCAGGTCACGCGCCATGGGCTGCTGCAGAGCCAGGAGCTGCATGGCCATGTCGTCGATCTGGAGCTCGAGATCGTTGATGTCGCGATCCGACTCGAGCACCTTCTCGGCCAGGGGAAGGTTGCGGTCCTGCAACGACTCGACCGCTTTGGTGACCGCCTGCTCGGCAAGGCCGCCCATGGCTACCAGTCGCGCCTTGAGCGCGTCCAGCTCTTCGTGAAAATGTCTCTGACCGCTCACCCGAACCGTCCCGTGATATAGGCCTCGGTGCGCTCCTCACGTGGGTTCGTGAAGATCTCCTCGGTCGGGCCATACTCGATGAGTTCACCCATATACAGGAATGCGGTGAAATCGGAAACTCGCGCGGCCTGCTGCATGTTGTGCGTCACGATAATGACCGTGTACTCCTTCTTCAGCTCGAAGATGAGGTCCTCGATCTTCTGAGTCGCGATCGGATCGAGCGCGGAGGCGGGCTCATCCATGAGCAGCACCTCGGGCTCGACCGCGAGACAGCGCGCGATGCAGAGCCGCTGTTGCTGACCCCCCGACAGGGCGAGCGCGCTGGCGTCGAGACGGTCCTGGATCTCCTCCCAGAGCGCCGCCTGGCGCAGCGAGCGCTCGACCAGCTCGTCGAGATTGCCGCGATAGCCGTTGATCCGCGGGCCGAACGCGACGTTGTCGTAGCTACTCTTGGGGAACGGGTTGGGCTTCTGGAAGACCATGCCGATGCGGCGCCTGACCTCGACCGGATCGACGCCGTCCGCGTACAGGTTGGTATCATGGAACAGGACTTCGCCTTCGATCCTGGCACTCGGCACCAGGTCGTTCATCCGATTGAAGCAGCGCAGCAGTGTGCTCTTGCCGCAGCCCGATGGCCCGATGAACGCCACGACGCGCTTGTTCGGGATCTTGATCGAGATGTCGCGTACGGCGGTGATCTTGCCGTAGTGCACGGCCAGTCCGCGCGTTTCTAGCTCGGTATCGCCCTCTGGCGTGCGGATCGCCTCAGCCATCGGAGCGCCGCTTCACGTAGCGGTTGCGGAGCAGGATGGCGACGGTGTTCATCGACAGCAGCACCGCAAGTAGGACGATGATCGCCGCGGCGGCGAGGTCCTGGAACGCAGGCTGCGGTCGCGACACCCAGCTGAAGATCTGGATCGGCAACACGGTGAATGAATCGAGCACGCCGCGCGGCACGAAGGAAACGAAGCCGGCGGCTCCGATCATAATGAGTGGCGCGGTTTCGCCGACGGCGCGCGAGAGCCCGAGAATCGTGCCAGTCAGGATCCCCGGCAGCGCCAGCGGCAGGACCTGGTGCAGGATCGCCTGGGACTTGGTCGCGCCGAGTGCGTAGGCGCCGAGTCGGATCGAGCTCGGTACCGCGCGTAGCGCTTCCTGAGCCGCAATGATGATCACCGGCAGAATCAGCAGCGTGAGCGTCAGCGCCCCGGCCATGACGCTGCGGCCGAGCGCCAGCCAGCGGACGAACAATGCCAGTCCGAGAATGCCGTAAACGATCGATGGCACGCCGGCCAGGTTCGCAATGTTCGTCTGGATGATCTGTCTCAGTCGGCTAGCCGGCGCATACTCCTCGAGCCAGATGGCCGTGGCCACGCCGAGCGGAAAGGAGATGACGGCGGTCAGGGCGAGCACCCACAGCGAGCCGATCAGCGCCGGTCGAATGCCGGCGCGCTCCACGAAGCGCGATGGGAAGGACGTCAGGAACGACGTGGTGAGCGCGCCCATGCCATCGCGGATGATATCGAACAGCAGCACGGCCAAGACAACGACGCCGAAGATGGTGGCGAGGAAGCAGAGTGCGGCGAAGACGCGGCCGATTCTGGCGCGCATCGCAATGCGTGGCTGAAAGTGTCCGGGGTCGCGGTCGCGGGCCGGGCTCGGGCGCCCGACCGACGGGCTGCGCTGCGCGGCACTCACTCGTACACCTCCCGAAAGCGCTTGAGAATCCAAACGCTCATAATGTTCATCACGAGCGTCATCAGGAACAATAGCAGGCCAACGGCGAAAATCGTGCGGTATTCGATGGTGCCGAACGGAGTCTCGCCCAGGCTGACTTGAACGATGTACGCGGTCATCGTCTGAATGCTCTCGGCCGGATTCAGTGTGAGCTTCGGCGTAGACCCAGCCGCAATCGTGACCGCCATGGTCTCGCCGATCGCGCGCGAGATCGCGAGGATGAATGAGGCGAGCACGCCGGACAGCGCCGCCGGTACGACCGTGCGGACGGCGACCTCGAAGCGTGTCGCGCCGAGGGCATAGGCGCCCTCGCGCAGCGAGCGGGGCACGGCGCTGAGCGCATCCTCGGAAAGCGACGAAACCATGGGGATGATCATGATACCCACGACGATACTCGCGCTCGCGGCGTTGAACACGTTGACCTCCGGCCAGACCCGTTGCAGCAGCGGCGTGACGAAGGTGAGCGCGAAATAGCCGTAGACGACGGTCGGGATACCGGCCAGGATCTCGAGCAAGGGTTTGACAATGGCGCGGACGCGCAAGGGCGCGTACTCGCTGAGGTAGACCGCGCTGGCGAGGCCGATCGGCAAGGCGATGACGGCCGCACCGATGGCGATCTGGAACGATCCCGCGAGCAGCGGCAGGACGCCGAAGCTCTGCGGTCGCAGCAGCGGCGCCCAGCGAGTGCCGGTGAGGAACTCGCGCACCGAGACCTCGCGAAAGAAGCCGGAGGCCTCGGTGAGGAGGACCACCACGATGCCGACGGTCGTGATGACCGAGATCACGCTGCAAGCGAACAGGAGCCCGGCAATCGAACGCTCGCGAAGTCGGCGACCGCGCGGCGTGGCCAGCCACTCGGCCCGGGCTGCAGCGTGCTCCGGCACCCGCCGCTCGTCGGTACGCATCAAGCGCGACGGACCATGCTACTCGGTGGGCGGCGCGGACAGCTGCTGGAGGCCAGCCTCGTAGCGCTCCGCCTCGAGCGGAATGTAGCCGACCTGCGCGACGAGGTCATCGGCGGACTCGAGGTAGAAGCGCACGAATTCGGCGACGTGAGGCTGTGCCAGGGCTTCGCGATTGACATAGATGAAGATGGGCCGCGACAGCGGCGCGTATTCACCGGAAGCGATGGTCTCTTCAGAGGGCAGCACGCAGCCGCTGCCGTTATCGACCCCGATCAGCTTGAGCCGGTCCTGGTTCTCCTGATAGTAGGCATAGCCGAAGTAGCCGAGCGCATTGGGGTCCCCGGAGACCCCCTGCACCAGCACGTTGTCATCCTCGCTGGCCGTGTAGTCGGCCCGACTCGCATCCTCCTCGCCCATGATCGCTTCGGTGAAGTAGTCGAACGTGCCGGAATCGGTGCCCGGACCGTAGAGGCTGAGCGTCGCATCGGGAAACCCAGGGCGGACATCCGACCAGCGGCGGACGGTGCTGGCCGGCTCCCAGATGCGCCGCAGCTCCTCGACCGTCAGGCATTCGAGGAATCGATTCCCCGGGTTCGCCACCACCGACATCCCATCGTAGGCGACGGCGAGCTCGAGGTATTCGACGCCGGCCTGTTCGCATGCCTGCTGCTCCTCCTCCTTGATCGGGCGCGACGCGTTGCTGATGTGCGTCTCGCCCGCGCAGAAGCGCTTGAAGCCGCCGCCCGTGCCGGACACGCCGACCGTCACCTGGGTGGCGCCGCCGGCCTCGGCGCGGAACTCCTCGGCCACGGCCTCGGTGATCGGGTACACGGTGCTCGAGCCGTCGATCTCGATGCGGCCGCCGCCGCCAGCACCGCGGTCGCCGCCGCCGCAGCCGATCAGCAGCGGCACCAGGACCAGCAAAGTTGCCTGCGCATGCGTTGACATGGGGCTCTCCATTGGTGGGGACAGGTAACCGATTTCGCTTCAGAAGTACAACTGCAACTGCGCGCGGAGCGCGTGTTCGACATCCAGTCCGTCGAGCCCCGGCACCCGCACATCCCAGTTGAGCATCGCTCGATTGCGGCCGGTGAAGTACGCGTTTACACCGGGCGTGAACAGCCAGACGCTGGCGCCCAAGGGATCGTCGACCGTCGCGGCTCGCTCCTCGGTCACCGGATCACCGAAACTGGCCCGGCCCGCCAGCTCGAGGCCTTCGATGCGGCCGGCGCGCGGCCAGAAGCGCGCCACGATCGCGTGCGCACCGAGGAATTCGGCACCTGGCTCGAGGAGGTTGTCGCCCAGTGAGACCTCGAGCAGGGCATGGATGCCGGGCCGCCGAAATGCGCCCCATTCGGCATCAACCTCGAAGGCCGTGCCGCTCCGATCCGCGGCCAGCCCTCCTGCCTCCTGCTCGGCGGTTTCGCGGTACGAGAAGCCGGTGCCGATCTGGAGCGGCCGTTCCCGAAGCGGCACGACCGTCGCACGCCCAGCAAAGGACTTGCGGCTGTTGACCTCCGGCCGGTTCAGGCCCTCGCCGTTGAACACGCCGGCCGCCCAGCCGAAGCGCCCATGTCTGCCATGGACCTGCACACCGACATCGCGCACGGCGTACTGCTGGTCATCCAAGATCGCGAACTCGTCACCGAGCTCGGCAACGGCACCACGAATGCGCGCCTCGCGCTCGATCACCGGCAGCTGGCTCGACGACGTGAGCAGAATCAGGCTGAACGGCTTCTTGGCCTGGCCAGCCAGTAGGTTGAACGATTCACCCAGCGACAGGTCGATGTAGCCATCGGTCAAGGACGCGCCGCCACCGGCCAGATCCAGCTGCAGCTTCGCCGTGATCCATTCGTCGATCGCGACCTCGACGGTCGGCCGCGCCCGGCGTATCTCGAACTGCGAACCCGCCACACCGTCGGCTTCGACGCTCGTCGTGTTGAACTGCACTTGCGCATAGCCGCCCACCTTGACCTCGATGCGCGGAGCAGGCTCCTGCGCCTCCACCCGCTGTCCACTGCTCACCGCCACGCCCAGCCACAGCAGCGCGCAACCGCAACCGATCCGGCTTTCCATGAGCATTTCATCCGCGTTTGCGTGGGCCTCCTGCTGCCTCGCGGACAAGCTGTGATCACGGCGCAATGGCGGCGTCACCAGTACGTAACATCGCGGTAACATCAGGCCCGATCGGTTACCTGGCCAGGACTGCGTTGTGACCGAGGCTGGCCACCGGCCGCGCGCGCGGCGCGGCGGCCGGCAGTGCGAAGCGGATGGTCGTGCCGCGGCCGACAGCGCTCTCGGCGCGCACGCAGCCGCCCATGGCTTCGGCCAGGTGCTTGACGATCGCCAGGCCGAGACCGGTGCCCCCGGCAGCGCGCGAACGCGCAGCATCGACACGGTAAAAGCGCTCGAAGATGCGCGGCAGCGCCTCGCGTGGAATGCCGCTGCCATTGTCCTGGACATCGACGATGATCCACGGCGCGAGTGGCGCAGTGCCCTGGGTGAATTCGGTGGTGCTGGGCGGCGACGCAGCGGCACGGTCGGGCAGCGCGCAGGGCGGCTCTGCGGCGTGAGCCTCGCGCAGCGTCACGCGAATGCGGCCACCGTCGGGCGTGTAGCGCAGTGCGTTGTCGAACAGGTTTGCGAAAATCTGCCGTAGCGCGACGGGATCGCCGATGGCGCTGAAGTTGGCAGCGGGCGGGGTGAAGCGGATTCCGCGACGGTCGGCCTGCTGCCGGTGCTCGTTCCACGATGCGAGTGCCAGCTCGTGGAGATCGACGGGCTCGGCAGTGGGCGACCAACCGCCGGACTCGATGGCCGAGAGATCGAGCAGGTCATCCACGATACGCTGCAGGCGCCGGGCGTTCTCCGCGATGGTCTCCAGAAACCGGCGCTGAATATCCGGTGACACGGCGTCGGTGAGCAGCGTTTCGGCATAGCCCCGGATCGAAGTCAGCGGCGTCTTCATCTCGTGACTGACATTGGCCACGAAGTCGCGGCGGACGCTTTCGAGTCGGCGCAGCTGCGTGAGGTCGATGAAGACGACGACCGCGCCGCTGGCGCGACCACCGGCGCCGTGGTGCGGCTCCGCGACCAGTAGCAGCCGGTGCTCATCGGAGGCGACTTCGACCGGTTCCAGACGCTCTCCGGCGAGCACGCGCTGCAGCAGCTCGCGGACCGCCGGGCTGCGAATCGTCGCCGCATAGGAGCTGCCTCGCGCGGCCGCCGGGAGGGCGAGCAGGCGGGCGGCCGCGGGATTGAAGCGGAGCATGCGGCCGGCGCCGTCTAGCTGGACGATGCCTTCCCCGACCGCGTTCAGCAGCCTGGAGAGCTCGTCGCGCTCGCGCTCGGCGTGGGCGGCGCGCTCACGCAGCTGTACGGCCAGGCGGGTGGCGGCGGCGCCGAGCTCGCCGATCTCGCGGAGCCGCGTCGGCGGCGCACTGGGCGGTGCGGCCGCTGCGTGCGCGCTGATCCAGGTACGCAGCGATCGCAGGCGCGCGTCCAGCCGGTGTGCGACCCAGAAGGCGAGCAACGTGCACGCCGCCAGCGAGCCGCCAGCGGCGAGGACCAGCCGTTGGCTGGGAAGTACACCGTCGCGCAACAGGAGCAGCCCGAGACCCAGCGTGAGCAGGGGTCCAAACAGGGCTGCCAGAAGCAGTAGAGTGCGGGCGCTGATACGCACGGATTGGCCTTCGCCGGTGTGGCGGCTCAGCCCTCGTCGCGCGAGCGAAAGCGGTAGCCGAAGCCGCGCACGGTCTCGAGCCATTCGCCGCCGGCGCCCAGCTTCGAGCGCAGACGCTGCACGTGCATGTCGACGGTACGCGTCTCGATGCGAACGTGGATGTCCCAGGCAGACTCGAGCAGCTGCTGGCGCGACTGCACGCGACCGCGGCGCTCCAGCAACGTTCTCAGCAGACGGTACTCGGTCGGCGTCAGATCGATCGGAGCCCCGTCGACGGTGACGCGCATCGCCGACAGGTCCAGCACGATCGGGCCGCCACGCAACACGCGAGCGGCGCCCGCGACCGGCGCCGACCGTGCACGACGCAGCACGGCGCCGACGCGCAGGACCAGCTCCTGTGGGCTGAATGGCTTGGTCAGGTAGTCGTCCGCGCCGAGCTCGAGGCCGCGAATTCGGTCCGCCTCCTCGCGCCGCGCCGTGAGCACCACGATCGGGATCTCCGACGTGTCCTCGCGCCGCCTCAGCTCGCTCATCAGCTCGTACCCCGAGTAGCCCGGCAGCATCAAATCGAGCACCAGCAGGTCGGGCCGCTCGTGCAACACGGCCTGCAGCGCCTCGGGGCCGCCGGCGGCGGTGCGCACCGCGTAGCCTTCCTTCGCCAGATGGTAGGCGACCAGGGCGGCGATGTCACGCTCATCCTCGACGACCAGAACCTGTGCCGCCGCGCCGTCATTGTCCCGTCGTGCCGTCACTCGCTCATTCCGAAAGCCGGCCGAAGCCGGCGAGCCTGCAGCTGGATTCTCTGGCCGGGCCCGCCCAAGGCTCAATCCCATCGAGGTCCCCATGTCGAAGGGATAATCCGCGGTCACGACGACCCCGTAAAGGTAATGTAACGATCCGATCTCGGCAGGCCCTGCCCCGGATTCAGAAGTCGTTGGCGTAGGAGACGAACTTGTAGCGGCCATCGCGCTCGAAGATCGTGCCGAACAGGACGACCGGCTCGTCGCGTCCAACGAGACGGACCGTGCAACGCTCCCAGAGGTGATTACGACCCTCGCTGACCGCGGCGTCGTCGCAGGCATAGTCCTGGAAGCCGAACGGACGGCCGGCTAGGCGTCGCAGCAGGCGAACGAGCCCCTTTTCGCTGTTCTGCTGGATCTGGAGCCAGAGCACCTCTGGCTTCAGCTGGAGTGGCGGCCGGGTGAAACGGGAATCGGGGTAATAGAGGTATGCGAATTCGTCGAGGTGGAGGTGCATCCCGATCAAGGCCGCGGTGTCCGCCGCCTCTACGGCGCGCACGAATGCGAGAACCAGCGAGTCTCGATGCTTCGCCACCGGATCGAGTGAGGTCGCCACAGGCAGGTTTCGCTGGAACCGGCGGAGTTCCTCGACCGGTGTGAAAATGCTGTCGACGGCGGCCGGGCTGCCGCTCGCAGCCGCTCGCTCGCCCGAGGCCGGTGATTGTGCCGACTGCGCCGCCCGCTCGCCACCACAGGCGGGCCCGCAGAGCAGGAGCGTGAGCGCCACGTACTCGATGCGTGTCATGAATTGCAGGCGTATGGTGAGCGGGGCGGTCGGGACCGTGCGACCGCCTCGCTTCACCGTCGCGATCGGCTCTGCGACGACATCAGTTCCGGGCGTAGGTCGTCCACCCCTCCCACCATTTGGGGCCGGTCGGGTCCGCTGCGCCCCGGAACGTCGTGGCGGCCACGAAGCTGCCGGCCTTGGCCGCAAGCGCGCCGCTGAATGTGTCGAGTCCTCCTCCGGCTGCCGCCGAGTTGGCGGCGGGGGTCCAGTCGAAGGCACTGCCGGCCGTGGGCGTAACCGGCAGCGCTGCGAACAGGCTGGTCGCAGTGGCACCGGCGGACTCGATCTCGTTCGCGGTCTCGTCGACACTGAAGCGCTCGGTGCCGGTCTCGAAGGCCGTGCCGTTTTCCACCAGCAGCATGTTGCGCAGGTCGAAGTCGCCATCGACCATGCGCGCATTCGTGGCGTCATCGCGAATCGCCAGCGCGGCGGCCGGCCAGCGCGCGATCACACCATTCACGTAATAGCCGCCCGTACCCCGCCGCAGTACGACGCCTCGGCCGCCGCCGGCCGGTACGACGTCGGGGCCGGTACCGACCAGTGTGAAATTCGCGATCATCGGAATGGTCAGAGGCTCGGAATTCTGGCCATTGAAGCAGTTCGCGCCCGCGCAGCCGTCGTTCTCGATGCCCTGCGGATCGTTCGACGTGTTGCCGGCGCCGGCGCGCGGCGGCAGAACTGTCGACTGGTAGGCGATCGCGTACTGGACGCGTCCGCGGTAGCCCTCGGACATGTCGAAGTGGTCGTCGCCGGACTCGTAGGACACGAGGTACTTCGCGTCGGCGGTTCCGCCGAACCACTCGAAGCTGTCGTCGAGGCCGGCCAGCGACTGCAGATAGGAGAGCTGCGTGCCGCTACCGAGCGCCGCGAAGGTGAAGCTGTTCAACTCAGCATCGGGAGCGGGACCGAACCCGGCGAACTCGACGCGCACGTAGCGCAGCTCGCCGCTGTCGTCGCCGTCGTCCGTGCCACCGGCATAATCGATCGCGTAATTGCTGATGTTGGTGCCGGTTCCCTCGAGGAGTACGGAGGGCCCGCGGTTCAGCGTCGCGTTCCCCACGAGGATCAAGCCGCCCCAGTCACCTGGCTCGCGCTGCCCGGGCGGACGTGTGGACGTCATTACGATCGGCTGCTCGGCCGTGCCTACCGCTTCGATTCTGGCACCTCGTAGCACGAACAGCGCGGACTGCGGCTGCCCCTCAATCCGCGTGCCCGCCTCGATCGTCAGCGTAGCACCGTTCGCAACGTGGACGAAGTTGCCGAGCACGTAGATCGTGTCTGCGGTCAATGTCCGATTGCTGGTAATGTCGCTCGTGATCGTGACCAGCGGCCGCTCCGGTAGATCGACGGCGACCTCGCCGCTGAATGCGCTCGTCTCCGAGCCGCGACGAGCGGCGACCCGATAGCGGAACGACGCGCCTGGATCCAACCCCACATCATCGAACGTCGTGGACGTGGTCGTCCCGGCTTCGGCAAAGCTTCCGCCCGCGCCCGGCGCGCGCTGCACGAGGTAGCTGTCGGCACCGCTCACGACCTGGAAGCTGACGCGTGCCGAGGTCGGCGTCAGCGCTGAAACCGTCACGCCCTGGGGTGCCGCGAGCGGCGTCGGTTCGATCGGCCCGCCGCCGTTGTCTTCACAGGCGGCGAAGAGCAGAATCGCGGTACCGAGCGCGATAGACCGCGTACGTACTGGAATCGACATGGTTATCACCTGCTCGAGCTGCGGGGAGGTTCGTCTTCTCGCCTGTACGCTACGGGTGCTGCGTCGCACGCGAGCGTCGGGACTGTCTCGATCCTGTCACGCGATCACAGACGCCAGGCCAGCCCCAGCGATCGGACTGTCTCGATCCTGTCACGCGATCACAGACGCCAGGCCAGCCCCAGCGATACGATCCGACCGACGCGATAGCGTTCGCGCACGACCGGGCCCTGCAGCCACTCGTACGGCGAGTCCAGCAGATTCTTGCCGTCCAGCTTCAGCGACATGCCTGTCGGGAACTCGTGCATTAGCGAGAGATCGATGACGTGCCGCGACTGCTCGTAAACATCCGGCAGCGGTGCCTCCGCCGCGTTCACGATGCGATCACCGACCACGTTGTAGAGCAGCGTGGCGCTCGTCGCGCCGTCACGAGGCGCGAACGCGACTCCCGCATTGACGACGTAGGGTGCCTGGCCGACCATTGGCCGCTCATCATTGGTCTTGCTGGCCAGCGGGTCGTCGATCTCGATCGAGCTGCGCATGATGGTCAGGTTCGCGAACGCCGAGAAGCTAGAAAGGCGTTGCGCCACGCGACCGAGCCCGAGACGTAGCTCGCCTTCCACGCCGAAGTTCTCTGCGCCGCTCGCGTTGACAAAGGTGACCAGCGGCGTGCCGGACGCCGCGACATACACGCGCTCGACCGGGTTCGTGAAGCGCTTCGCGAACAGACCGAACGTGAGCACCTCGCGGGCCTCCGGATACCACTCCCAGCGCAGATCGTAATTCGCGATTGTGGTGCGCTTGAGGTCGGGGTTGCCAAAGACGTTTTCGGCGCCGATGACCTCGCGATACAGGATGGGCGCGAGCTCACGATATTCCGGGCGGGACAGCGTGCGGCTGGCGGAGAGCCGCAGATTCTGCCGCTCCGACAGCCGCAGGTTGAGGGCGAAGGAAGGCAGTACGTCCGTGTTGCTGGGTTCGGTCACGACCGGCTCACCGGAAGTCGGGCTGGCATGGACCGTGACTGCAGACTGCTCGACCCGCGCGCCGGCGACCAAACGCAGTCGCTCGGCCACGATAAGATCGATCATGGCGTAGCCTGCGGTGAGCTGGTCGTCGGCCGTGTAGGAGCCGCCAGCGCCGAGCGGTGTCACGTTCAGCACGGCGCTGCCATTCTGAGTATACCGGCCGTCGAAGATCTGCTCTGGCGGCAGCTCACGGGCGGCCCGGTTCAGTGTGCCGGGCGCGGAGATGCTGTAGGCCCGGTTATCGGCATCGCGAGCGAGGTCACGGATGGCGCCACCGAGCTTCAGCCGGTGTCGATCGGCGCCACCCAGCGCCAGCTCGTAATCGGCAGACAGCTCCAGTCCCGACTCGGTCAGGGCGCCAAAGGTACGAACGGCCGCCTCGTTACTGCCGCCGAACCAGGCGGGTGGCAGCGGCTCACCGGTCGCGGGCTCCGGCTCGGCCATATAGACGATCTCCGAGCGGTCGGGCTCACGTCGCTCGACCGCGGATGAGGTGACCGCCCACGCCACGCGTTGCGTGCCGATGCGATGCTCGGCCTTGAGCTGATTGGAGCGCACGCTGCGTTCGACGTAGCGTAGCCGATCGATGTAGAGCGGCAGCCGCGCCAGATTCTCCGTCCAACCGACCTCGGTGCGTGCTTCGTTGTCCGCCGATCGGTTGTAGGTGTTGTTCAGCTCCAGCCGGGTGTGCTCGCCGATCAGGGTATTGAGGTTGAGCAAACCGCCCCAGAGCACACTCGTCTTGCCGGTGACGCCAGCGAAACGGGATGCGACCGCCGCGCCGCCGCCCACGTCCGCCAGGGCCGCCGACCGCACCTGCTCCGCCTGTATCTCCTGGGAACGCGCGTAGGTGAGCGAGCCGAGGTAATTCAGGTCGCGACCGAAAAGCGGATCCGTACCGCCCAGTGAAAGTGCCAGCGAGGTGTTCGGTAGACCGGTTGCCTTGCCGGCTGACCACGCGTTACGGAACGATCCTGCGATGCGGTTTATATCGTCCCGCGTGAGCGTTTGGGAGCGGAAGTCGCCCGCCTCGCGCGCGGCTGGCGGCAGTCTCCGCTGATCACCGGCAAAGCCGAGCCACTCCATGCCCGCAACGGGCGCAGCAGGCACGGTCTGCCCCGTCGCCGCCGTGTTGTAACCACTCGAAACCGAGAGCCGCAGTTGGCGCTCACCAACGAAGTCACGCGTGCGGATGTTCAGCTGAGCGCCGCTGAAATCGCCTGGCTGGTCCGGCGTGAACGTCTTCAGCGTGGTAATGCTCTCGAGCAGCCCGGAGGGAAACAGGTCGAAGGGGACGAGCTTCCGCTCCGGCTCGGGGCTCGGGATCCGTGCGCCGTTGAGCGACGTCGTGGTGTAGCGCTCGCCGAGGCCGCGGACGAAGACGTATTTGCCATCCTGGACCGTGACACCGCTCACGCGTTGCACGGCGGCCGCGGCGTCGCTGTCGGGGTGGCGGGCGATCTGCTCGGCCACGATCGAGTTGACGATCCCGGCCGCCGTGCGTTGCTGATCGAGCGCGCGGCTCACCGTGCCGCGCTCGGCTGCCGCAGTGACCGTGACGGCCTCCAGCTGGATCGCCTCGGCGGCCAGCGTCACGTCCAGCGACGCCGTCGCTCCGGCCTCGACCAGCACACCCGTGATCCGCTTCGTCGCATAGCCCAGATTCTGGACGATCAGCGTGTGCGACCCGACCGGAACCGCCTGCAGCAGGTATCGGCCGTTCAGGTCGGATGTCGTGGTAGTCGCCGTGCCCTCGATCCGCAACTCGACGCTCTGGAGCGGTTCGCCGGTCTCTTCGGACAAGACGCGGCCGCTCAGACGTCCCGTGCTCTGCGCACTCAGCTGTGGCGCCCAGAGCCCCAGGACGCCGACGGCGAGAAGGCAGGCGCGACCGAGCTGCCTGGAGGGCCCGATGGGAACGGCTCGCCTGGTCCAAGCACGCCATGCGGCCTGTAATGCAGCGCCCAAGATCATGATCACCCGCAGAGCTTGTGAACGACGGAGCTCGACCGATCGAGCCCTGGCGAGGACAAGCTCGCTGCTGCGGGTAACGGTGGAGGTCAGGGGCGGTATCGGCGCGGTAACGGCGGTGCCGCGCAGTACCGAGTGTAATCAATGTTTCCCGCGTGAAGCGACCCGCAGCCAGGCGACAGCCGATCCTGTTTAGAGCAGACGATCCAGGTCGCTGAAGAGCCGAGCCGGCGTGTTCGGGTCCAGGGCCGGGTAGATGCCACGGACGCGGCCCTCGCCGTCAACCAGCAACAGCCGGTCGGAGTGGCTGATCAAATAGTCGGTGGCGGCGGCGCCAGAGCCGTGCGGTTCGGTATGCTCCGCAGGTGCACCGCGGCGCCGCACGGAGTCGGCCGGCGCCCCTTCTGCCCTGTGGCCCGCGACCGTCGTTGCATTGGGGATCGGTTCAGGCCCCACGATCGGGAGATAGAAGCCTTCGATCACGACGCGCCGTACCGTGTCGGGGTCCCCGGTGAGGAACGCCCAGGCAGCGGGGTCGGCTGCGCCGAACGAGCGAGCATACGCCGCCAGGATCGGCGGCGTGTCGCGCTCGGGATCGACACTGATACTGACCAGCCGTACCTGCTCGCCGAGCCTGCCTGCGGCGGCGAGCGAATCGCGAAGGCTGGCCAGCCTCGCGCTGATCAGCGAGCACACGTCCGGGCAGCTCGTATACGTGAACGCAGCGATCCAGACCTGGCCGCGCAACGAGTCCGACGAGAACACCGCACCCGTCTGATCGGTCAGCTCGAACGCTGGCGCAATGAAGAGCGGCGGCAACGCATTGCGACGGTCGTCGATCCAACGCAGCGCCGCCAGCGCGAGCAACGGCAGCGCGAGGGCCGCAGTGAAGGCGGCTCTGCGCATCAGGGACCGGTGCGCGTGTGGACTGCCGGACTGTACTCGGCGCAGCGAGCGTGGAGCTCGGCGTCGCTCAACACATGATCCGTCGACTTCGCCAGCTCGAAAACGAAGTCGCAGAGAGCGGTATCCGCTGTGTCGTATCCGTGCTCTCCCAGCCAGCACTTCACGTTCGACATGCCGCTGACGTGGCTCACTTCGATGCGCTGGTGTCTGCCGAAGTCAGCGGCTGGCACACCCGAGTAGACGCGGTCGGCGAGCCATTCGTCGCCCTTCGCGCGCGCCTTGATGATCGCCGCTGCGTGGACCCCTGTGCCGGTGCGGAACGCATCGGCGCCGAAGACCGGATAGCTGGGAGGAACCGGGACGCCAGTCGCGTGCGAGACGGCTTCACAGTATTCCGGCAGTCGCGACAGGTCGTGGTCGTGCAAGCCGAGCAACTTCAGATTCACCAGCAGCAGGTCCATCTCGGTATTGCCGACTCGCTCACCGACGCCGAGCGCCGTGCCGTGCACTCGATCCACGCCTTCCTCGATGGCTGCCAGCGTATTGGCGATGGCCAGGCCTCGATCACGATGGCCATGCCAATCGATGCGCACGCGCTCACGGCTCGGCTCGACGACCTCTCGCTTGATGAAGCGCACGAGCTGGCGCACGCCGTTCGGTGTGGCATGGCCCACGGTGTCGGCCAGGCAGACGCGCCGCGCGCCGCATTCGATCGCGGTCAGATACAGGTGCCGCAACGTCTCCGGCGTGGCGCGCGTCGTGTCCTCTGTGACGTACATGACCGGCAGCCCCTCGCGCACCGCGAAGCTGACGGCCTCTTCGGTCGCGCGCAGCATACGATCGAGCGTCCAGTCCTCGGCGTATTGCCGGATCGGCGAGGAACCGATGAAGGTGCAGGCCTCGATGGGGATACCGGCCTCCTGACTGATGCGGGCGATCGGCTCGACGTCCGCGACGACCGTGCGGGCCGCACAGTTGGCGGCGATCGGCAGGCCCTGCTGTGCGATCTCCAACGCCAGCGCGCGTGCGTCCGCCGCCGCGCGCGCGCCCGCGCCGGGCAGTCCGATGTCGGCCGTGTGGATGCCGAGCGCGGCCATGAGGTGGAGGATCCGAACCTTCTCGGCGATCTGCGGATCGCGCACCGAGGGCGACTGAAGCCCGTCGCGCAGCGTCTCGTCGTCCAGCTCGACCGGCCGCAGACGGCCGGCGTCGACCGCTCCGGCGATCGTGTTCCAGTCGTAGATCAGGTCAGCGTGTGCCATGCAGTCTTCGAGCGGCGGGTTGCATACGGCCGCGAGAGAAAAGATCGGCGTGGCGCGCGACGCTTGTCAAATGCAACGTGTTGGCGAGCGCAACGCAACGGAACCGTAACGATCGGGTTGCGCCCGGTTTGCGGCCTTGCCGGTCGGCCCCTCGAGTACGCACCTGTACACGGGCCGTTGCACTGGGCTCGGTCTCGAACGCGAGAGGCGCGAATGGTGGACGAACCGATCGAAGAATCCGCCGGTGCGGTCCTGCACCATCGCCTGGGTTGGCGATTCATCCGTGCCGGCACGGTAGGATATGGGCCGTGGATGCACCGGCGGGAGACGGTCGAGCAGTGGCTCGCCGAGCTCGCGCGCCGCGACGCCGGACAGGTCGAGTACTGGGTCGAAACCCGTCCGGGCGGCGGCCCCCGGCCTCGCACGGGCGCCATCGAGCATCGTGCCAGGTGCCACCAACAGGGACCTGAGCCGGTGACTCCGTAGGCCGGTAGGCGTCGAGCCGCTGCGGCGGTCCCGGTTCGCCGAGCGCCGGGCGAGCGCCTGACGCGCCACGCCTCAATCGCCGAGTGTCTCGGAGTGGTCCACGAGGCTGAGGCTGCCACGCACACGCCGAACGGTGACTGCATTGCCGATCAGCGAGTCGTGCAGCTCGGCTTCCTCGATCAGGCAGTCCTCACCGACAATCGTGTCGCGAATGCGCGAGCGATGGATGCGAGTGCCCGTTCCGACCGTGACGTTGGGACCGATTTCGACATCGTGCAGCTCGACGCCTTCTTCGATGCGGACGGGCTCGTGGACGCGGACGGCGCGGCCGCCATCGGGGCGGCGGCCGCGGGTGGTCTCCAGGAGGTGTCGGTTGGTCTCGAGCAGCGTATCGGGCTTGCCGCAATCATACCAGCCCCGCACCTCGACGGTCTCGATCTTCGAGCCGTGATCGATCATGTACTGGAACGCGTCGGTCAGATAGTACTCCTCGCCGGGACCCTGCGGACCGCCGAGCGTGTTGCGTATGCCCTCGAACAGCAGCTTCCAATCGCGAATGTAGTAGAGGCCGATATTGGCGAGCTTGGAGATCGGATCCTGAGGTTTTTCGACGATCCGCTTCATCAGCCCCTGATCATCCGTCACCACGACGCCGAAGCGCTGGTAATCCTCGACCTGCTTCACCCAGATCACGCCGGCGATCTCAGCGCGCAGGTTGCGAATGATTGACAGATCGGCGTCGAAGATGGTGTCGACGAAGATGATCAGGACGTCCTCGTCGATATAAGGCTCCGCCAGCCGCACCGCGTCGGCCGTGCCCTTCTGCTCCACCTGCTCGACATAGTGGGCGACGAAGTCCGGGTATGCCCGCGCGATGTACTCCTCGATCGCGTCCCTCAGGTACCCGGTGATGAAGACGATCTCGCGAACACCGAGCTCGCGCAGGTCGTCGAGGATGTAGCTCATGACGGGTTTGCCGCCGACGTGAAGCAATGGCTTCGGCGTGACATACGTGTGCGGGCGTAGCCGTGTGCCCTTACCGGCCAGGGGGATGATGACCTTCAATCTGCCTCCCGTCGCAGGGCGAGGGTTGATCCGTGCCTGCCCAGGCACGGCGGCCGGACCGACCAGGCGCGAACGGCACAGCGTGAAATCCGGCTTTCACAGCGGCCGTCACGGCCGTGGGTTGCGGCAGCGGACGTGGCACTGCCCTGGGCGGCGGCGGAGGCAAGTCCTGTTCCGGGGGCCTGGAACTTTCGTCCGACGCTACGGCTAGCGATCATGCGTCAACGGCGGCCATCACAGAGGAGGAACGCAGCAATGTGGAACGTTCGAGCAAGGGCGAAGCGGGGCGCGGGCGTCTCGTTCGCCGCGGCGCTGGCGGCGCTCGTGGCCGCGGTCTCGCCCCCGAGGGCGGCCGCTCAGGTGGTGACGAGCGAAACGGAGCCGACGGTCACGGTGACTGGCACCGGTCAGGTCCAGGTCGAGCCGGACCGGGCGGTTCTGTCGCTGGCGGTGGAGACGTTTGCCGCGACCGCACGCGAGGCGGCCGAAGAGAACGCCGCGCAGATGGAGGAGCTGGTCGGCGCCCTGCGCGGGCTGGGGCTGGCCGAGGACCGGATCCGCACGACATCCTACCAGTTGAATCCGGAATACCGGCAGGACCGGGAGCCGCGGCCGCGGGAGCCGACGGGCGAGCCGCGGATCGCCGGCTACCGGGCGGTGAACATGGTGCAGGTGACGATGGACGACATTGGCCTGCCGGGCCGGGCGATCGACACGGCGATCGCCGCCGGCGCGAACCGGGTCACCGGGCTCTCCTTCGGCCTGCGCGATCGGCAGCCGCCGCGGCTCGAAGCGCTGCGGCGCGCCGTGCAGAATGCGCGCGCCGAGGCCGATGCCGTGGCGGTCGCGGCGGATCGCCGGCTGGGCGAGCCCGTGCAGATCCATATCGGCGGCGTGTATTATCCACCGCCGCAGCCGTACGTGATGGAGCGGGCCATGGCCGACATGTCGGCCTCCGCACCCACACCCGTCGAGCCGGGTGAGCTGACGGTAAGCGCTCAGGTGACTGCGACCTTCCGAATCGAGCCGCGCTGATGCGACATCTGTGGCGGGCGCTGAGTGGCGCCTCGGCCGTGACGGATCCGAAGAGCGACGATCCGCGACTGCGCGGCCGCACGTACGCCGTGCCCTTCGAGGGCGTGTGGCAGGCGGCTCGGGGCCTGGCCGCCGGCCAGCTGCGAGGCTGGCGGGTCGTCGAAGCCGACGACAACGAGGGCGTCATCCTGGCGCGCGTCGCGCGGCTCGGCGGCCGCACGCCGGACGAGATTCGGATCCGCATCACGCTCGATCAAAACGGCCAGACCCGCGTCGACGCCTTCGCGCGCGCACCCGGCGCGCGCTCGGACCTGGGCCGCTCCGCCCGCCGCCTCGGCAGCTTCTTCCGCAGGCTCGATCGCGCGCTCAGCAGTGCCGGTTCGCGCGCGACGCCACCCCCCAGGGTCGTGGCGTGACGCCCGAGCGAATCATTGACTTCCACACGCATCCGTATCGGCCTCGAGACCTGTCCGCCGGTACTCGCGACTTCGTGTTCCGCGTCTCCGCGGCTGTAGCCGAGCACGGCGCGCGGCTGGCCGACCCGTCCTATTTCGCTGGAGTGCTGCGCGCCCAAGGTGTCGATCGCGCCGTGCTGCTGGCAGAACACTGCCCCGCGACGTCCGGCAACGTTCGCACGGAGACGGTCCTCGCACTGGCACGTGCCGAACCCGAGTTCTTCCTGCCGTTCGCCTCCGTCGATCCGGTCAGTGAGGCGAACGCGGCCGATCAGCTGCGGGACTATATCGCTCGCGGCGCGCGCGGCCTCAAGCTGTATCCATCCTACCAGTTCTTCTATCCGAACGAGCGGCGTGCGTACGTGCTCTACGAGATCTGCCAGGCCGCCGGCATCCCGGTGCTGATGCACATCGGCAGCTCGGTGCTGCCGGGAACCCGGCTGAAGTATTGCGACCCGATCTACCTCGACGATGTCGCCGTGGATTTCCCCGAGCTCGTACTCGTCATGGCGCACGGCGGCCGTGGCTTCTGGTACGACGCCTGCGCCTTCCTGGCCGCGCATCACGGCAACGTCTACATCGACATTGCCGGCCTCGTGCCGGCCCGCCTGCGCGAACACTATCCCCGACTGGAGCGGCTCGCGGACAAGATCGTCTTCGGCAGCGACTGGCCGGCTATGCCAAAGAGCGTCGCCGCCAACGCCGCAGCTCTCGCGCGACTCGGTCTGGGCGACGCGGCGCTGCGGGCGATCCTGCGTGGAAATGCAGCGCGCATCCTCGGCATCGCCGGTGAACCATGATCGAGCCGACGCTGCTGCTCGAGGGCGCCTTCGTGGTCACGCTCGACCAGCGGGGCACGGCCGGCGCGTTGTCGGTGGCGGTCCGCGGCGGCCGCATCCTCAAGGTCGGCCAGCCGCACGACCTACGCGGCCGGTTCGGCGCTGCCGCGCGCGTCGATCTGAGCGACCGGCTCCTCATGCCGGGTCTGGTCAACGCGCACCTGCACCCCGAGCTGCAGGTGCTGAGGGGCGCCCTCGAGGAGCGCGACCTCCACGCCTGGGATGCTGCTCCCCTGCTGGGCCCGGCACTCGCTTATCTGGGATCCGATGAGGGGCGTTGGATCCAGCGCGCCGCCACGCGCGCGGCACTCGCGGAGGCGTTGCTGAGCGGCACGACCACGGTGGGAACGTACGGTGTCACAGCCGGATCGGAGCAAACCTGCCGTGCGGCGATCGTCGAGCTGGGTATGCGCGGTACCGTCACGATCAGAGACCGCAGCTTCGCGCCCGTCGCGGATGCCGCCATCCCCTACATGTACCGGCTGCACGCCGAGGAGGAGCTCGACGAGGCCGAGCTCGCCGCGGCCGCGACGGCGCACGCGCGAGGCGAACGCCTCGTGATGCACTGCGCGGAGACCGTGCACCGCCGCGCTCTCGCGCAGGCGCGCTTCGGCTGTGGATCCGTCATGCTGCTGGAGCGCTTCGGCCTGCTCTCACCACGCCTGCTGCTGTCGCACGCAATCCACACCGATCCGGCCGAACGAGCTCTGCTCGCCGAGCGTCGCGTAGCGATCGTCAGCTCGCCGATCGCCGAGATGAAGCTCGGCGAAGGTGTCGCGCCGATCACCTCGTATCTCGACGCTGGACTGACCGTCGCGCTCGGCACGGACGCGGCTGTCTGTAACAATGGCACGGACCTGTTCCTCGAGATGCGGGCGCTCGGCCTGACCCAGAAGCTCGTCGGCGGCGCAACTACATTACCTGCCAGTCTGGTGCTGCACGCGGCGACGGCCGCGGGGGCCCGAGCACTCGGCCTCGGCGAGGACAGCGGCGCCGTTGCCCCGGGGCAGCGGGCCGACCTCGTCGTGCTCGGGCTGGATAGCCCACGCTTGCGGCCGCTCCTGCACGGCACCCAATTCTCGAACGTGGCCGCCAACCTGGTGTACGCAGCAACGGGTCAGGACGTTACGGATGTGATGGTCGGCGGCCGCTGGGCCGTGCGTGAACGCCGGCTGCGGGCGGCCGATCAAGATGCGCTCTGGGCCGAGCTGCAGGAGGCGGCCACCGCGCTGTTCGATCGGCTAGGACGCGGCCGCCTTCCGGTCGCGCGGCAGATCAGGGAGCGAGCCGACACGATATGACAGCGGCAAGGCGCGAACCCAAGAAGGCCGCAGGCCGAAAGCGAAGCGGCAAGGCGGCGCCCGTGCCGGACTCGATGACCGGGCCGGTCGGCGACAACGCACTGCCTGCGCGGCTGCCGCTGCTGCCGTTGCGCAGCACGATCGTCTACCCCCTGGGGGTGGTCGGCCTGCAGATCGGCACGCCCTCGACGATCGACATGTTGGCGGCGCGGACGGAACCGAACCTGCTCGTGGCCTTAGCGCTCGCGCCCGGCGGCCCGGACGACCCCATCGACCCGCGCTCGCTGGTCAAGATCGGCGTCGCAGGCCGGGTCACGGACCGACTGAACCTGCCCGGCGGCACACTGCAGGTGACGCTCCAGGGGCTGCAGCGTATCCGCATCCAGGAAGCCGAGCCGACGAACGGCTACTTCACGGCACGCACCACGCCCGCCCGCGACATTCCGGCGGACACGGAACTGGCCGAGGACCTCATCGCCCGCGTCCTGACCGCGCTCGAAGCGCTGGCCCACATCGTCGATCGTGTCCCCCGCGAGGTGCCGCGGATCCTGCGCATGAATGTCGCCGACCCCAGCCGCTTCGCCGACCTGGTCGCCACGCTCGCGAATTTCAGTGTGCAGAGCAAGGACGAAGTGCTGCAGCGGCTGGACGTCGAGCAGCGTCTCGCCTTCGAGCTGGAGGAGCTCGAGCAGCAGCTCCATCGTATCCGCCAGGTCGAGGAGGCCGAGGAGCGCGAGCGGCAGGCCGAGGAGGCGCTGCCCCCGGCGCGCCGCATCAATGAGCTGCGACGTCGCATCCAACTCATGCAGGCTGAGCTCGGCGAGGTGGATCCGGTCGAGCGCGAGATCGTCGACCTGCTGCGACGCGTCGACGCTGCCGAGTTGCCGCCACGTCAGGCCAATCGCGCCCGCAACGAGATCGAGCGACTGCGCAGCATCGCGCCGGGCTCGCCGGAGGCGAGCGAAGTCCGCGCCTACGTCGACTGGATCCTGCACCTGCCCTGGCGAGCGCGCGCCACGGAGGGGCTCGAGGCGGTCGATCTCGCCCGTGTGGAAGCCGTCTTCAATGCCGAGCTGCTGGGCTTGAGCGAGCCGAAGGAGCGACTCCTCGATTACCTCGCGGTCGCGAAGCTGAGCGGGGAGCTACGGGGCCCGATCCCCTGTCTCGTCGGTCCGCCGGGTGTCGGCAAGAGCGCTCTTGCGACCGCGCTCGCCAGAGGGCTGGGCCGGCCGCTGGCGCGCATCGAGCTCGGCGGCCGCGGCGAGGGCGGCATTGTCGGCACACGCCGGACGCGCGCGGGTGCGCAGCCCGGCAAGCTGGTGACCGCGCTACGCGACGTCGCTGTCGCCGATCCGCTGATCCTGCTCGAGGAAGTCGATGAGTTGAGCGGCCCGAAGAGCGAGGGTGACCCGGCCGAGGCGCTCGAGGAGGCCATCGAATGGCCGGACCGCGCCGGCTTCGTCGACCGCTACATCGACGTGGAATTCGACCTGAGTCCGGTCCTCTACATCGCGACCGCGCAGGATTTCTATCGGATTCCACGCGACCTGCGCGACCACATGCACGAGGTCCGTATCGCCGGCTACACGCCCGAGGAGAAGGTGGCCATCGCCCGTGACCGCCTGCTACCGCGCCTGATCGAGGAGCACGGGCTGGTCGCGGGCGACGTCGGCTTCACGGATGCGTCGCTGTTCTTCCTGGCTCGAGGCTATGCCCGCGACGCCGGTCTCGGCCTGCTGCGGCGCGCGCTGTCGACACTGCTGCGCACGCGCGCCCGGGCCAAGGCACAGGGCGATCGCTCCTGCTGGGAGTTCGACCACGAGCGCGTCGAGTCGATCCTCGGCCTGCCCCGCCACACCTCCACGGTCGCCGAAAGCGCGCCCGAGGTCGGCGTCGTGACCGGTCTGGCGTGGACCGCCGCCGGCGGCGATCTGATGTTCATCGAGGCACTGCGCATGCCGGGTTCCGGTCGCCTGCTGATCACCGGCATGCTGGGCGACGTCATGCGCGAGTCGGTGAACGCGGCGTACTCCTATGTACGCAGCCGCGGCGAGACGTTGGGCATCTCGGAGGACACGTTCCGCGATTCCGACGTCCATGTCCATTTCCCCGAGGGCGCGATCCCCAAGGATGGGCCCTCGGCCGGCATCGCCGTCACCCTCGCCGTCGCCTCCAGCCTGTCCGCCCGCCCCGTCCGGCACGACGTCGCCATGTCCGGCGAGGTCACGCTGCGCGGCAAGATCCTGGAGGTCGGCGGCATCAAGGAGAAGGTGCTGGCCGCTTACCGTGCCGGCATCCGCGACGTGATCCTGCCACACGGCAACGACCGCGACCTGCGCGATGTACCCGAGGATGTGCGCGCCCGGATGCGCTTCGATTTCGTCGAGCGCATGGATGATGTGCTGGGGATCGCGCTGCTGACGCCGCCGGGGGCCAAGGAAATCGACATCGGACCCGCATCACCGCCGCCGTTGCCGGAGGAGCAGCAGCCCCGCGCGCGCCGTGTGGCGCGAGGCCGGGACAGCGGCGACGCGCCCTAGGTCTCGACCTCCCGCATCCGGATCTTGTGGTCGACCGGGCGCGGCACGAGCGCTTCACCTTCGCTGCGCGCCACGAATGTCGCCGCCGTCAGATCGCCCGTCACATTCACGGCCGTGCGCAGCATGTCCAGAATCCGGTCCACACCCAGGATCAGCGCGATGCCGGCGGCGGCGTGCGCACCGAGACCCACCGATTGCAGCACCATGATCAGGATGATGATGCCTGCACTGGGCACGCCCGCGGCGCCAATGCTCGCCAGTGTCGCCGTCATCACGATGGTGAGCTGATCCGCGAGCCCCATGTGCGCGCCGTAGATCTGCGCGATGAACATGGTGGCTACGGCCTGATACAAGGCCGTCCCATCCATGTTGATCGTGGCGCCGAGCGGCAGCACGAAGGAGGAGACCTCCCTCGAGATGCCGAGGTCCTCCTGCGCCGTCTCGATGGTGACCGGCAGCGTCGCGTTGGAGCTGGAGGTCGAGAAGGCGACGAGCGGCGCCTCGGCGATGCGCCGATAGAAGACCAGCGGGTTCAGACGGCCCAGGAAACGCACCAGGAGCGCGTAGGTGCCGAACGCGTGCAGCAGCAGCCCGGCGACCACGGTGAGCGTATAGATCATCAGGGCGCGCAGCAGATCGAAGCCGAAGCGGCCGACCACCGCGGCAATGAGCGCGAAGACGGCGTAGGGTGCGAGCCGCATGACCCAGTCGACGATGACCATGACGGCATCGTTGACGCCCTCGAAGAAGCCGAGCACGGCGCGCCGTCGCTCCTCGGCGACCAGCGTGATGGCCGCGCCGAAGATCACGGTGAAGACGATGAGCGGCAGCAGGTTCATCTCCGCGGCCGCCTGCAGCGGATTGGTAGGGATCATACCGATCAGCACTTCGCCGATCGACGGGCTCTCGGCGGCCATGGTCAGGCGTTCGCTGGCCTCACCGGCGAACGCGGCGCTCAACCGATCGCGCGATGCCGGGTCGATGCGTGAGCCGGGCAGGACCAGGTTGGACAGCAGGAGCCCGATCGTGACCGCAATTGCGGTCGTGCCGAGGTAGAACACGACGGTCTTGCCACCGATGCGGCCGAGCTTGCGGATGTCGCCGAGCGAGGCAGTGCCGAGGATCAGGCTGGCCACGACCAGCGGCACGACGATCATGGTGATCAGCCGGATGAAGGCAGTACCGATCGGCTCGAGCGCGCGCAGCAGCTGTTGCAGCCAGAGCAGCTCGAGGACGTTCGCCGCGAGCCCGACGACGATACCGAGGGCCAGCCCGATCAGGATCTTGGTGTAGAGCTGCATCACCGTGCTCCGGCGGAGGGGTTGGGATTCGAGGCGGGCGAAAGTAGACCGGCTGCGGGGGCCGCGCAATTCACGAGTGAGCCGTGCGGTTCGATGCGACTCGGTGCTAGCTTGAGCCATGATGCGACCTCGACGACGAGCCGCGGCCTGGGCCGCACTCGCGCTGATCGGCGCCCTCGGCTGCGATCGTGGCGCGCAACCCGAGGAGGATGCGGCGCGTAGTGGCGAGCGCGACGGCGGCGGCTATACCGAGCGCTTCATCTTTCTCGGCAGCACACCGGACACGGCCATGGCGGCGGTCGTGCACTACGTCGCCCGGGGTTCGGGCTCCACGACGGTGCACCGGACGCGCGCCTGGCTGGGTAGCGGCGAAGGCTGGGAGCCGCTCATTGCCGACGACTGGCGCTCGCCTCGGCTACGCGAACCCGAGCGTCTGATCCCTTACGGCGAGCTGCGCATGCTTCTCGACGACGGTGGCGACCTCGATGCGTTGCTGATCCGCCGCAGCGAGCCGCCCATACGGATCACAATGCTCGCGCCTCTGGATGAGCTGCCCGATACCAGCGATGCCTCCGCCACGCTCCACGACGCGGTTCTCAGCGTGGGCGACGCGAGCTACCCGGGCGCGTTGCTCCGCATCCGGCAGCGGCTCGAGCCGGGACTGAACGAGCGGCTCGATGGGCTGCTGTCGCTGCCCCAGGGGTTCGCTGCCGTCATCGGCACGGTCGGTGGCGGCCTGCGCGCATTCGGGCCTGCCGCCAGCGGCCTGCTTCTGCGGCTCGAGCGCAGCGGTGACGCGCTGCGCTGGTCGACACCCGATGGCCGGTCCGGCGAGCTGCGCCCGCTGGCCGAGACGTGGCGCATCCGCGAGGGCCTCGGCGCACCGCGGGTCGAAGCGCTGCGCGGCATGCTGCCAGCGGGCACGGACTCCGTCCCGGCTCTCGCGGTGGTGGAATCCGGCGCTTGATGCCCGTGCTGCAGGTCGTGCTGCCCGTCATCTTCGCCGCGCTCGCCGGCGGGATCACGAACTCGGTCGCGATCTGGATGCTGTTCCACCCCTACGAGCCGCCGCGCCTGCGAGGACGGCGCCTGCTCTTTCTCCAGGGTGCGATCCCCAAGAACAAGGACCGGCTGGCGGCGGCGATGGGCCGCACCGTAGGCCGCGAGCTGCTCACACCCGCCGACGTGGTGCGTGCCGCCAATCAGCCCGTCTTCCAGCAGGAGTTCGAGCGCAGGCTGCGCGAGGCGATCGCCGGCGCATTGCAGCGGGAACGGCAGGCGTTGCGCGACGAGCTACCGGCAGCGCTCGCGGCCGAGCTCGACAGCCTGCTGGGCGACGTCGCCCGGACACTCACCGCGCGCCTCGACGAGTACCTGGCCAGCGACGAGTTCCGCGAGGCCGTGACGCAGCGGGTCCAGGAGCTGGCCGGCGAGGTGAGCGATCAGCCCATAGGCCAGGTGCTGACCGAGGCGCGCGAGGCCGCCATCACAGCGGCGGCCGAGCGCTGGCTGACCGAGGCCGTGGGCAGCGCGGGATTCGAGGCCGCCGTGGACGAATATCTCACGCGTGCGACGGAGCGTCTGCTCGAGCCGGGCCGCACCTTCGAGCAGATCCTGCCGCTCGGCCTGGTCGCGACGCTGGAGAAGGCGATTGCGGGCTATATGCCCATCGCGATCGAACGGCTCGGTCGCCTGCTCGAGGACCCCAGCGCGCGCCCCCAGGTCGAGCGGATCCTGCACGAAGTGCTCGATCGCTTCATGCGCGACCTCAAGTTCCATCAGCGTCTGGTCGCCGCGCTGGTGATCACGCCGGACACGATCGACCGCGTGCTGCGCGCTGTCGAGGCCGAGGGCGCGGCCAAGCTGTCGGAGCTGCTGCAGGACGAGGCCGTACGCGATGCCATGGCGCGCAACGTCAACGACGCCATCGTCGAGTTCCTGCGCCGGCCGGTCCGTTCGGTCGTCGGCGCTCCTGATGACGAGGCCGTGCGCGAGGCGCGCGTCACCGTGCGCCGCTGGGCACTCGCGCTGGCGCGCGACCCGCAGACGACGGCGTTCCTGATCGAGAAGCTGAGGGCCACACTGACAGCGGCGGAGCGCCGGACCTGGGGCGAGCTGTTGCGGCACGTCCCCGCCGAGCGGCTGGCCGACCTGATCGTGGCGGCCTCCCGGAGCGAGCGCGCGAGCTTGGCCTATCGGGAGAGCGCAGCCGCGCTGGGGCATCGCCTCCTGACCCGGCCGATCGGCCGGCTCGCGCGCCACCTGCCCGCCGACGCACCGGACCGGCTGCAGCTCGCGCTCGCCGCGCCCCTCTGGAGCTGGGTGCTGCAGCAGGTACCCGATGTGGTCGAGCGGATCGATGTCGCTCGGCGCGTGCAGGAGAAGATCATGGAGTTCCCGCCGCAGCGTGTGGAAGCGCTGATCCGCGGCGTGACGGAGCGCGAGCTGAAGCTGATCGTACGGCTCGGCTACGTGCTCGGCGCAATCATCGGACTCGTGTCCGTCAGCCTCACCGCTCTGCTGCGCTGAGCTGCTCGTACCGCGCGACCCGGTCACGCACGTCGGCGGGAATCGGCTTGCTGCGGCCGGTCGCATAATCGTACATGACCTGAACCGTCTCGCCCGTCGCGAGCAGATCCTGGGACGGCGACCAGACCGCGTATGCCATGGTGAAGCTCGTCTCGCCGAGCCGCGTGGTGCGCACGCCCACGGTCAGCCGTGCCGGGAACGGAATACGCGCGTGGTACTGCACGCTGGCGCGGGCCAGCAGATAGTCGATCCCGGCGACGCCCGAACGGCCGGCAACCTCGTGCCAGTACTGCGCCCGCACTTCCTCGAAGTAGATCAGCGGCAGCGTGTGATGCGCATGGCCGAATGCGTCCAGATCGTGGAAGCGCACATCGACCGGGCGGCGGAAGCGGAATGCCGCGGCCGAGACCGTGCCGTGCGTCGCACCGTCCGCAGCGATGTCGCCGGAATCCGCGGGCGTGGTCATGATTTCGGCGGACGCAGCCAGTCGAGCGGTGTGAACGTCCGCCGGCGCGGCCGGCGCCGCGAAACCACGCGATCCTCACGGCCCGAAAGCCCCGGAAAGCCGAGCCCCGCGTAGATACCGATCAGCAGCGCGATCACGCCGCCCAGGATGTGCCAGACCGTCATTGGGGCGCTCTCCTCAGGCTTCGATCAGACCGATCCGCCGTACGGCGATGCGCAGCGGCAGCAGAATGGCGGCCGCCGAAAGGGCCAGCGCCATACCAACGCCCAGGCCGAGCGCCAGGAGCGTCTCGGTCTCGGGCGGCAGGCCGCGCACGCGGTCGCGCAGAAATGCGTAGACCGGCCACGCCTGCAGCATGATCACGGCAGTCAGATAAACCGTCGCCGTGAGCATGAACAGGAAGCCGCCGAATCCGGTCGGGATCTGCGCCGTATTCTCCGTGTCGAAGCGCGGGAACAGTGCGCCGAAGCCGAGTGCCATGGCGCCGATCGCGAACGTCATGACCGTGATCGTGATGAGCGACAAAGCCATCATGAAGGGGCCGACACGGAGGATCAGGTTGGTGCCGAGCGTGAGTGCGAATGCGAGCACCAGCAGTGGCACCACGCCGACCCAGAACTTGGTCCATACGAGCGAGCGCAGCTCGAGCGGTGATGAGCGCAGCAGCCAGAGCGTTTTGCCCTCCAGGCTGACGGCCGGGAACAGGAATCGTGCGGCGATCGCAGCGAGCACGAAGCCCGCCAGCCCGAGGTTCAGGAAGGATACGACGTTGACCAGGAAGAAGCCCACATCCTCGCCTGTCCAGAGCGGCAGCACACGCACATTGTAGACGTAGATCACGACGAGCACGCCGAGCAAAATCAACTGCGACCATTGCGTCGTGTCGCGGAAGAAGGTGCGCACGTCCTTGGCGACGAGTGCGCGAATGCTGATCGGTGAGCCTCGGAGCAGCGGCTCGAGCCAGCGGCGGCGGGCGCGCTCGCGCAGCTCGGCGCCCTCCTGAGCCCGGCTGTAACCATCGGGATACAGCCGGCCGTGGAGCGCAGCGCCGAGCACCACGAACGCGGCGGCCGTGCTCGCCAGCAGCAACAGCGGGAACAGGTCGGGTCGGCCCGCACCATCGACCAGTGTCGCCATCAGCGCGTGGGCCGCCCAATCGCTCGGCAGCCAGACCGACTGCGGCGTCTGCAGCGCAGCGACGAAATCGACCAGGTTACGGAACCCTTCGGGGTTGGCGAGCTGCTCGGGTCGCAGCAGGCGGACCAGCAGGATCAGCCCGGCGGCGCCGAACAGCGCGAGCAGCGCGAGCAGATCGCGCGCCCGCCGTGCCGGGAACACGTTGACCAGGATCAGCGTGAACCCAGCGCCGACGACCGCCGGTAGCACCAGCAGCGTGAGGAGCGTCAGGGCCGCGACGCCCACATACGCCGGCCCGCCCCCGTAGACCCAGCCGTAGGCCGTCAACATGGGCAATAGCACGAGCACGACCATCCAGGAGCTGTGCACCAGCGATTCGGTCAGGCGCGCCGCATAGACTCGAATGCCATCGATCGGTGCAGCGCGCAGCAGCTCCAAGTCCCGGGCCAGGAAGAACGATGACAACGCGGTAATCACGTTCGACAGGAGCAGGATACCGAGAAAGGCGAGCAGCACCAGCCCGAGCAGTTTCGTCGCGAGTAGCTCGCCGATGCCCTCCGCGCTGCGGAAGTAGACGAGCATGCGATAGATGATGCCGTACAACAGCAGCCAGAACACGGCGCCCATGATTGCGAGCGCGGCCATGCGCCCGACCGAACCGGAGGCCTCTGCCCGACGGCGAGCGGCGCACCATTTCGGCGCCAGCAAGGTGAACAGCCCCGCTGGCTGCCCCGCCTCGCGGCGGCGTACCGTGAAACCGCGAGCTGCGACGGTCGTGCTCACGCTGCGCCGAACCTCTCCCGCAGCGAAGCGACCAGCTCGGCGACGCTCTCACCGCCCGTCAGCTTGAGGAAGATGTCCTCGAGACCGGCCGCGCCCGTCGCCGCTTCCATGCGCAACTCATCCATGGTGCCGAGGGCGCGGATGCGGCCATCGGCCAGGATCGCGATGCGGTCGCACAGCGCCTCGGCGATCTCCAACGTGTGCGTCGACAGGAAGACGGTGCCGCCATCGCGCACGAACGCGCGTAGCAGATCCTTGATCAGCCTGGCCGCCTTCGGGTCGAGTCCGACCATGGGCTCGTCGACCACGATCAGGTCGGGGCCGTGCACCAGCGCCGAGCTGATCAGCAGCTTCTGACGCATGCCGTGGCTGTAGCTCTCGATCAGCGAGTCGCCCCAGCTCTCGAGCTCGAAGACCTCGAGCAGCTCACGTGCGCGCCGCTCGGCCTGCTGCCCGTCCTGCCCCCACAAGCCGCTGACAAAGCGCAGGAACTCCACGCCGGTCAGCTTCTCGTAGAGGTACGGCCGATCCGGGATGTAGCCGATCTGGCGCTTGGCGGCCTCCGGATTGCGCGCGAGCTCGTGGCCGCCGATGACCACGCGGCCGGCGGTCGGCCGCAGCACGCCGACCAGCATGCGAATCGTGGTCGTCTTGCCGGCGCCGTTCGGGCCGAGGAAGCCGAAGAGCTCGCCGCGCCGGATGTGCAGATCCATGGGATGCACGGCCGTGAATCGGCCGTAGCGCTTGGTCAGGCCCTCGACACGGATCATGCGATGACCTCGAGACGGAGCCTGCCGATCACGCGAATCAGCTCTATCTGGCGAGCCAGGCCGCCGACCAGAAGGCGCAGGTGCGCGGCGTCGGCCGGCACCTGGCCGAGTGTCGGATCGACCGCCACCCAGTCCTCCAGCCAGACCTCAGGCCAGGCATGGTAGTAGAAGCGGCCGTCGACGTAGACCAGGCCCACCGCCGTGCGTGCCGGCAGACCCAGCGCGCGGGCGAGCGCCACGTACAGTACCGTGTGCTCGTTGCAGTCGCCTTGCCGCTGTTCCAGCACCTGCAACGCGCTGGGGATGCTCAGTGTGATGTCCTTTCGCAGGGTGCGGTAAACCCATTGGTTCAGGCGCTGGGCGACGACCGCCGGATCGTCACTGCCGTGGGCGATGCCTGCCGCGAGCGACCGGATCCGCGGGTCGTCCGCCTGGATCAGCGGCGTCGCCGCGAGCTCACGCGCGGCCTCACCGCTTCCACGGTAAGGCAACCGATAGCCGGCATGCAGCGCCGCAGACTCGCGTTCGATCGCGAGCGTATCGCCGTGCAGCCGTTGCCGCCCACCGGCAAGATCGAAGCCCTCCAGGTCGACATCGAGCAGCCGAATTCGCAGCCGGTCGCGCCCGCCGGTGTCACCCAGATCGACGTTGCTCGCGATCGCCGTCGATTCGATGACCTGGCCGTAGCCACGTGCCAGCGCCGGGTCGCTGCGGCTGGCCGTCCATTCCGCCTGAGCCAGCTCGTATTCGGTCCGCTCGAGTGCGAAGCCGAGCGGTGTGGCGGCCCGGATCACGCGACCGTTCGCGTCTACCCAGCTCTCGGCCCGCACGCCACTGAACTCTTCCTCGACCCGCCAGACCGGCACGGTGTCGTAACCCGCGGCGAACCAACGGCCGGCCGCATCCAGGGCCGCGCTGTCAGGCACGATCAGTGTATCGCGCGCCGTGACGCGCAGCCGCGTCGGCCGCGGCGCCATGACGGACGGGTCGAAAAGGTCGATGCTGAATTCCTGCCCGACCTCGAGCCGGCCGGCCGCGGCCAGCCGCAACGGCAGCGCGGTCGGCAGCACGACGTCGCGCCCCAGCTGCAGCCGCGTGCGCTGCACCTCGCCGCCCGAGCCGATCGTGAGCGCCAGCGCGGTGTCCCCCTCCGCAACCCCGGCCACGGTGAAGCGGCCGATCGCCGACTCGAGCTCGAAGTCGAAGCGCTGCAGCCTGAGCGCCCGGCTCAGCTCGACCCGCGTCTGCACCAGCGCGCGGTGCACGGTGTCGAGCGCCGGCACATCGAGCGACAGGAAATCCTCGGCGAGGAAGCCGTCCGGCACGGTGTCCAGCCGCGAGGTGGCCAAGCCGATCGCCGCGCCATTCATGCGGATGACATAGAAGTAGGAGCCCGGCGCGAGCATGCGGGAGCCCGCAGCCAGTACGAGCTCCTCCGTTTTGAAGTACTCACGCCGGACGTGCCAGCCGAGCACGCTCAACCACAGCGCGATCACGGCCAGGCCGAGAGCGCGTCGTCTCGCCACTGAATTCCGTCCTCTGGGCTTTGGTACTTCGGGGAGAGTGTCGGCAGCGCCGACGTCGTTCAGCCGCTCGGCGGCGCGAACGCCACGCCGGACCCACGATCCGGCGTCGACTCGCCGGCCGCACCGTGCTGCCGCAACGCGCCGACGAACGCTTCGCGCTCGTACTCGTTCTCGACGTACAGCGTCAGCTCCTGCGCCGCGCCCGAGCCCGACACGTGCTCGAGCAGCATCGGTGCCATCAGCTCGGCCACCTCCTCCGCGTCGAGGTTGCCTGCGCCCGTGCCCAACGGCACGAGCGACGCGCTCTGGATGTCCCACTCGCCCAGCCGCCGCAGGCCGTTGAGCAATGCCCGGCGCACGCCGGCGACGCTCACCGGCTCCTCCGCGGACCGCACCACGACGTGCACCATGAACTTCGCGGCCAGCTCACCGGCCCCGGTGATCGCGGCCGAGCCAATGGGCAACTCGCCCAGCCTCTCGCATTGAGCGGCAACGGCTTCGCCCGCGGCGACCTCGAGACGCCGCATCGCCGGCGTGACTGCGCTCCAGTCTGCGGCGACCGGTCGCAGGACGGCCTCGGTGGTCGCTTCCACCACGTCACCAACCACCAGTCGGATCACGCCGCTGCCACCTCACGCGAGCGACGGTACATCGCCTCGGCCTGGTGCGGCAGGTTCTTCTTATCGTACAGGATCCCCATCGTGTAGTAGGCCTTGGCGTTCGAAGGGTCGAGTATCGTGGCGCGCTCCAGCATTGCCAGGGCTTCATCGATCTTGCCGAGCTGGTTCAACGCTTCGCCCCGATAGAAGTGAGCGGCCGGCGAGGACGGATCGAGCTCGGTCGCGCGCCGCAGCTCGGCCTCAGACTGGCTGTACAACCCCCGCTTGAAGAGGATGATCCCGAGGTGCTCGTGCACGTCGGCGCGCTCCGGATCGAGCTTCAGCGCGCGCCGCAACTCACGCTCCGCCTGGTCCCAGCGGCCGAGCGAGGCAAGCACCGGCCCGACCGAGCAGAGCACGTCGACGTTCTCCGGGTCGCTGCTACGCGCAGCCTGGTACTGCTCGAGCGCGAGCACGGTCTCGCCCACATCCTCGTAGAGCCGGCCGAGCCGTAGCCGCAGCGCGGCGTCCGTCGGCCGATCGATCAGCAGGGGCCGCAATGCATCGATCGCCTGGCGCGGCCGGCCCTCGCCTGCCAAACGCTCGACTTCACGCAGTCCCGCGCTGCCTTCGCCTCCTGGCCGCGCAGCACCCTGGCCGGCCGGTTCTGCGGGGGCGTCGTTCATCGACGCCTCCTCGGCACCCGCGCTATCCAGCTCATCACCGCGTCCGCTCACTGCGACCTCCGCCCGTCTGCCGGGCCGGTGGCTTCGGGCTCGCCTATTCTCCATGCATCTCCTTCACACCGCCGCTCGCAACGCTCTGGGCGATCCAGCTCAGGTAATCGCCGAGCCCGGCGTCCACGTCAAGGACCAGGACCTCGGGCACGTCGTACGGGTGCAGGTGTCGTACCCGTGTGATCAGCGCGTCCGTCATGTGGGCCGTCGTCTTCAGCAGGAGCAGCACTTCGTCCGCGCGTTCGATCGCGCCCTGCCAGCGGTAGACCGACCGCAGCCCGGGGAGGATGTTGCCACAGGCGATCAGTCGCTCCTGCAGCAACGCGTCGACCATGGTTTCCGCGACGCGCGCATCCGGTGCAGTCACCAGTGCCAGCCGGGCATCCGTCATGCGTACAGCGCGTCGATCAGCTCCCGGTACCGCTCCTCGATGACGCCACGCTTCACCTTCATGCTCGGCGTCAGCTCCCCGCCTGCCACGCTGAATTCATCGGCCAGCAGCGCGATCTTCTTGGGCCGCTCGAATCCGGCGAATGGCTCGAGCACGGCCTGCACCTCACTCTCCAGCTTCTCTCGGACGCGTGGATCGCGCGTCAACACCGCCGGCTCTCCGGCGTCGATCCCCAGCCCTGCGGCCCAGGTGCGGACCGCATCGAAATCCGGAACCACCAGCAGCACCGGGAACGGGCGACGGTCGCCGATCATCACAGCTTCGGCCACGAACGCGTTCGTCTTGACCCGGTTCTCGATCGGTTGCGGTGCGATGTTCTTGCCACCGGCCGTGACAATCAGATCCTTCTTTCGGTCCGTGATACGCAGGAAGCCGTCGGCGTCGAAGGCGCCGACGTCCCCGGTGTGGAACCAGCTGTCGCTATCGATCGCCTGCCGCGTCGCCTCGTCGTTACGGTAATACCCTTTCATGACCTGCGGGCCGCGGACCAGGATCTCGCCGTCGTCAGCGATCATCTCCTCGGTGCCGGGCACGGGGCGTCCGACCGTGCCGATCTTCAGTGCCGCCGGTGTGTTCACGTTGGTCACCGGCGAGGTCTCGGTCAGGCCGTAGCCCTCGAGGATGAGTAGTCCGGCCGAGTAGAAGAACCGCGCGATCGCCGGCTCCAACGGCGCTCCGCCCGAGATGAAGAAGCGCAGCCTGCCACCGGTGCGCGCCCGCAGCTTCCTGAACACGAGACGATCGGCGAGAGGGAACTGCAGGCGGGTGAGGACCGTCGGCGCACGACCGGCGAGCAGCGCCGTCGCCCGAGCCTCGCCCACGCCGCGTGCCCAGCTCAGCAGGCGGCGCTTCAGCCCGCTGGCGGCCATCACGCGCGCATAGATCTTCTCGTAGAGTCGCGGCACCGACGCGACGATCGTCGGCCGCACCTCCTGCATGCTGCGCGCGACGTCGTCGAACGAGCCGACGTGCGCGATCACGGCACCCGAATAGAAATAGGCGTAGTCGACCATCCGCTCGAAGATGTGCGACAGCGGCAAGAAGCTCAGTGTCACATCGGTCGAGCTCATCGGCAGGAGCTGCAGCGCTGCCCGCACGTTCGAGTAGATATTGTTGTGCGTCAGCATCACACCCTTCGGCGTACCGGTCGTGCCGGAGGTGTAGATGATGGTCGCCGTGTCGACCGGCGAGGCGCGTCTCGCCCGCTCACGAAAGGCGCGGAAGTCCTCCCCGCCAGGCGAGGCCCGCTCCAGCAGTTGCGAGAAGGTCACCACATCCGGATCCTGCGTGGCGAGATCGTCGAAGACGATGATCCGCGACAGCGCGGGCGCATCACTCCGGATCTGGCGTACCTTGTCGAGCTGCTCGGCGTCCGAAACGAAGATCAGCCGCGCTCCAGAATGCTCCAGCAGATACGCCACATGATGCGCCGGCAGTGTGGCGTAGATGGGCACGCCGATCGCGCCGAGACACAGGCACGCGTAGTCCGTGAGCGCCCACTCGGGCCGGTTCTCCGAGAGCAGCGCGACGCGGTCGCCGGCCTCGATCCCGAGTTCCGCCAGCGCCCGGGTCAGACGCTGCACGCGCTCGCCGACCTCCGCATACCGCAGCGTCTGCCACTGTCCGCCCCGCTCGTACCGAAACGCCGCTGCGGCGCCATGGCGCTCGACCGCCTCGAAGAACAGGTCGACCAGCGTGCCCCTCGGTAGCGTCGCCGGACTGGCCATGTATTTCTGCGCTGTCGCGTTCGCTGCAGGCATTCCGCACCCGTTGGAAGGGCATGCGCTGCGGCGCTCAGACGCGCCGGCGCCGCTATCGCTGCTCGAGAACGATCTCGGTCTCGATCTCGATGTCACCGCGCCACGTGTGCAGCACGCTGCAGTACTTTTCGTGGGACAGCGCCACCGCACGCTGCACCTTGGGCTCGTCTGCGGCGTCCACGCCCGCGACTTCGTAAACCAGCCTCACGCGCGTGAACCGCCGCGGCGGTTCGGCGGCCCGGTCGCCCTCCACCCAGACCGCCAGACCGTCTAGCGGCAGGCGCATCTTCCCCAGGATCTCCACGACATCGGCTGCCGTGCAGGCCGCCAACGAGAGCAATGCGGCCTGCACCGGCGAAACCGCGCTCTGGCCGTCGCCGTCCAGCGCGACCGCCGGTCCGCCCGGTGCGCCACCCTCGAAGCGCAGGCCGCTGGCCAGCCAGCGGATCTCGACCGCCGCATCGGCCACTACGCATCCCCCAGCGGCCGGCCCAGAGATGGACTTGCAGGTGACGATCGCTCGCCGCCGTCGCTGTCGCCGCCGTCCGACAGTCGGCCCAGCGTCTCTTCCGCGTGGCGGATGTGCCGCTCTGCCTCCGGACCTTGCGGCGGTTGCTCCAGAAACGCTTGCAGGTGCGGCACCGCCTCGTCCTTGCGGCCCTCCGCCAGCAGCAAGAACGCCAACCCATAGTGCGCACCGGGCGCCCGTGGATCGCGTGCCAGCACACCCCGGTACGTCTTGGCCGCCTCCTCCGTCATGCCGATCCGTGTGTACGTGATCGCCATCTGCTGCATCACCGCCGTGTCGTTCGGCGTGTCGCGCTGCGCCAGGCGGAACGATGTCAGCGCCTCGTGATACTTGCCGACCTTCAGGAGCTCCAGCCCTTCCCGGTAGTAATCCACGTCATCGGCGGCGGCACCGCCGGCCAGGAGCTTTTTCCACCAGGTCATAGGCTACTTGCGCGGGAGGCTAAAGAAGGGCATCCGCTCTGCAAGATAGTGGGCGCTCGCGCCACGGTGCAACGCGAAGAGCCACACACGCCTCGACCATTCCAGTCACGCGGTTCGCAGGGCTCCAACCACGCCATTCAGAGTCGCGATGGTCCACACGCCACGATTCCCGCAGCAGCCTGTCCGCAGCACCGGCCGCAATCAGATCGACGATGAGCCCAAGAACGAAGCGGCTCGCGTTCAGGCTCGCGTCATCCGTGCCGCCAACACCGTGCCGCCCTCCTCCGCCAGCACATCCAGCCCCGCGGCCCGCGCCCGATCCGCCGCACCGGCCGCAACGTTCTCCACCAGCAACCGCCCGAGCGGCACCAGGACACGCGCGCCCTCCTCGATCAACGCGGCCGCACCCGTACCCGACAGCACCACCCCAGCCACGCTGCGACCCTTGAACGGCAGCCCGCCCGCCGTGCGCAGCTGGCTCACACCCGCTGCCTCACCAGTCTCGGCGCCGATCACCACCACCTCCGCCCCCGCCAGCTCAGCCAGAGCGCCGGCATACGCCGACGCCGGGCCGGTGACCACGATCGCGCCACGGCCCTGCCCCGCTTCCAACCCCAGCAATGCCGCAAGCCGCAATGACCCGTCGGCCTCGCCCCGCTGCACCGGCGCGCTGGCACCACCGGCCCCCTCCACCACGCCCGCGGCCGGCCGCAGGTCCACGATGCCGCGCGCGATGCCGTACTCGCTGCGGCACCGCGCACAGCCTAGCCGGCCCTCGCTCACCCGCCGCTCCTCGAGCCGCTCCGCCAGCAGGATCAGTCCCGCCTCCGGGCCGCAGCGCGGACAGGTCAGAATGTCCGTCAGCGTTATATGCATTGATTCGTTACTGTGCGCCACGCAGCTCCGCTCGAAGCCCCGGGTCGGGGCGCCGACAAACCGCACAGACCCCATCACCATCATAGGATAGCCGGGTCTCGGGAAGCGCGCACCGGCGCGCGGCGTGTTGCAACGAATCAATGCCACCTAAATAGCCGGGCTGCGCAAAAAATGCTGGATCCGGACGCGGACAGAGCGGGGTCGCAAACGTGTAAGTTGTTGCCGTGGCGTCACATGACGGCTGGACGTCGGAGTGGACCCAGGGTTGCGATAGAGCAGCGCGGCAGCGGCCGATGCGGGTCGCACCGAAGGTGACGAAGCCAATAGGAGAACGAGGGGACACGATGACGCGGATCATGACGGTGGTTCTGGCGGGCCTGGTGATGGCGGTGGTGCTGCCGGTGGGGGCGGTGGCGCAGTCGTCGGCGAGCGCGAACGCGAGCGTGACGGCGACGATCATCAAGGGCCTCACGCTGACGAAGAACAACGACCTGAGTTTCGGTACGGTGGCGGCGAACACGGGTGCGAACAGCGTGAATGCGCAGTCGAGTGCGAACGCGGCCAAGTTCACGGCAGACGGTGAGGCGGACACGGGGATCACGGTGTCGTGGACGGCGCCGGCCACGTTGACGGACGGAACGAACACGATCGCGGTGACGTCGATCGAGGTGTACGGTCAGGATGCGGACACGCAGGGTGCGAGCGCGTCCTTGACGAGTGGTGGCACGGTGACGCTGAACGGGTCGGGCGGCTATTACTTCTGGGTGGGTGGCGCGATCAATGTTGGTGCGGTGCCGGCGGGGACGTACTCGGGCACGTTCTCGATGACGGTGGCGTACTGAGCGGTCGCTGGTCGAGCGAATGTTGGGACGAACGAGGCCGCGTGGTGCAGGCGCAGAGCCCGCTGCCACGCGGCCTCGGTGCGAGGAGGTTGGAATGAGCGCAGGGGCGGGGTGGAGGACGCGGCGGTGGCTGCCCCGGTGGCTGATCGCGGGTGCGGTGTGCTGGGCGATGGGCGCCGAGGCGCAGCTGGCGGGCTCGAACGCGGCCACGGTGCAGGTGGACGTCGCCAGCGGCCTGAGCGTCACGACGATGACGGACCTGAGCTTCGGCACGGTCGTGCAGAGCGCGGGCGCGGTGACGCTGACGAATACGAGTGCCGGGATCGGCAAGTTCAGGATCAACGGGCAGCAGAACCGGAACGTGCAGGTGACGCTGCTGGCTCCGGCGGTGCTCACCAGCGGCGCGAACGCAATCGTGTATGCGCCGGCCGCCGGCTACAACCAGACGGCGGACCAGCCGTCGGCGCTGACGGGTACGTTCACGTTCGTGGGCGGCGTGTCCACGGCGACGATGCAGCTTGCGGACAAATCGCCGCCGGGCGCGGCAGGCCAGGCATTCGTCTACATCTATGGCGGCATCGACGTGGGCGCGGTGCCCGCGGGCACCTACGTGGGCCAGTTCACGATGACGGCAGCCTACTGATGATGCGCATCGCAAACGCCGGTCGCGCTGGTGCGCGCCGGGAACGGATCGAAGCTGCGGGCGTACCAGATCACCTCGCGCGGGCGCAGCGTGCCGCACTGGACCTCTCGCTTCCTGGGCACATGGCCTCTGCCGATGCCGGCAGCCGTTGGTGCAGATGGCTGAGCGCGCTGCTGCTGAGCGCCGCGCTCAGTGCGACGATCTCCGCCGACGCAACGGCGCAGGGACCTCCCGGACAGAGCGTGTCGGTATCGCGTCTGGCCGATCTCGGCTTCGGCACGGTGATCGCCGGCCTGAGCGCGACCGTGTCACCGCTGGATCCGGCGGCCGCGAAATTCGAGATCACGGGGCCGGTCAATCGTACGGTGACGATCAGCTTCACGCTGCCGCCGAACCTGAGCGGTGGTGCGGCCACCATGCCGATCGTGTTCGGGCCGGGCAGCGGTGCGTGGGCGGAGTCGAACCGGTTGAACGTGGTCACGTACTTCGATCCAACACAGGGTACGACCGCGAGGCCGAGCCCACCGAACCGCAGGATCACGGTCTGGCTCGGCGGCCAGATCTCACCTGGCTCGGGCCAACCCGCAGGCTCCTACACGGGCGTCGTCACCCTTTCCGCCGCAATCAACTGAACGCGATGAGACTCTGCCGTGTCGTAACAGCATTGCTGCTCGTGTCGAGCGTGCAGCCCGCTTCCTCGCAGGTCGCCGTTGCGCCGACGATCCTGTCGATCGATGCCACGATCCGCTTCGGCACGTTCCTGGTTGGCAACCAGTCGGCTGTGAGGGCGGCATCTCTGCTGTAACGCATTGTGCTGCAAGGCGTTGGCGCGCCGGGCCAGAGCCCTGGCGTCGCGCTTGCCCCTGGCCGGAGCGGCCGCCCCAACCGAGTAGGCCGCCCCAACGATGCAGATGACGGAGGGTTCGATGCAGCGAGTGACGACCGTCGGCGCGATCATGGTGCTGCTGACGTTGTGGCAGTCGGGGTGTGTGGACATGCCGTTCGCCGCGGATAGCGGCAGTCTGAGCGAGGCGGACCGGGTGGAGCTGGGGTGGGCGTTGGCCGAAGTCGCGTTCGAGATGATGACGCCGCAGTCACTGGCGGCGAGCGCGAGTCCGAGCGCGGGTGCGGTGCTGGTGCAGGGTGAGCTCGGCGGCCCGGCGTCGGACTTCTCGGTGATCCGCGGCTGCCCGCAGGGTGGCGAGCTGCGGGTGCGCGGCGAGGCCGCCAGCGTTCTCAACGACCTGCAGAATACGGTCACGGAGTTTGGCGGCGATGCCACGCCGGACGACTGCGGCGTCGACGTCCGTGACCGCGCGGTGCTGCTGGATGCCGATCCCAGCCTGGAGACGAGCGGCCGGCTGGAGCAGGGCGCCGCAGGCGCGGTCGGCGAGCAGCGGCTGACGTTTCGTGGCGGCCTGATCTGGTCGGCGAACGGCGAACGTGGGCTGTGCGACGTGAACCTGACCACGCGCTGGAACGCGAGCACCGACGCACGGTCGCTGCACGGCCACTTCTGTGGCGTGGACATGGGGATCGAGACAGCCGGCTCACACTAGAGGCTTGCAGGGGAGGGCCCCCCAGCCCTTCGCGCGGTCGAGGCCGGCCACCAATCGGTGGTCGGCCTTGACGTGTTTTTGGCGCCGGCGTAACTCAACGGTGGACATCATCCCCGGAGCCAACCATGGCGTCTTCGTCTGGTGTGTCGCGCGTCGGGGCCCTGCTCGCCGGCCCCCTTCTCCTGGTTCTTCTCCTCCTGCAGGCCGGACCGATCGCGGAGCTCGCGGCGCAGCAGCCGTCGGCCGAGCAACTCGCGGCGCTGCGCTTCCGTCACATCGGGCCGGTCGGCAACCGGGTCAGCGCCGTGGCCGGTGTGCCCGGTGATCCGAACGTCTATTACGCGGGCGCCGCGTCGGGCGGCCTGTGGAAGACGGTCGATGCGGGACTGAGCTGGGAGCCGATCTTCGATGATCAGGATGTGCACGCGATCGGCGCACTGGCCGTCGCGCCGTCGGATCCGAGCGTCGTATGGGCGGGCACCGGCGAGCCGTTCATCCGCTCGAACGTGTCGATCGGCGACGGCGTGTACCGCTCCACCGACGCCGGCGAGACCTGGCAGCACATGGGGCTGGCCGGCAGCGGCCGCATCAGCCGCCTCGTCATTCATCCGCGCGATCCGGACATCGTCTACGCCGCGTCGCTCGGCCATGCGTATTCGCCGCAGCAGGAGCGCGGCATCTTCCGCACGACCGACGGCGGCAGCACCTGGCAGCACGTGCTGTTCGTGAACGACTCGACCGGCGCCTCTGATCTCGTGATGGACCCGAACGACCCGAGCGTGCTGTTCGCCGGCATGTGGCAGCTCGACCTCAAGACCTGGAACCGCGAGAGCGGCGGCGCCGGCAGCGGTCTGTTCGTGTCCCGCGATGGCGGCGACAGCTGGACGCGGCTCGAGGGCTCCGAGCTGCCGCAGCTGCCGGTCGGCAAGGTGGCCGTGTGCATGACGCCGGCCGACTCGCGGCGGGTCTACGCGCTGATCGAGACGGGTGACGGCGTGCCCTGGCACGGCCAGCCGACCGAGACCGGCGAGCTGTGGCGCTCCGATGACGGCGGCGAGTCCTGGACGCTGGTCAGCCACAACCGCAACCTGGCGGGACGCAGCGCCTACTACTCGCGCTGCGGCGTGGCGAGCGACGACCCGGACGAGGCGTACTTTCTGGTCGCATCCTACAACGTGACGAAGGACGGCGGCGCGACCGCCGAGGTCATTCCGCGCTCCCGCGCGCCCGGCTGGGACCACCACGACATGTGGATCGATCCGGGCAACGCCGAGCGCATGGTGGTCGGCCACGACGGCGGCGTGTCGATCTCGGAGAACCGCGGCGAGAGCTGGCTGCGCGTGCAGCTGCCGGTCGCGCAGATGTATCACGTCACGGCTGACACGAAGGTGCCCTACTACGTGCTGGGCAACCGGCAGGACGGCCCGTCTATGCGCGGCCCCTCGAACAGCCGCGCGAGCGGCGGCATCCCGCGCGGGTTGTGGCACTCCGTCGGCGGCGGCGAGAGCGGCTTCGCCACGCCGGACCCGGTCGAGCCGGACATCGTCTGGTCGAGCGCATCGGGGTCCGGCGCCCGCGGCGGCATCGTCGTGCGCTACGACGTGCGCACCGGCCAGTTCCGGCAGGTCGAGGTCTGGCCGGAGAGCACCGGCGGCTGGCCGGCCGGCGGGCTGCGCTACCGCTTCCAGTGGACCTTCCCGCTGCTGGTCTCGCCGCACGACCACAACACCGTCTACGTCACCAGCCAGCACGTGCACCGCACCACGAACGACGGCCAGAGCTGGGAGGTGATCAGTCCCGACCTGAGCACCGGCGACACCACGAAGATGGGCATCTCCGGCGGACTCACGCCGGACAACATCGGCGTCGAGTACTGCTGCGTGATCTACGCCTTCGACGAGTCGCCGGTCGAGGCGGGCGTGCTGTGGGCCGGCACGAACGACGGGCTCGTGCACGTCAGCCGGGATAGGGGCGCGAATTGGACCGACGTCACGGCCAACATCCCGGACCTGCCGCCGCTCGGCACCGTGCGCAGCATCCACGCATCGCGCTGGAGCGCGGGAAAGGCGTACATCACCGTCGACTTCCACGAGGTCGGCGGCTTCGACACGTACGCCTACAAGACCGAGGACTTCGGCGCGACCTGGCAGAAGATCACGACCGGCGTGCCGCAGACGCCGCTCGCCTACGCGCGCTACCTGCTCGAGGATCCCGTGCGCCCCGGGCTGCTCTACCTCGGCACCGAGAACGCGCTCTACGTCTCCTTCGACGACGGCGGCCACTGGCAGCCGCTGCGCAACAACCTGCCGCCCGCACCCATGTACGGGCTGGTCGTGCAGGAGCACTTCAACGACCTGGTCATCGGCACCTACGGGCGGGGCTTCTGGATCCTGGATGATCTGACGCCGCTGCAGCAGCTGACGGGCGACGTCGCCCGCGCCGAGTCACACCTCTTCGAGCCGCGCCCGGCGTACCGCTTCCGCCCCGTGACCTCCGAGATGGCGATGTTCAATGACCCGTCGGCCGGCAGCAATCCGCCCGATGGCGCCTCGATCAACTACTGGGCCCGCGAGGCCGGTATGGTCGCGACCATCCGCATCAGCAACGAGGCGGGCCAGGTCGTGCGCATGCTCGAGGACAGCACGCAGGTGGGCCTCAATCGCGTCTGGTGGGATCTGGAGGGCGAACCGACCACCGCGATGCGGCTGCGCACGACGCCGCTCTACGCGGACTGGGTCGAGCTCAACGACGAGGGCTGGCGCCCCGCGCCCGAGGGCCGCTTCCAGATGCTCGAGCCGCCCGGGACCTACACGGTTGCGCTGGAGCTGAACGGCCGCACGCACACCCGCACCCTCGAGGTGCGCAAGGATCCGAACTCCGAGGGCACGCTCGCCGACATCGCCGCGCAGACCGCGATGCTGCGCGAGCTGTACGATGACATGAACACCGCCGCCGACATGGTCAACCGCATCGAGGAGCTGCGCGCCGAGCTCGCCGCGAAGCGCGCCACGCTCGACGGCGTGGCGGACGGCGCCGACGTGCGCAGCGCTGCCGATTCGCTCGAGCAGCGGCTGATCGACGTCGAGGGCCGGCTGCTCCAGCTCCGGCTCACCGGCACCGGCCAGGACGGCGTGCGCTGGCCGATCATGCTGTTCGGCCGGCTGCGCTACCTGGCCGGCAGCGTGGCGACCGCCGACTTCCCGCCGACCGATCAGGCGCGCGAGGTGCACGGGATGCTGCAGGCCCGGCTCGCCGACGCGCAGCGCGAGCTGGACGCGCTGCTGCAGAACGAGGTGGCCGCGTTCAACCGCACGCTGCGCGAGCGCGAGCTGGGCGAGCTCACGGCGCGCGTGCCGTAGGAGACAGGCAGTGGTAATGGTAGTTCAAGGGATGAGAGCAAGTGTAAGTGTAAGATGACGAGAGAAGTGTGAGTGTAAGGCGTGCGCTGGGAGCCTCAGCCGCTCGTTCCCGGAGTTTCACTTCTTCGAGCTGCTGGCCCGGCACGGCTGGACCAACCCACCGTTTCTTGCGGTGACGCAGTAGCTGGGCCGCGGCGTGGTCCGCGCGCTGCCTTCATCGGGCCATGGAGCTTTCTTCAGGAGATTGTCATCACCAAGCAGCAGGATCGCGCGCGCAGGACTTGACATATACCCATATCATCCGATATGGTTAGCCATATGAAGACGACCGTGGAGATTGCGGACGCGCTGTTGCAGGAGGCCAAGCGCATCGTGGACGGCGAGGCGACGACGCTGCGTGCGCTGATCGAGGACGGCTTGCGCCGGGTGATCGAGGAGCGACGTCGCCGCGACACGCGGTTTCGGCTGCGCGATGCGACGTTCCAGGGAGAGGGACTGAGCGCTGCGGCGGCCGAAGCCGGATGGGAGGGCATCCGCTCGCTCGTGTATGAGGGACGCGGCGGTTGATCGCGCTGGACACGAACGTTCTGGTGCATGCGCATCGCCGGGAATCGCCGTGGCACGAGGTGGCCAACGGAGTGTCCCGCGACGCGGCCGAGGGCAGGGCGGCGTGGGCTATCCCGTGGCCATGCGTACACGAGTTTCTCGCGATCGTGACGCACCCTCGGATCTTCGTCCCGCCGACACCATTGGAGCGCGCGCTGGACCAGATGGCTGCATGGCTCGAGTCGCCTTCCCTGGTGTTACTCGCTGAATCCGGTAGCTACTGGGATACGCTAGATCCGCTGGTGGCGCGGGCGCGGGTCACCGGTCCGAGGATACACGACGCGCGGATCGCCGCGCTCTGCTTGCATCACGGCGTGCACGAGCTGTGGACGGCGGATCGGGACTTCACGCGCTTTCCGGAGCTGCGCGTGCGCAATCCACTGCTCCGCTGAACCCTTCCAACTCAGGGCCCTCTCCCTGCCCGCCCACCAGAACCCGCGTTACGCTGCCATCGGCTCGAAAGGCGACGATCGGGCCTTGAACTCTTCGTCGCCGTATCGCCGAACCTCTTCAAACAGGTAACTTGGCGCTCCACGGGTCTCGTTCATCGCCTTTTGGGCGATTGATCAATGAACGTCCAGTGTAACGGACGCCTCGGCCGAGTTCCTAGGGAGGCCATCATGCTGAGGGAGCGCTACGCGCCGCCGATTCGCGGCGTACTGTCCTGCTACGACCGCATGATCAACACGGCCACGTTGCCGAACATCTGCCACGCGGCAGCAATGACGCGAGAGCCGAACGACGGGCGGTTGTGCATCGTCAGCTTCCCTAGGTGGGTGCAGCCGCCTTGGGATCGAATCCGCGCGATGCCGTTGGCCAGAAGCCTCGCCGTCCTGAGCACCCTCGTGTTCACGTCCCCACCCCCAGCCCCAGCCCAAGCCCAAGCCCCAGCCCGATCGTCAGCCCAAGCCCAAGCCCTGACCCCGGACATGCTGTCCGGCCTCGAGCCCCGCACGATCGGCCCGGCCAACATGAGCGGCCGTGTCGTCGACATGGCGGTGAACGAGGCGAACCCGCTCGTCTGGTACGTCGCGGCGTCGACGGCCGGCGTGTGGAAGACGACGAGCAACGGCGTGGCCTGGACGCCGGTGTTCGAGCGCGAGGGCAGTCATTCGGTGGGCGACATCGAGCTGCACCAGCGCGACACGTCGATCATCTGGGTGGGCACGGGCGAGCGCGCGAACCGGCAGTCCACGTCCTGGGGCGACGGCGTCTACAAGTCGACGGACGGCGGGCGCACGTGGACGAACATGGGGCTGGCGGACTCGCATCACGTCGGCCGCATCCGCATGCACCCGGAGAATCCCGACATCGTGTACGTCGCGGCGATGGGCCACCTGTGGGGTCCGAACGAGGAGCGCGGGCTCTACAAGTCGACGGATGGCGGCCGCACCTGGCGCAAGGTGCTGTACGTCGACGAGGACACGGGCGTCGTCGATGTCGCGATCGATCCCGAGCAGCCGGAAGTGCTGTACGCCGCGAGCTATCAGCGGCGACGTCGCGCCTGCTGCTTCCATGGCGGCGGCGCGGGCTCGGCGCTGTGGAAGAGCACGGACGGCGGCGAGACCTGGCGGCGGCTGACGAATGGGCTACCGGGCGGCATTTGGGGCCGCATCGGCATCGACATCTACCGGCGCGATCCGCGCATCGTCTACATCTCGCTGGAGAAGGGCTACCGCTACAACGCGTCGACGGCATACGTCGAGCGCGCGCACGAGGCCGGCGTCTTCCGCAGCGAGGATCGCGGCGAGAGCTGGCAGCACATGAGCGACTGGAACCCACGGCCGATGTACGCGAGCCAGATCGCGGTCGACCCGAACGACGACTGCGTGGTCTACATGCAGAACGCGTTCGCGCGCTCGACCGACTGCGGCCGCACCTTCGAGCGCGTCGACCATTCGCTGCACGGCGACGACCGCTTCCTGTGGATCGATCCCGACGACTCGCGCCACCTGGTCAAGCTGGATGATGGCGGCATCGGCATCACGTACGACTGGGGCGAGACCTGGCTGTACGTCAGCAACCTGCCGATCAGCCAGTTCTACCGCGTCGCGGTCGACAACCGGCAGCCGTACAACGTGTACGGCGGGCTGCAGGACAACGGCTCGTGCGTCGGGCCGAGCGCGACCTACCGCGCCGAAGGCGTGCTCAACGAGGACTGGCACCGCACGGGCGGCGGCGACGGGTTCCTGTCGCTACCCGACACGGTCGACCCGAACACGTTCTACGCCGAGTCACAGTACCTCGGCCTGACGCGGCTCGACTGGCGCACCTGGGAGAGGCAGTCGATCCGACCCGGTGACCCGCAGGGAGCGGTCGGCGCGCGGCGCAACTTCGACTGGTTCTTCGACGACGCGCCGATTGCGGAGCTGACCAACCACATGGCGCCGGCGAACTGGGACGGGCCCTACATCATCTCGCCGCACGACAACGACGTGCTCTACGCCGGCACCGACCGGCTGTGGAGGTCGGATGATCGTGGCGCGAGCTGGACCGACCTCGGCGACATGACGGCCGGCACCGACCGCCGCCGGCTCGTGGTCATGGGCCAGGCCGTCGACGACTCGATCCCCTCCATCGATGACGGCGTGCCCTACTGGCCGACCATCAGCGTCATTGCGGAATCACCGCTCGAGGCCGGCGTGCTCTACGTCGGCACCGATGACGGGCGCGTGCGCGTCTCGCGTGACGGCGGACGCAGCTTCAGCGACGTCGCCGCGCGCGTCGCCGGTCTGCCCGACACCGCCTGGATCAACGGCATCGAGCCATCGCGCCACGCGACCGGGCGCGTCTACCTCGTCGCCAATCATTACCGCAGCGACGACTACGCGAACTACCTCTGGCGCTCCGATGACTACGGCGCGAGCTGGCGCTCGATCACCGGCGACCTGCCCGCCGAGCGCGTGCTGCGCACCGTGCGCGAGGATCCGCGCAACCCCGATGTGCTGTGGCTCGGCAGCGAGCTGGGCCTGTTCGTCACCGTCGATGGCGGCGCGCACTGGGTCGAGCTGAAGAACGACATGCCGACCATGGCGTTCAATGACCTGGTCATCCACCCGCGTGACAACGACCTCGTGCTCGGCACGCACAGTCGCGGCGTTTGGATCCTCGACCAAGTGAACGCGATCCAGGAGCTCACACCGCAGGTGCTCGCGAGCGAGGCGCACCTCTTCACCACCTCGCCCGCCGAGCAGATCCGCTACGCCCGCGTCGTCGCGCACACCGGCGACATGTACTTCCGCGGCGCGAACCCGCCCGCAGGCGCGATCATCGATTACTGGCTCGGCGAGGCGCGGGACTCGGGCGACGTCGCGATCACCATCCGCGACGCCGCGGGCCGCGAGATCACGGCCGTGCGGCCCTCACTACGCGCGGGCATCAACCGCGTGCTCTGGGATCTGCGGTACCCGGCCCTGCCGCCCCGCCCCGGCGACGGCGAGGACGAGGGCGAGGACGAGGACGAGGGGCCGGACGGGCCGCTCGTCGTGCCGGGCAGCTACACGGTGCGCCTCGTGGTCGGCGGTCGCGCCTACGAGCAGCCGCTCGAGGTGCGCGAGGATCCGCGCCTGGAGATCGACGCCGCCACGCGCCGCCAATGGACCGAGAACCTGCTGACCATCGCCTCGCTCTACGGCGAGGTGCGTGATGAGCTGGCGACACTGACGCCGCTGCTCCCGGACCCCGACGAGCGCCGGCCGTCGGATCCGCCACCCGCCGATGCGGCCACGCGCGAGCTCTACGAGGTCGGCGACCTGGTGGACGAGCTGTTCAGCCGCGTGCAGCGCCTCTACGGCGACGTGGCAGACTGGACGGGGCCCATGACCGCCGACCAGCGCACGCAGCTCGACTACTATGGCCAGAAGCTGAACGAGCTGCGGCCGCGCGCCCGCGCCGTCGCCGACCCGGAGCGCTGATCGCGGCGGCGTTTGCGTTCGGCAGCCCTCGGCGTTTTTGTACACGTTGTACCGCTCGCCGGCGGCAGTGAGTACAGGTTGTACAGGCCGCTGGCGGCCATGAGTACGAGTTGTACCGTTCGCCGGCGGCAAGCAGTACAGGTTGTACCAAAAGCCGTAGGGGGCGCCACAGGATGGGTAGCGTCCGCTACTGACGCGGGCGTTGGTCGGCGCGCGCGGCGCCGCTGGTGGCTCGTTCGGAGGGAGGGTCTCGTGAACCGCCTTTCGCTGATGTCACTCGTCGCCGGCGTCTCAGCGCTCGGCGCCGTCTCCGGCACACGCGGGCAGACGCCCACACCTGAGGATGTGGTTGTGGTACTGCGCACTGCGGTTGCGCACACGCGCGCGGAATTCGCGCCGGGCCGCTTATTCATCGACTTGACGTACGAGCCGCTGAACCCGCCCGAAGCGGGGCTCGCTACACCGCTTGCAGAGGCGCTCGGTGCGTCGGTGGCGTCCATGGCCGAGGTGTTCGGGTGTGATCGAGCGCCAACTGGCAATACGACCTGTAGCGGCGACGGTGTGCTCGTGATCGTGTCGAGGCCTACGATCCAGGATGCCGATGCGGTCGTCGGCGTTCACTATATGTTCCTCACCCCCAAGGGTCGCCTGGCGACGGTTTCGATCAAGCTCCAGCTGGTGAGGTCGTCGGGTGCGTGGCGCGTCGTCCGGGAGATCGAGCGGGAGTATACGTTGGCCGGAAAACGAGGCTGATCGCGGCGGCGCGCGGCGCCAGCCGGCGGCACGCGCCGAGCGGCTGGGCCACCTCCGAGCCCGACCCCATGTCACGCGGCTCGGCGCCGTGCCTGAGATGGCCCCGGACCCGTGATCATTCTGCGCCAGCTGCGCTCCCCTTGGCGGAATGTCGGATCGATGCTATGATCGTAATACGATATTGGAATCGATCGGTATACCGTAAGGGAGCCGGCAATGAACTTGGTCACGATTTCGCCGAAGTGGCAGGTGGTGATCCCGAAGGAGGTGCGGCAGCGGCTGCGCTTGCGGCCGGGGCAGAAGGTGCAGGCGTTCGCGCTGGAGGGACGGATCGAGCTGGTGCCGGTGCGGCCGGTCCGCTCGCTGCGCGGGTTCGCGCGCGGCATCGACACGAGCGTCGAGCGCGAGGCCGACCGCGTGTGAACGTGATCGATTCATCGGCCTGGCTCGAATACTTCGCCGATGGCCCCAACGCGGACTACTTCGCACCGCCGATCGAAGCCGTGCGCGAGCGCATCGTGCCGACGATCACGATTCTGGAGGTCTGCAAGCGGCTGCTGCAGCAGCGGGGGGCCGCGGAGGCGTACCAGGCCGCGGCGGCGATGCGTCAGAGCACGGTGGTGTCGCTCGACGCCGATCTGGCAATCCATGCCGCGCACCTCGGTCACGAGCTCGGCCTGCCGCTGGCCGACTCGGTGATTTTGGCGACGGCGCGACTGCACGATGCGGTGCTCTGGACGCAGGACGCCGACTTCGCGGGCCATGAGGGCGTGCGCTACCGTGCGCCGCGGGCCTCCTGAACAAGGGCTGCCCGCGCGGGCGGCGGGCCCCCGTCGCTCGGCCGTCTTGGGATGACGAACTGGTGGATCGTGCGGGTGCATGCACACCCGATACCTGGCTGAGGGAACACGCCTGAGTGTCGATCCAGGTATTGCCCGGAGGTGGCGCTCGATACCGGCCGCTGCTCACCGCGCGCCGCGCCGAGGCCCACGACGCCTGACGCGACCGCCCGCGGCTCAGTCCTCTCTCGCCCCGGGCCGCGGCTCCGGCCGGTTCTCGCGGATCACGCGCTGCTTGCCCTCGCGGATCGTCTCCAGCTTCTCGCGGTGACCGGCCTTGTTGCCGAGGTGCTTGCGCTGCTTCGACGCGCCCCTCGTCGCGCTCCGCTCGCTCGGCCGCTCGCCGGCCTCGCGGGCGTCACGCGCCTTGTCGCGACGCTGCTGCTCGTTGCCTTCCATCTTCCGGCCCGGCATCATGCACTCTCCGTCTGCGGTGTCTGGACCGGCGCGATCGGCCGCAAGCCGCGGACCGCGTCCCCTCACGAGCGAGGTCCGCCGCGTTGCCACCGCCGGATCCAGCCGCCGGACCGCGTAGGCCCCCGAGTCGCTGTGCCGTCTTCCTGACGGGCGCAGTGCTGGCCGCCGCGCTCCTGCCCGCGCCGCCCCTGCTCGACACGCGTGACGGCACGCCGCCGACCGACGCGCGTCTGGTGCGGTCGCCCGCGTTCGTCGCGCTCTCGCCTGCGCTCGCCGTGCTCGACGCCATGACGCTGCTCGACGAGCGCCAGCACGCCGCGCTGCTGCTGACCGCGCTCGCCGCCTTCGCGGCCTGGCGCCTGCTGCGCCGCGGCCGCCGCCGCGGACTGCGCCGCGCGGGCGAGGAGCTCGTCGCCCTGAGCGCTGCAGTCACCGTCGCGCTGCTCGTCTACGCCGGCGGCGCGCTCATTCCCCGCCCCATGGCGGCGCTGGCTGTCGACGACCGCGACACGGTGGTCGTCGACCTGCACAGCCACACCGCGCACTCGCACGACACGCGCGCCGCGATCTCCGCCGAGCACAACCGTCGCTGGCATGCGGCCGCCGGCTATCACGCCGCCTTCGTCGCGGACCACGACTCCTGGGACGGCTTCGACGCTGCCACCGCGGCCAACCCGCCCGTTGCCGCGGGCGGCACGCTGCTGCTCAGCGCGCTCGAGGCG
>JBOHRE010000005.1:0-69018 GCA_050732635.1 Longimicrobiales bacterium | reverse complement strand
GGCGGCGGCCGCCCCCATGCCGATGCGCCCGCGGCGCATGGAGGGCTTTCGCTTCTCCTGCTCCTCCTCGACGGCCTCGCGCCGCTCCGGCGTCTTCGGCTGCTCTGTCATGATCCTGTCCCTACTGGCGAGCGTGCGGCGGCCGCAGCCACCCCGAACCTCCATCGGTCCTGCAACCACCAGGCCACCAGGCACTTGCGCGGCTACGAGCCGCGCCGCGCGATCGCGTCGATCTCGACTCTCACGTCCTTGGGCAGGCGCGCGACCTGCACCGTCGAGCGGGCCGGACGGTGGTCGCCGAAATGGCGCGCATAGACCTCGTTCATGGCCGCGAAATCGTTCATGTCCGCCAGGAAGACGGTCGTCTTCAGCACGCTCTGGAGCGATGCACCCGCGGACTCGAGGATGCCACTCAAGCTGCGCATGACGCGCTCGGTCTGCTGGGCGACGTCGCCCTCGACGAGCGCGCCAGTCGCTGGATCGAGGGGGATCTGACCCGCCGTGAATACGAGGTCGCCGGCGACCACGGCCTGGCTGTACGGACCGATCGCCTGCGGCGCGTCTTCCGTGGCCACGAGCTCCAGCTTTGCCATCGAGCCGACTCCTTTCCGTCAGGTGTCGCGGGCGGCGCTCACCGCGTCCAGTAGCTCGCCGCCGGTTACTGTGGCGACGCCCGCTTTGCCAACCTCGATGCCTGCGGCATGATTCGCGAGCACGGCAGCCTCCGCGGGCGTCGCGCCGGCGCCGAGCGCCAGCGCCAGCACAGCCGTGACGGTGTCGCCGGCACCCGACACATCGTAGACCGAGCGCGCGACGGTCGGCACGCGCAGATAGTCGCCGCTCTCCGTCATCAGCGCCATGCCGTCCTCGCCCAGTGTCACCAACAGGTGGCTGCAGTCGAGGTGCCGGCGCGTCCGCTCCAGCCACTCCGCGTCATCGGCGAGCACCGGCGCGCGCAACGCTGCGGAGAGCTCGCCCCGGTTCGGCTTGAACAGCGTAGCGCCTCGATAGTCGAAGAAGTGATTCGCCTTGGGATCGACGACCACCGGCCGGCCATGCCGCCGTCCCGTGTCCAGTGCGGCTTCGATTACGGCCGACACGAGGACGCCCTTGTCATAGTCTTCGAGCACGAGTACGTCACAGGCGGGGCCCAGACGATCGATGGCAGCGACCACGCGGGCGGCGGTCGCCGGGTCGACGTCCTCCTCTCGCTCCCGATCGTAGCGGGCGACCTGCTGCTGGCGCGCCATGATTCGGGTCTTCAAGGTGGTTGGCCGCTCGTCGCTCACCACCACGCCACTCCCGCCAACGCCCTGCCGCTCCAGCTCCTCGCGGACCGCCGCACCCTCGGCATCGGTGCCGACCAGCCCAACGACCTCGCACGCGCCGCCCAGTGCCATTACGTTCGATGCCACGTTGCCGGCTCCGCCGAGGGCGCGCCAAGCTTCCGTCACACGAACCACTGGCACGGGTGCTTCCGGCGAGATCCGGCTCGCGGCGCCACGCAGGTAGACGTCGAGCATCAGGTCGCCCACGACGAGCGCACGGACACGACGCATGCCCTCGAGCAGCCCGCGCGCGCGACTGGCCGTGAGGCGCTGCATCAGGGGCTCCTTTGACGAGGGCGGCATCGGCACAGAACTTGTGTCTGCGGCGCGGCGAAACGGGGGCGAACCTACCCGCCGCTCCGATCCTTGTAAAGCGTCCTAACGAGGTCTCAGGAGCCCACACCGGGATGGAACGCGCTGCGGCGGCAATCGACGCGTGGATGCGAGGCATCGCTCTAGGCGTTCAGCAATACTTCACGCTCGGCGCGCGGGCTTCGCGCTTCGTTGTCGCCCGGCCGTTCTATTGGCGCGACATCGTGATTCAGATGGACCGCATCGGCTTCGCCTCGCTACCGATCGTGTTGCTGACCGGATTGTTCACCGGCATGGTGCTCGCCCTGCAGAGCTCCGTATCCTTGAGTAAGTTCGGTGCGGAGATGTATGTAGGCAGTCTGGTCGGCGCCTCCATGATCCGCGAGCTCGGGCCCGTGCTCAGCTCGTTGATGGTCGCCAGCCGCGTCGGGTCCGGCATTGCCGCCGAAATCGGGTCCATGCGTGTCACCGAGCAGATCGACGCGCTGCAGAGCTTCGGCACGGATCCGATCAAGAAGCTGGTGACGCCGCGCCTGATCGCGGCCACGCTGATGATGCCGCTGTTGACCGTCGTCGCCGACGTCGTCGGCATCATCGGCGGTCTGATCGTCGCCGTGTTCAAGGTCCAGATCCCGGCCGACATGTACATGCGCAGCGTGTGGAACACGATTGCCCTCTCGGGTTTCGTGCTCGGCTTCTTCCCGCGTGACTTCGTGGAGGGCCTCTTCAAGCCGCTCGTCTTCGGCGCCATCATCGCGCTGACCGGCTCGCATTTCGGGCTGCGCACGAGCGGCGGCACGGAGGGCGTCGGCGAATCCACGACCCGGGCCGTGGTCACGGCCTCGGTGCTGATCCTGGCCGTGGACTACTTCATCACGCAGTTCCTCCTCGTCGCATTGCCGCCCCTATGAGCGCGCAGCGGGAGGAGCAGATCCGAGCGATCCGTGATGAGCTCCGGCAGGACGCGGTCGAGCATGGCCCGCGCACGGCGCAGGGCGCCGAGGTCATCGCGCTCGAGAACGTCTGGCTGACCTTCGAGCAGCCCATTCTCCGCGGCGTGACGCTGCGCGCGCATCAGGGCGAAACCCTGCTCGTGGTCGGCGAGTCGGGGACCGGCAAGTCGACGATTCTCAAGCTGATTCTACGCCAGCTGCTGCCGGACGAGGGCCGCATCCGCGTCTTCGGCCACGAGATCACGCAGCTGACGTTCGCCGAGGCGCTGGACATGCGCAGGCGCATTGGTATGGTCTTTCAGACCGCGGCGTTGTTCGACTCATTGACCATCTACGACAACGTGGCGTACCCGCTGCGCGAGAACACCATGTTCGACGAGCCCGAGATCGAGCGTATCGTGCGCGAGCGGCTCGACTTTGTCGATCTGGACCCGGATCAGGTGATCAACCAGCTGCCGAGCGCGCTCTCCGGTGGCATGCGCAAGCGGGTCGGCATTGCGCGAGCGATCGCGACGGATCCGGAGATCGTACTCTACGATGAGCCGACCGCCGGTCTCGACCCGCTCACCGTCGGCACCATCAATGCACTGATCAAGAAGCTTCAGAGCGAGCTGGGTGTGACGTCGCTGTTGGTCAGCCACGATATTCGTGCGGGATTCCGGGTCGCGACGCGGGTGAACTTGCTGCGAGACGGAAAGGTCGGGTTCGAGGGCACACCCGAGGAGATGGTCGCCGCGGATGACCCGTACATCAACGCCTTCCTGAGCTGAATCCATGCCGACGCCGGTGAAACGGGATCGCGGTTTCGGGCGCCAGCTGCGGGTCGTCGCGCTGCTGGTCGTCGGTTTGACGCTGATCAGTCTGGCCGTCTATCAGGTGGGCAAGATCTTCAACGTGTTCGCCTCACAGTATACGCTGGTCACGCTGGCACCGAGCGCGGCGGGCCTGCGTGAAGGCGCGCAGGTGACCCTCGCCGGCCAGCTCGTCGGCCAGGTCGCAGCGGTCGAGTTCATCCCGGTCACCCGACCGCGCGGTGCGAACAACGTCAGCATCCATGTCTCGGTGGATGAGGCCGTGCGTGAGCAGATCCGTTCTGACTCACGCGCTTTTATCCGCTCGCAAGGACTGTTGGGCGACAAGTACATCGACATCGCGCCGGGCAGCCCGACCATGCCGGTGCTCGCCTCCGGCGATACCCTGCCCAGCGCCGAGGTGGTCGATCTCGAGTCGGTGCTCGCCACCGCTGCGACCACCATGGTCGAAGCGCAGGCGGTGATTGAGGAGGTCCGGGGCATCACGGCCGCCATCACGCGGGGCGAAGGGACCCTGGGTCAGCTCGTCGTGGACGACGTCCTGTACCAGCGGCTCGCTGGTGTCACCGGTGAGCTGGCATTGCTGCTGCAGAGCATGAACCGCTCCGATGGCACGCTGGGTCGACTGATCCACGATCCGGTGTTGTACGAACGCACCAGCATGACGATCGCTCGGCTCGACACGCTCACCAACGAGGCGCTCCATGCCGATGGCACGATTGGTCGCATGCTGCGCGACGACGCGCTCTACGATCAGGCGCTCGGCACGGTCGCGGGTCTCGACTCGGCACTCGTCAATGCGAGCGCACTCTTGGCGCGGGTGAACGACGGCGATGGCACGCTGCAGCGGCTGGTCGCTGATCCGGGACTCTACGATCAGCTCCTGAAAGCCGTCGTCGATCTGCAGACGCTGATCCTCGACATCCGGCAGAATCCCGACAAGTACAAACCGAACATCCGCGTCGATGTCTTCGAATGAGCCGGGCGGGACTCGGCCGTGAACGGCTCAGCGGTCGGCCGGCCTCGCGGGTAGTCGCAGTGTGAAGACGCTGCCGGCGCCGGGCTCGCTCTCGACGCGCAGGTCGCCGCCATGAGCGTCGGCGATGCCGCGCGCGATGGAGAGACCGACCCCGGCGCCCCGGCGATCGCCGGGCTCGGCCTGCCAGAAGCGATCGAAGACGTGCGCGCGCTGCTCGGCGGTCATCCCGGGGCCGGTATCGCGCACGGCGATTTCGATAGCGCGATCAGGGAGCTGCGCGCAAACGAGCCTGACGGAGCCATCGCGCGGCGTGAACTTGAACGCATTGCCGATCAGGTTGCCCAGCGCCTGGCGCACGCGATGATCGTCGATCTCGATCGTCGGTGCACCTTCGGGAATCTCGGCGCTCCAGTCGACACCGTGCTTCTCGGCCAGGGGCCTGAACTCCTCCTCGAGCTGCACCAGTAGCTGGCCAACGTCGACCGGCCCGGTCGAGAGGGTCAGCGTGCCCGTCTCGATGCGGCTGACATCCAGCAGGTCGCGAATCAGGTGATCCATCTCGTCGGCGGCGCGCCGGATGATTGCGACCGTGGACCGCGCCGCGGCGGCGACCTGGTCTCCGTCCAGCAGCAGCTCCGCCGCCAGGCTCACCCGATGGACGGGATTACGCAGGTCATGCGAGACGACCGAGAGCACTTCGTCCCGGGCGCGGATCGCGTGCTCGGCGTCGCGGAACAGGCGAGCGTTGTCGATGGCGAGCCCTGCTGTGCGTGCCAGCTCCTGCGCCAGGGCGAGGTCCGCCGGACCGTAGAAGCGGTCGGTACGCGTCGAGCCGAACGCGATCACGCCGATCCGCTCCTGGCGTGCCGACAGCGGCACGACGATCACGGACTGGCCGCCCAGTTGTCGGAGTCGCTGCATCAGCACGATGTCGGCCTCACCGGAACCGTCCACCGCGTCGAGCTGCGCGACCTTCTCGATCAGTAGCGCCCGACCTTCCTCCAGCACTGCGGCGATCGGCAGGTAGCCAGCGGCTCGGGGCAGAAAGGGCTCGGGCGCTTCCAGCAGCGCCTGCTTCGCGGGGTCGATGTGGCCGAAGGCCCTGCGTTCGAGGCGCCCGTCGGGCCGCAGCAGATCGATCGCGGCAAAGCACGCGACGCGAGGAATCGCGAACTTCACCACCCGCCTGAGCGTTTCGTCGTAGTCGAGCGAGCCCGCCAGCGCGCGTCCGGCGCGCGTCAGGAAGCGCAGTGCCTCGCGCGAGCTCACCCGCGCATCCTCGGCTGCCAGCGCGGCGTCCGCGGGCGCCGACGCGGCGCTATTCAACGTGGTGGATTCTGTCATAGCTGCTACCTGCCCAAAGCTTCGGACCGCCCCGACCTGAAGTGGCTGTGAAGGTCTGGCCCGGTGCAAGATGCGAGCGCGGCAAAGCTCGCCGCAACACTGCTCCGAACTGCTCGCGTCCACGCAAAACGGCAGTGCGTCGCAGGCATTGCGTCACACTGCCGTTTCTCTACTGCATCGAGCGCTACGCTCGACATGGAGCCGGCGGGAGTCGAACCCGCGTCCGTGGATCGATCCATCGCTGCGTCTACGTGCGTAGTCCGCTGTTTGGAATCTCATCCGCTCGGCGGCCAGCGAACGGCCCCTCGCGAACCAGCCACCTGTCATCTCGCTCCCGGCACGGTGACGCGGCCGAAGAGCCAGCCCGATTCAGTCGACGTCCTGAGCCTCACCTCGGGCCCGGTGCAGCTCAGGACGGGCTACGTAATTACTTACGCAGCCAGCGCCAGGTTAGAATTGGCACTTGAGAATGTTCCGCGTTGATAACGAGGTCACGGAACCCCGGCACGCAGCAACGACCTCACGAAACACGTCGAAACCGTATCGGCCCCGATACCTGAAAAGCTAACCACACAACAGCTTACGCGTCAACACCTGCGCCGGCGGTAGATGCCTCCCTAGGCCTGGTCCAGCAGCCGGGTCAGACATCGACCGTGACGGGCGGCGCCACCGTGATCCGGTTCCGACCGCTCGCCTTCGACGCGTAGAGCGCCGCGTCGGCGGTGGCGAAGAGACGCTTCGGTGAATCGACCGATTCGGGGCATGCGGCCACGCCCAGCGATGCGCGGATCGGGATCACACGGCCCTGCCACTCGATGACCAGGCGCTCGATCGTACGCCGCAGCCGCTCGGCTGCGTCGGCGGCTTGGGCGGCGTGCGTTTCGCGCATGAGGACGACGAATTCCTCACCACCATAGCGCGCGGCGACATCGCTCTCACGCACCGCATCCGCGATGGCGCGGCCGACATGGCGCAGGACTTCGTCGCCGGCTTCATGACCGAGCTGGTCATTGACCTGCTTGAAGTGGTCCAGGTCGAGGATGAGCAGCGCGAAGGGCCTGGCGTAGCGGTCGAAGCTGGAGAGTTCACGCTTGAAATGATGCTCGAAGCCTTCACGATTGTGGAGGCCAGTCAGCGCATCGCGCAGCGCATTTCTGCGCAGGTTATCGGTTTCGAGTGTCTGATGGAGGTGCAGGCCGACGAAGGGTACAATCGAGCGGAGCGCAGCGAGTGCCTCGGGCTCGAATTGCGCCATCTCGCTGCTCCACACTGCGAGCACGCCGACGACTCCTTCTTTCTGCTTGGTGAGCGGCACCGCGACCAGGGCGCGAGGCCAGGCGATCCAGCGCTCGGACGCAGCTGCGAGCGGCGACTGCAGCGGCCGCGCGATCGATTCGATGAGCAGGAACATCTCGGTTCGTGCGACGCGGCCGAGCTCGCAGTCCTCGGCGCCGAAGACCGTGCCGGTCGGGGGTCCGCCATCGCCGCCGGCTGTCGCCAGCACCACGCCCTGCGCCGCCTTGTCCTCCCAGTGCGCGATCGTCGCGCCGGTCGCGCTCAGCAACTGGATCGCCGCCTCGGCAAACCTGGGCGCGAAGCTGCCATCCTCGGCATCCAGCTCGGAGACGAGGGTGCCCAGCATGTGCATCAAGCGCTGGTACCGGTCGCGGTCGGTCAACGCCTGCAGCTCGCGTCGCTGCGCGTGTAGTACCGAGCGGAGCAACACGGCGTCGCCGGCCAAGCCGTCGAGTTCCGGCGGCAACCGGTCGATGAGCTCGAGTGTCAACAGACCGGGCTGATACGCCTCACTGTCGACCGGCAGGGCCAGCACCTGTGCATGATCCAGCGCCCATCCGGGAACCCGGTCGAGGCGCAGCGCCATGGATTCCTGCCACGCCCAGAACAGCGGTGTGGCGGCGAGAGGCAGCCAGGGCGGTGCCTCCGCGCCCGATACCGCGAACGCATACGCGCGCTCGCGCTCGGGGTCGATGGACCACAGCACGATGCGCGTGGCGCCGGTCCGTTCACGCAGCTGGTCGAGCAGCTCGGTGATCTCGGAACGGTGACTGCGCGGCAGCGGCTCGCCACCCGCTCCGGGATCCCCAGCAGCGACAGCTTCGGCGTCGCCGTCGCGCCGCTGCCACGCAACCAACGCGACGACGGCCAGTGCCAGCAAGGCCCCAGCCGGAGCGAGCGCCGCGCGCGGCAGTGTGGGCAGGAGCGCGAGCAGCAGCAGCGCCATGACGCCGAGCACGGCCGTGCGTGCGCGCGCGGGCATGGCGCCCCTGACCGTCTGGCGCATCAATCCGCGATCAGCGAGAACTGGTTGATCCGAGAGGCGGCGAAGGCCGCGCCGAATCCATTGTCGATGTTGACCACGGTGATCCCGGCGGCACAGCTCGTGAGCATCGACAGGAGCGCGGTTACGCCGCCGAAGCTCGCACCGTAACCCACGCTCGTCGGCACTGCGATCACCGGACACGCCACGAGCCCGCCCACGACCGACGGCAACGCGCCCTCCATGCCCGCGACCACGATGGCCACGGCCGCACGCCGCAGCGCCGGAGTCTGCGACAGCAGTCTGTGGATGCCGGCCACACCGACGTCATAGAGGCGCTCGACGGGGTTGCCGAGTGCTGCGGCGGTGACCGCTGCCTCCTCGGCCACGGCCCCATCGGCCGTTCCCGCGCTGAGCACCAGGACCGGGCCGCGTACGGGCGGAGTCGCGCGCTCCGGTCCCCGCAGGTGCACCGTGTGCGCGATCGGGTTCACCTCGGCATCGGGGAACGCGTCGGCCAGGAGCCCACGCGTCGCCTGATCCGCGCGCGTGGCCAGGAAACCTGCCTGGGCCGCCAGCCGGCGGCAGATCTCGACTACGTGCTCGGGCTGCTTCCCCGGGCAGTAGACCACCTCCGGATGGCCGAGCCGGAGCGCGCGGTGATGGTCGATGCGGGCGATGGCCGCGTCGATGCTGTCATCGCCCACCTCCTCGATCGGTAGCCAGGCGAGCCTCTCGACCGCTGCTCCGGGCGTCAGCGCGCCGCTGGACACCGCCTGTAGCAGGCGCAGCAGCGCCTCACGGGTCACGCAGCCAGCGCCTGATAGCGGGACAGGTACGATTCCAGCACGCGCCTCGCCTGCTCCAGCGCGGTGACTCCGAACAGCTCCTGCCGCAGCACGCACCCGTCGGGCAATCCCTTCGTGTACCAGCCCAGGTGCTTGCGGAAATCAACCATCGAGCGTCGCTCATCCCGTTCGAACGCAATCGCGTTCGAGGCGTGCTCGATCACGATCCGGAAGCGCTCCTCCACCGACGGGTCCGCCGGCACCGGCTTGCCCTCCAAGGCTGCCCGGGCTTGGGCAAAGATCCAGGGCGCACCGTGCGAACCCCGGGCAATCATGATGCCGGCGCAGCCCGTGTGCTCCCGCATGCGCTGTGCGTCCTCACCGGTGCGTACGTCGCCGTTGCCGATGACCGGTATGGCCAATGCGCCCACGACCGCCGCGATCTCATCCCAGTTCGCCACGCCCGAGTACAATTGGGTGCGCGTGCGTGCATGCAACGTCAGGAACCGGGCGCCTGCGTCCTGGCAGCGCAGCGCGATCTCGACCGGGTTGCGCTGCTCCTCGCTCCAACCACTGCGGATCTTGACAGTGGTCGGGAGCGGCGTGGCGGCGGCAACCGCTCTGATGATGCGCTCGACGAGGTCGAGATCTCGCAGGCAGCCCGAGCCACCATTGCGCTTCACCACCTTCTTCACCGGGCAGCCGAAATTGATGTCCACAAAATCCGGCGCATAGAGGTCAGCGACGAGTGTGGCCCCTTCGGCCATTCCGGCCGGGTCCGAGCCGAAGATCTGCACGCCGATCGGCCGCTCCGCCTCTTCGAATCGTAGGTGTTCATGGGTTCGCGAGCTGCCGCGGCGCAGCCCCTCGGCACTGACGAACTCGCTCACCACGACATCCGCGCCGAAGCTCCGGCACAGGCGCCGAAATGGCGACTCGCTCACGCCCGCCTGCGGCGCGAGGAACAGCGGCACATCCCGGCCGCGTGTCAGGCTCTCGTTCAAGCGCTCGAACATGCCGCGAATCTAACGGCGCCCCGATCCCGCTTCAATCGCCCAAGCTGCCGCTTTGACAGGCTTTGACGGCCTCGCTTATGTTGGCGCGGCCCCGGCAGTTCAGCGCAATCACGTCGGCGGACAGACCATGGAGCTAAAGGAATTCTTCAATAGAGACGCGATCAATTTACAACTGCAGGGCGACACGAAAGACGCTGTACTCAAGGAGCTGATCTCGCTCCTCAAGCTGGACGAGAAGAGTGACAGTATTCTGTTCAAGATGTTGAAGCGGCGAGAGAACCTCGGCTCGACCGGGATCGGCCGTGGCATGGCCATACCTCATTGCCGGTCGCTCGTCGTCAGCCGCCTGCGCGTGGCCTTCGGTCGCAAGCAGGCGGGGCTCGATTTCAAGGCGATCGACGACCAGCCCGTCCGGTATTTCTTCCTGATCGTGGCGCCGCCGCTCGAGGTCAGTAACCAGTACCTACCCGTGCTCGGCAAGATCGCGCAGTTCGCCAAGGACCCGGAAGTGCCCAAACGGCTCGCAGAACTGTCGGACCCGGAGGATTTCCTCCGCCTGCTGGAACAGAAATCCGTTTGAACGTGCGAAAGCGCCGGGGGTCAGTCCCCCGGCGCTTCCGCATGACCTCCACTCGTGTGCGTTCCTCCTCCTACTTCGCCACGAAGATCTTCTTGACTTCGGGTTTCCGGTTGTTGATCTGAAACTGCACGTAGTACAGTCCAGACGCCACTTTTCGGCCCGACCGGTCCAGCCCGTCCCAGAATACCTCCTTCCGGCCCGGACTCGTGTACTCCAACTGGTCGACCGGAAGCCCGTTCCCGGCCGGATGATTCAAGGCCGTGGGAACTGCAACGAGCTGGTGCAGGACATTGTAGATCCGAATCGTCACCACGACCGGCTGGCCCTCTGCAAAATCCTCGGGCCACAAATCGAACGGCAAACGGGTGGTCGGGTTGAACGGGTTCGGGTAGTTCTGCCCGAGCCTGCTTCCGCGGCTCGCAGCGTCGCTACCAGCCTGCGCTTCGAGCGCTCCCGGAATCGCTGTGAGGAGGAGGATGACGCCGACGCATAGCATGCGTCTCATGGTCACCTCCGCACAGTCTTTACTGCTGTGCCGTAGCTAAGGTTTTATAAACCCCCTCCAAGACAGTGGGTCGGAGCATACTACCCCTCATCCGTAGCATATGGTTCGGCCTTCCAGTGGTCAAGGCATGTCTAGGGGGCGGCGGCGGCGACGTCGCGGCGGTCGCCGTCGCGGTGGGTCAGGCCGGAGCGATCCATATGTTCCAGCAGCGGGATCAGGTACTTGCGGGAGACCTCGAAGACTTCGCGAAAATCCGCTGGACCCAATGCCTTGCGCCCGCCGAGCCGGTGCACGAGGCGATGCGCCGCGCGCTCCAGGGCCGCAGCCGAGATCGTGATGTCGGGCGCAATGCGGACGGCATCGCCCGTCCGCTCGAGGAGCGCGAGCAGATCGGGCAGGTCCGCGCGGTCGCGCAGGTCGGCGGGCAGCTCCGTCGCGGTCGGCGGGGTCAGGTCGGCCTCAAGGAGAAGGCTCCGGAGCCGTGCCAGTGCGGCCTGCTGGGAGTCGGTCAGGCGTGGCTGGTATCCCGCCCGGGAGATCCCGTCCTCGAGGACCCTGATGGTGCCGTCGGCGATTGCCGCGGTGAGGACGTGTTCGGCAAGCTCGCGCGGCGCGCCAGGCGGCAGGGCGCGCCGCAGATCCTCGCGGGGCGCGGCCGCGCGCAACGGCGCACGGGCATGAAAGGTGTCGAGTGCCTGGAGCACGCGTTGGCAGGCCTGGTCGACGATCGGCCGAGCAAACAGGCGATCGCCGATGCGCACCAGGCCGCGGTCGATTGCGAGGGCGAGGGCGGTATCGGCTTCGGGCGGATTGCAGCGCAGCCGGAAGGGTAGCCTCTCGACGCGGAGCCCGCTCCACCCGGCGTCGTCAGCCAGCGCCGCGAGTGCCTCGGCCGGCGGCGCATCGAGCAGCAGCGAAAAGAGCGTGCGCTGGGTCTCATCCAGGCGCCGCCGTTTCGGTGCGTCGGCCTCGACGACGCGACCGCCGGCGATGGTGGTGATCGGCGAGTAGGAGCGGAGAATCAGGTGGTCCCCGGCGCGGGCGATCAGCGGGCGCTCGAGACGCAGCTGTGCCCAGCCCTCATCGCCGGCTTCGAGCCGCTCACGTTCGAGGAGGATCGTGCGGGCCATGACCTCGGCGGTGCCGAGGTGCACGCGTACCCGTTGTCGCGGGCGCACTGTCCACTGCGTGTCGGAAACCATTCGCAGCCTGCAGGTGAGCATGGACGTGGGGCTCCACCGGGGATCGGACACGACGACGTCGCCGCGCGAGAGCTCGTGACGGGCGACGCCAGCCAGCGCGAGCGCGACTCGCTGGCCACAGCGGGCGGTCTCGGCGGCACGGCCGTGGATCTGAACACCGCGTACCCGCGCAGACCTCTCGGCGGGCAGCACACGTACCGTCTGATCACTGGCCACTGTACCAGTCCAAATCGTTCCGGTCACGACCGTGCCGGTGCCATGCACGCTGAACACCCGATCGACGGGGATGCGGAGCAGGTCGTGCGCGTCACGGCGGCGCGGCGTCGTGGCCAACTGGGTGAGCACGCGTCGGAGTTCGGCGAGGCCCGTGCCGCTCACCGTGGAAACGGGTACAATCGGCGCGCCGTCAAAGGGAGTGCCGGCGAGCTGCGTGACCACATCCTCACGCACGAGATCGAGCCAGGCCGAATCGACGAGATCCGTCTTCGTGATCGCGACGACGCCGCTATGTACGCCGAGCAGATCCATGATCGCGATGTGCTCACGCGTCTGCGGCATGACGCCCTCGTCGGCCGCAACCACCAGCATCATCACATCGATACCGGTCGCGCCCGCCAGCATGTTGCGAATGAAGGCCTCATGGCCCGGCACATCGATCACGGCGTAATGAATGCCATGGTCGAGCCGCAGCTCGGCAAAGCCGAGATCGATGGTGATGCCCCGGCGCTTCTCCTCGGCCAGGCGATCCGTGTCCGTGCCGGTCAGGGCACGCACGAGCGCCGTCTTGCCGTGATCGATGTGACCGGCGGTGCCCAGCACGAGGTCAGACATGCGACTCTGGAAGCACGGCGTTCAGGAATTCCAGTGAGCGCAGCTGCCGTCCATCGGCGAGGTGGTACGTCAAAAATCGTCCGAGCAGTGCCCAGTGTGCGGCGGTGCGCTGGAGAGCCATGGGCTGACCGGCGAGCATGCTCTGGAGCGTACGCCGCCCCGACGCCGGCAGGCTCCGGCCCGCCGGGGGTGCTGGACAGCGGCTACAGCGCACGCCGCCTGCAGCGTAATCGAAGACCGCATCTTCGGCAGGGTCGAGCCCACGCTCGCAATGCAGGCATTCGCCGAGTGCCGGCGCATATCCCAGCAGCGCGATCAGCCGCCAGACCTCGGTCAGCACCATCGGCTCCAGCTCCGGCTGAGCAGCCCTGGCAAGGTTGCGCAGCGCGCTGCGCACATGGCCGAAGATCGCCGGCTCGGGCTCCTCGCTACCGGTCAACACGACGAGTTCCGCGAGGAGCGCGGCCCCTCCGAAGCGGATCAGGTCGCGGCCCAGTGCCTGGCCGCTATTGATGAGATCGAAGCCACTCAGGGTCTGGAGCTCGCGGGTTGGCTTCGTGTAAAACACGGCCACACCTTCGCTGAAGGCTTCGAGCTGACCGCCGTAACGGCTTTTCGGCCGCAGCGCGCCTCGGGCAATGACGGAGACCAGCCCGTGCTCGCGCGTCAGCAGACGCAGGATCTTGCTCGTCTCGCTGTAGGCAAACGCCTGCAGGATGAGGACCTCATCGCTGAGCAGCGGCATGACTCTCCGGATCGACAGCACGGGCGAGGCGCGAGCGTAACTCGATGCGCCGCGCGCTGAGCGACTGAGGGTCGGCGCCACCGCGCTCGGCGTACTCATCGAGCGCTGCCAGCTCGGCAAGCGTCAGCCTCCACGCCGGCGGCTGGGCTGTTCGCCGGCGCCACGCCAGCACGACGATTAGTGCGACCAGCCCGGTCGCGGCCAGTATGCCCGCGGGACGGCTGGCTGCATCGGTGTCGGACAGCAGAGCCGACGCTTCGCCGATGCGGGCGCCGCGGCCGGGTTCGATGGTCAGGCCGTAGTCGGCTGACGGCGGCGCATTCCCGCGAAACGGGGGGCCGATGAACAGCTCCTCACCGGACCGCGCCGTGGCGAAGTAGATGGCCGTGGGCTCGAAGGCCGACGCAAGCTCGATCGTGAATCGGCCGTCGGCGCGCGTTACGTCCACTCCAGCCTGCGCGCCCCCGGCACTGTCCACGCGATGGAGCAGGACCTCCAGACCGCCGATACCCTCGCCCAGCGGGTCCGTGACACGCCCGCTGAGGCTGGCTTGCGCGCTCGCGCTCGCGGCCGAAAGCAACAGGAGCCCGCCCAGGACGATGGGCAGGCTCCCGCGGTGCTGCCGAACGGCGAACATCACATGCTGAAGCGGCCGAAGTCCTCCGGGTTCATGCGACGCAGGTGCTCATTGAGCTCGCGTGCGCGCAGCCCTTCCGCCTCCTCCTCGGTCGTGGTCGGGCCGAACTCGGACTCCTCGGCCTCCTCGCCGGCATCGGCCTCGCTGATCTCGATGTGTGTGTGATCGAGCAGTGTGTCGTCGGTGAGGATTTCGGCACTGAGTCGCAGCGCGATTGCGATCGAATCGGACGGGCGCGCATCCACCGTGATCAGCTCCGTACCGCGTTGGATGAGCAGCTCGGCGTAATAGGTGTTCTCGACCACCCGGGTGATCACGACCCGCTTGAGGGAGCCGCCGAGACCCAGGATGACGGAGCAGAACAGGTCGTGCGTGAGTGGTCGGGAGAACTTCATCCCGGCGAGCTCCATCGCGATTGCGCTCGCCTCGCCGGGACCGATCCAGATCGGGAGCACGCGTGTACCGCCGGTCTCCTGCAGAATCACGACTGGCGTGTTCGACGACCGATCCAGCCCCAGACTCTGCACCTTCACTTCGATCATAGACATCCGCCGCGCCTCAACTGCCGAGAGGGTACGGTTCGACCTGCGCCCTTCGCTACCCCCGACCGGTAGGCGGGGTCCGCACCGATCCGCGACGCGCGGTGGCGCACTTCAGCTGCGCACCGCCCGACGCAGCTCTTCGATCCGGTCTGTGCGCTCCCACGTGAAGAAGTCGTGCGTCCCGCCGTTGTCGTCCCGAAACGGATCGCGACCGAAGTGACCGTAGGCCGCCGTCGGCCGGTAGATCGGGCGGTTCAGCACCAGGGCATCGATCAGCGCGCGGGGCCTGAAGTCGAAGACCTCGCGCACGGCCGCCGCAATGCAGGCGTCACTGGCCTCGCCGGTCCCATAGCTGTCGACGTGGACGGAGACCGGCTCAGCAACACCGATTGCGTACGCCAACTGGATCTCGCAGCGTCGTGCCAGGCCGGCGGCGACCACGTTCTTGGCTGCCCAGCGGGCGCCGTAGGCGGCCGACCTGTCGACCTTCGATGGATCCTTGCCGCTGAAGGCGCCGCCGCCATGGCGGGCCGAGCCACCATAGGTGTCGACGATGATCTTGCGACCAGTGAGGCCGGCATCACCGTGCGGTCCACCCACGACAAAGCGACCCGTCGGATTGACATGGAAAACGCAGCGGCCGGGCTCGTACAGCTCCTCGGGCATCACCGGCGTGATGATCTGACGCACGATCGTCTCGCGCAACTCCTCCAGCGGCACATCCGGCGAGTGCTGCGTACTCAGGACGACGGTGTGAACCCGCACGGGCCGGCCATTCTCGTACTCGAGCGTCACCTGCGCCTTGCCGTCCGGCCGCAGCCACGGGATCTGCCCGGACTTCCGGGCCTTCGAAAGGCGCCGCGTCAGCCGGTGCGCGAGTCCGATCGGCGCCGGCATCAGTTCGGGCGTTTCGTCGACCGCATAGCCGAACATGAGGCCTTGATCGCCGGCCCCACCCGTATCGACGCCCATTGCGATATCGGGCGATTGCCGATCGATCGCCACCATGATGCCGCAGGACTCGGCATCGATGCCGTATGCGGCGTCCGTGTACCCGATCGACCGCAGCGTTCCGCGAACCACGGTCGGAATGTCGACATAGCCGGAGGTCGTGATCTCACCCGCCACGAAGACCAGTCCGGTCGTGACCAGCGTCTCGCACGCCACGCGGCCGGCGGCGTCCTGCTGCAGAACAGCATCCAGCACGCCGTCGCTGATCTGGTCGGCGATCTTGTCCGGATGGCCCTCGGTCACGGACTCCGAGGTGAAGAGGAAGCGATCCAAAGCGGCTCCTGTATAAGAAGAGCGCCGAAGTTAGGCTGTCATTGCACGGCCGACAAGCTCCAGCGACCCGTGAACAACGAGAGATCGAGCCAGTCGGAGATCGCCTCCGTCAGCATCCCGACCACCTCGCCGGGTGTATCCGCGCTCAGCGCGGCGTCCGCGGCCTGCGCCGCCGCCTGCATGGGGATCGTCCGGATCACCTTTTTGATCTCGGGTAGCGCCGACGGGGCCATGCTCAACGAACGAACTCCGAGACCCAGCAGCAGGAATACGCCGAGCGGGTTCGCGGCCATCTCACCACAGACGCTGACCTCTATGCCGGCACGTGAACCGACCGCAATGGTTTCCTGTAGCAGGCGCAGCACCGCCGGATGGAACGGACTGGCACGTGATGCGAGCCGGGCATTGCCACGATCCACGGCGAGCGCGTACTGCACGAGATCGTTGGTGCCGATCGAAAAGAAGCTGGCATGCCGAGCCAGACGCGCGGCAATCAGCACAGCGGCCGGCGTCTCGATCATGATTCCGAGCTGGTAATCGGGCCGGTACGCGATGCCGGCTGCATCCAGATCGCCTTCCAGCTCACGCAGCAGCGCACGTGTCTGCTCGAGCTCGTCGATCTCGTTGATCAACGGTATCATGATGCGAACGTCGCCATGCGCCGTGGCTCGCAACGCAGCGCGCAATTGCGGGCGGAACAGCTCGGGCATGTCCAGACAAACGCGGATCGCGCGCCAACCGAGGAACGGGTTCTCCTCCGGCGGCATCCGCAGGAAACGTGGGAACTTGTCACCGCCCAGATCATACGTGCGCACGTAGACCGGGTGGTTGGGAAACACTTCGGCCACCTGACGGTAAGCGCGGTACTGGTCCTCCTCTTCCGGCAACGTGCTGCGGCCGACCACGAGGAACTCGGTGCGAAACAAACCGATCCCCTCCGCGCCGTGCCGCCTTGCGTCTTCCGCCTCGGCCGGCAGATCGATATTGGCGCGTAACTCGACCCGCTCGGCGTCGGGCGTGACGGAGTCCATGTGCGCGAGCAGGAGCAGCTCCTGCTCCCACTGCCGCACCTTGATGTCCCGCTCGCGGTAGACCTCCCTCTCCGCGGCCGGGGGCTCGACGATCACGCGGCCGGCCCGGCCATCGAGGATCAGCTCCTGCCCCTGTTCGACGATGTCCGACAGATCGCCGAGCCCGACGACGCATGGAATGCCCATGGCCCGCGCCAGGATCGCGGAGTGCGAGGTCCGGGTGCCGGTGTCCATGGCGATCCCCAGAATCGTGTTCCGATCGAACTGCACGGCCAGGCTCGGCGTGAGGTCGTGCACCACCAGGATCACACGCCGTGGCCCGGACAGCCCCGTCTGGGGTGCAGCGCTGCCCAGCAGCTCGTGCATGAGGCGGATCTCGACGTCGAGCAGATCGTTCAGACGATCGAGCACCATCGGGTGCCCGAGCCGCCGCCACTCCGAGCGCAGCTCCAGGACACGCAGCTCGAGCGCCCGCGCGGCAGGCACGTGATTGTCACGGATCGACGCGACGACGGCCTCGATGAGGTCGGGGTCCTCGAGCATGAGCAGTTGCGGCTCGAAGATCTGAGACTCGACAGGTCCGAGGCGTTCGGCGGTCTGCTGCTGGATGGTCAACAGCTGAACCCTGGCGGCCGCTCGGGCCGCGTGGAACCGCTCGATCTCGGACTCGACACGATCCGGGTCGACCGTACCGTGGGCCACGCGCGGAATCTCCCAGCGCAACACGTGCGCAGGACCGGCTACGATGCCCGGCGAGGCCGGAAGTCCGTCGCGAAACGTGCGCACGCCCATCGCTCCTAGCTCTCGCCGAACCGACTCTGCACGAGCGCGCTGAGCGCCGCCACCGCCTCATCGGCGTCCTCGCCCGATGCCTGGATCAGAATCTCGCTGCCGCTTTCGGCAGCGAGCATCATGACGCCCATGATGCTCTTTCCGTTCACCTCGAGATCGTCCTTCTGGACACGGATATCCGAGCGAAACGTACTTGCCAGCTTCACGAACTCGGCTGCGGGCCGCGCATGCAAGCCGAACTTGTTCAGAATCTGAACGCGGACCTGACGGGTCGTCTCCTGAGAGCTCATTCTACAAGGCCAATCAAGAGACCGCCGATGGCGAACAACACAAGAAACAGCGCAAACGTCCGTCGGGCGGCCGCGCCGAGACTGACGCCGGCGATCACGGCGGCGATCGCGCCGAGCGACCAGCGAGCATCGAGCATCGTATCGAGCGGTTGCGCGGTGGCGGCCAGCGGCAGAATCAAGCCGCAGACGAATAGGCCCAACACGTTGAGCGCCCGCTGCGCCGGTACGACGCGCGACGCGCGCAGCCGCTCACCGACCGTTTTGCCCGCAGCGAAGCCGACGCGGAAGCTCCACGTGCGCAGCCCGACGTGCACGACATTGTAGAGCACGAGGAACAGGACCGCGGCCAGCCAGCCGCTCGCGCCCATGAAGTACGCGCTGAGAGCGAGCAGCAGGCAAACCGGCCGCCAACCGGCCCAGATCAGCCGGTCGCCCAAGGAGCCGAGCGAACCTCGTACAGCGAGCTTGAAACGCTCGATGACTTCCACCGATTCGCCGTCCTGCTCCAGCCGTGCAACGGCGCCGACGGCCAGCGGCGCAATATAGGGATGACTATTGAACAGCTGCGCGTGACGGTGTGCCGCACGCCGCAGCGCGACAGTATCATCACCGTAGATCAGTCTGAGCACCGGCAGCAGCGCGAAGGCAAAGCCGGTTCCGATCATGGTGCGGTAGTTCCAAGATCCCTGAATCGTGTAGCAGCGCAGAAGCACCGCGGCGCGGAGCCGAGTCGTCATAGCCGGATGAACAAAACCAACGAGCCGCACGCCACGCCCGCGAAAAACACCCACCTGCGCTCGCCAATGCCGCCGAAGAGCGCCCCTGCGCCGCCGAGCACGCCCGCGATCGCGATAAGGGTGGCCCCCGCCGCCACATCGTCGGACAGGGTCCACGCCCGGCTGCCGCTCACCAGCATGACGATACCGATCGCCCAGCCGGCAATGGCCAGGGCGGCGGCGCGGCAAAAGTCGAGCAGTATGGCCAGCGCGTGGCGGCCTATGATCCATCTCGGCTCCGTCTCCTCCACCTCGGCCGGAACGGCGGCCAACCGCTCGTTCACCCTGCGCAACGCGGCAACGCTGGCTTCGCCGACCCTTTCCCAGAGCAATGCGAGCAACAGAGCAAGGACCAGTAGGGTAAAGGGCGTGCCAACGGGCGCAGCGGCCGCGTACGCGCCAGTCGCCGCAACGGCCGCGGTGCCCGATTCGGGATAGCGCGCGGCGCCGATCGGCAGCGCGGTCAGCGCAAACGACTCGACGGCCGCGCCGATCAGCGCGCCGGCCGCCGGCTCGCCCAGCAGTGCGCCGAGAATCGACGCCGCGACGAACGGCCGCGAGATCATGAACTGGCCGAAGGAGGTCGCGTCCAGGCCGACAAGGCCGCCCCAGGCGAGCACGATCAGCCAATCCACGATCAGAGCCCACCACGTACGAGCTGCGGCAGCGAGACCTCGCGCGAGCCCGGCAGATCGCGTGCAACGACGTGGGCGCCGAGCGCCTCGAGCTCGCGGAGTTCCTCGGCTTCCGTCGAGCTCAGGAACACGTACGGCAGGACCTCGCGCCGGCCGGGCGCATGGTGAATCCCGCCGATGTTGATCGTCTCGCCGTCGAGCGCGCCGCCCTCCGCCAGCCGCCTCATGGCGGCCACATCACGCGTCAGCACGATGGTTCGCCGCGGATCCTGCTTCCACTCGGCAAGCGCAGTGGCCGCCTCGCGCACCCCGACGAAGTCGGCCTGGAGGCGAGAGCCGAGCCCCATCGCGTAGAGCTCGCGCTCCCAGGCGGACTCGGCGACCTGATCATCCACGACGACGATGCGGTCGGGGTGGAGCACGGCGCCCCAGCCCACAATGACCTGGCCGTGGATCAGGCGCTCATCCACCCGGTACAGAACGATCGGCATTCCGGCTCGGCTCGACGTTGGAGGCTGCGATCGCATCCCGGCCCTTGGCCGCGAGGCGGTGCGCAAGCTGGTGCGGTGGCTCGTCGCGATGCATCGAGAACTCGAGCAGCATCGGCAGGTTCACGCCGGTCACCACGGCACGCTCGCCATGTCCGAGACACAGCCGCCGCGCCGCGAAGGCGCAGCTGCCAGCCGGCAGATCGACGAATACGACACAGCGCGAGGTGCCGACGCGCCGGTCGACTTCCGCGGCGAGCGCCTCGGTGCTCAAGCCGTTGTTGCTGATGGCGATCAACGCGCCCTCGGGCACGCTCATGATCCGCGTCGCGGCGTCCACCAGACCCTGGGCCAGACTCCCGTGCGCCACCACGATGCCGCGCACCGGCTCACTCATAATCCTGCTCCAGGTACTCCCGCACCGGGCGCATCGCCTCCTTCAGCCGTTCATTGAACAACGCGGCCGTATCGATGCCCGAGTACTTCAGCAGATGATTCATGGCCACCACCTCTGAGATCACCGTGATGTTCTTACCAGGATTGAGCGGTACGGTGACCATCGGCAGGTGGACGCCGAGGTATTCGACCTGCTGGCTGTCCAGCCCGGTCCGATCATATGCTGCGCCGTCGCTCCATTCTTCGAGCTGCACCACCACCTCGATGCGCTTCTGTTGGCGGATCGAGCGGACGCCGAAAAGCGCCGGGATGTCGATGATGCCGATGCCACGGATTTCCATGTGGTGACGCTGCAACTCGTGGCCTCGACCAATCAGGACATCATTGCCCCGGCGTGTGATATAGACGACATCGTCGGCCACGAGCCGGTGCCCGCGCTCGACCAGATCGAGGACGCACTCGCTCTTGCCAATGCCGCTCTGGCCGATGAACAGCAGTCCGACGCCATAGACATCGGCCAACGATCCATGGACGGTCGTGGTCGGCGCGAAACAGAACTCCAGAAACGGCTGAATCCGACGGTAGAACTCGCCCGTCTTCAGGGATGACCGCAGAAGCGGCACGCCCAGTTCATCCGTCACCTCGATCAAGGGCGGCGGTATCGTCTGTCCCTTGGTGACGACCACGGCGGGCATCGGCAGGCGCAGGAAAGCGCTGAGCAGTTCGCGCGCCTTCGCCTCGTCGAGCGAGCACAGGAACATGATCTCGGTCTCGCCGAGAACCTGCAGCCGGCCGCGTGGAATGCGGCCGGTGTATCCTGCGAGGACCAGGCCAGGGCTCGAGATGCTGGGCTCCAGGATCTCTCGGGAGACGTCGGCCGACGGATTCAGCAGCTCGAGCTGAAGGGACTCGCCCTTGACCCGCAGCAGATCATCGATCGTGATGGGTGGCACGGCTCCTCAGGCGCTCGCGCTCGGTTGCGACGGGTCCGCAGCGGCTGCGCGGCGCGAACGGCGGCGGCCGCGCTCGCGCTTGAGGCGCCGCGCCAAACCATCCATCAGAGACTCCACGGCCGCGCTGAAGGTGGTGGCCTCGCTGCGCATGACCACCGGCGCGGCGCGCGTCAGGTGGACGATCGCCTCGACCGAGCGCAGGGCGCGCTGCCGGTCGAAGATGAGCTCAATCCCTCGGATGCTGCGATTGTAGCGGAGCAGGCGCTGCGTCTGCTCGATCGCGCGTTGCCGCACAACGGGGGATGGGGAACAGTAGCGGGCGGTCGTACTGACGTTCATGGGCTTTCCTTCGGCATGGTGGCGGGCCCGACGTGGCGTTCAGCGGCTCGATCCGTGCCACTGGCGGCCGACACGATCTGCAACAGGTGCGACTCCGTGCGATCCGCCGACGCCTCCCAGGAATGTTGCGCCGCGAACGCACGTGCGGCAGCGCCGAGCCGCTCCCGCAGCTCCGGCGCTTGGAGCACAGCACGCAGCGCATCGGCGAGCGCCGCGACATCGCCATATGGCGTGAGGAAGCCGGTCACGCCGTGAATCACGGAATCGCGCAGGCCCGGCGAATCGCTGGCCACAGTCGGTGTGCCGCAAGCGGCCGCCTCGAGATTCGAGATGCCCCAGCCTTCCTTGCTCGAGGTCAGCACGTGGACCCAGGCGGAGCGCATCAGTCGCACCTTCTCATCTTCACTGACGAAGCCGGCAAGCCGGACGTGCTCATCGAGTCCGAGGCGCGAGGTCAGCGTCCGCAGCGTGGCCGCCGCGTCGCCGCGGCCGGCGATCACCACGCGGAACGCGACACCCTGGTCGCGCAGCAGCGCCGCCGCGCGCAGGACCAGATCCACACGCTTGTAGCGTCTCAATCGCCCAAGATACAGCACGGTCGGCTGCTCCGCCCGTGCGTGCGGCGCTGCCGGCGAGTAGCGTTCGAGATCGACACCATTCGGAATCACCGTGATCGCCGAACGGTCGAACCCACGCCGTACCAGGTCGTCTGCCGTACTCTCCGATACGGCCTCGACCGGAACGCCGGCGTAGACGCGACCGAGAGGTCGCTCCAGGATCCAGGTCGCAGCGGCGACCGGTGGTGTCGCATCGACGAACGCGGTCGCGCCGAACAGGTGATGCACCAGAAGCAGCAGGCGCCGCTTCAGCCAGAACGGTGTGAAGAGCGGAACCTTGTTGAGATCCTCGATCACCAAGTCGAACGGCAGGGCCGCAAGGCTGCGGCGGTAGTAATGTGGCGCCGCCAGGCTGAACGTGTGTCGGCCGCCGGTGCGGTGCACATCAATGCCGTCGATGATCTCACGCGATCGCGCTGCCTCCCATCCCGAGACCAAGGCGACCACCTCGTGACCGCGGCACGCGATTCGGCCAAAAATCTCGTGCAGGTGAATCTCGGCTCCGCCCGCCTTCGGATTCAGCCGATCCTGCCAGTTGATCACGAGCAGCTTCAGGGTCTCATCCCGCTCGCGCCGACCCACCCTGCTCACTGCGGGCTCGCCGCATCAGCGCATCGAGCACTCCATTCACGAAGCGCGGGCTTTCCGGCGTACCGTACTTCTCTGCAAGATGGATCGCTTCCTGGATCGTGACTCGCGGGGGCACATCCGGTATGAACAGAATCTCGGCCGCGCCGAGCCGCAGGACATTGCGGTCGATCACGGCCAGGCGCTCCAGGCGCCAGTTCGTCAATGCCGACTGCACGGTAAGATCGATTTCGCTACGGTGTTGCTCGACCTGGCGCAGCAGTTCGCCGAGGTAGGAACGGCTCTCCGGTGCGATCCGACGCTCGTGGATGAAATCGGCGTGGACCGCGTCGATGCTCTCCTGCATGCCACGCGTTTCCCACGCATATAGGATCTGTAGCGCCCAGCCTCGCGCCCGCGTCCGCGCGCGCATCAGCTCTCCAGCCGCTCGAAGAGACCGGCCATCTCGAGCGCGCTCAACGCGGCTTCCCAGCCTTTGTTGCCGACGCTGCCACCGGCGCGTGCGATCGCCTGATCCATGCTGTCGGTCGTGAGCAAGCCAAACGCCACGGGCACGCCCTGCCCCAGCGCGACCTCCGCCAGGCCGCGCGCCGCCTCGCCGGCGACGTACTCGAAGTGGGGTGTCTCGCCGCGGACCACGCAGCCGAGTGCGATGATGCCGGCGAACGTGCGCCGCTGCGCCAGCCGTTGCGCCGCGACGGGCAGCTCCCAGGCACCCGGTACACGCGCGATCATCACCTGGTCCGGCGCTACACCGTGCTCGAGCAAACAGCCCCGAGCAGCATCGAGCAAGCGCTCGGTGATCAACTCGTGGAACCGGCTGACGACGATCGCGAAGTGCTTGCCGGTGCCGTCCAGCTCGCCGCGCAGCTCGTTCACTCGGGGTCGGACAGCGTCGGTGTGTCCAGACGCGGGACCTTGCCGGCCTGCGGCAGCACGCGGACGTCGCCTGCCTCACCCAGCAGGTGCCCGAGCTTGTCGCGCTTGGCTGCGAGATAGCCGCGATTGAAGTCTGTCGGTGAGATCTGGATCGGCTCGCGTCCCGTGATCGCCAAGCCGTACCCCTCGAGACCGACGACCTTGCGCGGATTGTTCGTCAACAGGCGAATCGATGAAAGGCCCAGATCGAGCAGAATCTGCGCGCCAAGGCCATAGTCGCGCAGGTCCGGCTTGAAGCCGAGTGACTCGTTCGCCTCGACGGTGTCCTGTCCTTGATCCTGCAACGCGTAGGCACGGATCTTATTGGCGAGCCCGATGCCGCGACCTTCCTGGCGCAGGTAGACGACCGCACCCTGGCCGGCCTCATCGATCCGGCGCATGGCAGCGTGCAGCTGCTCGCCGCAATCGCAACGCAGTGAATGAAACACATCGCCGGTCAGGCACTCCGAGTGCATACGCACGAGCACGTTGCGCTCTCCCGCGATTTCGCCCTTGACCAATGCGACGTGCTCGCGGTGGTCGATCTGGTTCTCGAAGGCGACGACGCGAAAATCACCGTAGGGCGTGGGTAGCAGCGCCTCGGCAATGCGGCGGACCAGCCGCTCGTGGCACAGGCGGTAGGCGACGATGTCGGCCACGGTGATGAAACGCAGGTCGTGTTCACGGGCGAAGCGCTCGAGCTCCGGCCGGCGGGCCATGCTTCCATCCGGGTTCATGATCTCGCAGATCACACCGGCGGGCGCGAGGCCGGCCATCCGCGCGAGATCGACGGATGCCTCGGTCTGCCCGACGCGGCGGAGCACACCGCCCGGCACGGCACGCAACGGGAAGACATGGCCGGGTCGCCGCAGATCACCCGGTTTCGTCGCCGTCGAGGCGAGCAGCTCGATGGTCTTCGCGCGGTCCTGGGCGCTGATTCCGGTCGTTACACCGAAGCGCTGATGCGCATCGACCGACACGGTGAAGGCCGTGCCGAAACCGTCCTGCGCTTGCTCGGCCATGAGGGGCAGGTCGAGCTCGTCGGCACGCTCGGGCGTCAGAGCCACGCAAATCAGGCCTCGGCCCTGAAGCGCCATGAAATTCACCATGGCCGGTGTAATCTTGGCTGCTGCGCAGACCAGATCGCCCTCGTTTTCGCGGTCCTCGTCATCGGCGACGATGACCATGCGGCCTTGGGCGATGTCGGCGATCGCCGCTTCGACGCGCTCGAACGGCATGCTCGATTCCGTGCTCATGACGCCTCCTCTACCCCGCCCCCGGCGATTCGCTTCAGGTAGTCCACCACGAAACGCCCGACCATGTCGCCCTCGACGTTGACGGGGTCACCCTCCCGCAGCCGCGACAGGTTCGTTCGCTCCCAGGTGTAGGGGATCAGCGCGACTCGCGCCACGTCCAGCTGCGGCTTGGCGCTCACCGTCAGGCTCACGCCGTTGAGCGCGATCGACCCGCGCAACACCGTGACATCGGCGGCTTCCTCAGGCAGCCGCACATCCAGCAGTACGTGCTCGCCACCGCGCTCCAGCCCGACGACCAGGCCGGTACCGTCGACATGACCCTGAACCAGGTGGCCGCCCAGTCGCTGCCCCACGGCCAGCGCGCGCTCGAGGTTCACCAGCGCGCCCACCTGCAGCGTGCCGAAGGTAGTACGCTCGACGGTCGTGGCAATCGCCTGCACAGTGAAGCTGTCTTGCTGCCGTTCGACGACGGTCTGGCAGACGCCATCGATCGCGATCGAATCGCCCTGCGCCAGGGAGCGCGCGAGCTCGCCGGCCGCGACCTCGAGTCGAAGCGTAGCGCCGCTGGGCGCCACCGCCGCGACGGTTCCCAACGCTTCCACGATGCCGGTGAACATGTCAGGCTGACGACCGGCGGTCCAGGACGAAGCGCACATCGGGCCCGAGCTGTAGCACCGTCGGCGGCAGCCAGTCGTCGGCGGGCTCCGGGGCAGCGCCTGCGAAGGCCGGGACAGCGCCGGCGCCGAACAGCACCGGCGCAACGTACAGGATCAGCCGTTGGACGCGCCGCTCGCGGAGCAGTGAGCCCGCCAGCCGGGCTCCGCCCTCGCACAGGACCGAGCGCAGGCCGTCGTCCCAGAGCGCGCCGAGCACATCGAGCGGATCGAGCATGCCATCCCGTACGGCGACGCGCGTGACCCGCGCCCCGAGCGACTCGAGGCAGCGCTCGCGATCGCGCGGGGCCTGAGAGGAGGCGAACAGCCAGAGGGGCGCATCTCGGGCAGTGCGAGCCAGCCGGCTGCCGGGAGACAGCGTCAGCTTCGAGTCGAGCACGACCCGCACCGGAACCACGCGGGGCGCGATGTCGCCCCGCACGGTCAGCAGCGGGTCGTCGACGCGCGCGGTGCCAGCACCGACGACGATCGCATCCGCCGCGGCACGCCAACGGTGGGCATCGGCCACCGCTTCGCTGCCAGTCAGCTGGGCGCGGGCGCCCGGCGCCGGAGCGATCGCGGCGTCCAGTGAGACCGCCAGCTTCAGCGCGACGAAGCAGGATTCCTGCTCCACGGCATGGAAGAAAGGGGCGTTCAGCGTCCGTGCAGCGTCTCGCTCGACGCCGCCGAGCACGTCGATCCCCTGCTCGGCCAGACAGCGCGCGCCACCGCCCGCGACCGCGTGCGGGTCCTCTGTGGCGTAAACGACGCGCGCGATGCCGGCGCGCTGGATCGCGTCGGTGCAGGGTGGCGTCTTGCCGGTATGCGCGCACGGCTCGAGCGTCACGTACAGCGTCGCGCCGGCCGCCGCTGCGCCCGCAGCGCGTAGCGCCGCGATTTCGGCATGCTCGCCACCATGCTCGGCGTGCCAGCCGACGCCCACGACCTCGCCAGCGCGCACCACGACGGCGCCGACCAGCGGATTGGGCTGCACGCGGCCCCAGCCCCTTTCGGCCAGGTCGAGCGCCTGCCGCATGAACTCGCGGTGCGCCTCGTCACCCCCGACCGCCGCCATTCGACCGTTCCGCCCGCTAGAACGAGAGCCGCAGCGCCAGGCTGCCGAAGATCGTGCCGTCGTCGCCCGTCACGGTGCGGCCCGGCGCCAGGGTCGCGCTCTCCAGATCGCCGCCGGATTGCCAGCCCAGCTCCGCGACCAGATTCGCGACCAGGAAATTCAGCGCCAGATTGCCGAAGACCACGGTGGCATCGGTCTGCAGTTCCGTGCTTGGAATCCGCACGATGTAGTTGGTCCCCGGGAACGTTCCTGCGCTGGATGCGCCGAATGCGACGTCGCTCGTGAAACGGTCCCAGCCCGCACCGGCAGCGAACGCAAAGAACAGCACGTCCTTGCTGACCACGCCGCGCAGACTGAGCTGGCGGAGATCTGCGTGAAAGTAGGCGTCGTCCTGTTGAAGCAGCGAATCGCCGTAGGTGACCTCGCCGAGGCTGCGGTACATCGCCGACACCGAGAGTCCGGGCAACGTGAACGACTCGCGCAGCAGGCCGACCCGAGCGCCGGCAGCCCACGTGGTGGGTGAGGCGTCGCCGAAGCCTTCGCCGCTCGGGACCGGGATGATTCCCGCGCTCGCCAGCAGATCGACCGAGCCGATACCACCCACCGTCGGCGCGACCGAAAAGCCGGAGTACAGTCCAAGTGCCCCGTCGGCGTCGATGCTGCCGAGCGGGAAGGTGAGCTCTCCCGTAGCAGTCTCGGTCCGGATGTCGGGGATGTCGGTCTTCACCGCCGTGGCGCGCAGCGCGAGACTGAGCCGCGGCAAGGTGCCGAGCCGCATCCCGAGCGTACTGCCGGTGCCGGGCACGGGATTGCCGCCGCTCAGCCCGAGGCCCAGCCTCGGCTGGGTGGCCTCGACCGTGAGCGCGACCAGGTTGCAGTACTGCTCGACGCGCTCGCGGTCGGCAGCCGGAATGACCCCCGGCAGCCCATCAGCCGCGCGCTTACACTCGGACGTCAGCTGCGCCTCGACCGGCCTCGGCGACAGCAGGATCAATGCGGCGAGCGCCGCAACAGCCGCGCCGCGCCGCGATCGCCATGCGATATCTGCGTCCCACCCTTTCATGCGTTCTCCTTTGCGCTCTCTCATTCGTCCAGCACCACCCGGCCTGTGCCGGGCACGACCTCACCGATCGGCCAGGCGCGCTCACCACCGGCCCGCAGGCGGTGGATCAGCGCAGTCGCCTCGTCCGCTTCCACGATCAGGATCAGACCGATACCCATGTTGAACGTCAGGTACATTTCCCGATCCGAAATCCGCCCGTGCTGCTGGACGGCGAGGAACTCCGGCGGCGGCCGCCAGCTGCCGCGCCGGACCCGGGCATCGGCGTCCCTGGGCAGGACCCGCGCCAGATTGTCAACGATGCCGCCACCCGTGATATGTGCGAGCGCGTGCACACGGCCCTCGACGATCAGTGGGTGGACAGCCTCACGATAGCTGCGATGCACGCGCAGCAGCACCTCGGCCACCGTTTCTGCCATGTCGGGAAACCGGTCATCCAGCCCGAGCCCCAGGTCCTGCAAGAGCAGGCGTCGCAGCAGCGAGTAGCCGTTGGTGTGGAAGCCGTTCGAGGCGAGGCCGAGCAGCGTGTTTCCGGCCTGAACGCGGTGCGCTCCGGGACGCTCGGCCTCGCGGGTCAGGCCCACGATGAAGCCGGCCAGGTCATAGTCGCCCTTGGCATACATGCTCGGCAGTTCGGCGGTCTCGCCGCCGAGGAGCGCGCAGCCGTTGGCGCGGCAGCCGCGTGCGACACCGGCGACGATGGCCTCGACGACGCCGGGCTCGAGCGCGCCCATGCCGAGGTAGTCGAGGAAGAAGAGCGGGCGGGCACCCTCGACGAGGATGTCGTCGACGCAGTGGTTCACCAAATCCTCACCCACCGTCTCGTGCCGGCCGGCAAGGATGGCGACCTTCAGCTTGGTGCCGACGCCATCCGCGCTCGCCACGAGAATGCCGCCGTCGCTCTGCGGCAGGCGGTACAGGCCACCGAATCCACCGGGATTGGCGACGACCTCCGGACCCAGCGTGTCGCGCACGAGCTCGCCGATCCGCCGCTTGGCATGACCGGCCTTCTCCCGATCGACACCGGCATCCTGGTAGCTGAGTCGGCCTTCAGGCATTCAGCGCTTCCGGCACGACCTGCTCGAACGACGTCAGCTCGCGAAAGTGGCGCACCCGATCCTCGACTTCCTCCGCGCGCAGCGTCTTCAGCCGCTCCACGCCGAAGCGCTCGACGGCGAAGGAACCCATCACCGAGCCGTAGATCATGGCCCGCTTGAGGTCGGGCGGCGCACTCGAGCCACAGCGCGCGAGAGCGCCCAGGAACCCACCCGCGAACGCATCGCCGGCGCCGGTCGGATCGAAGATGTCCTCCAGCGGGAAGCCCGGCGCGAAGAACATCACGTCGCGATGGAACAGCATCGCGCCGTGCTCGCCCTTCTTCACCACGACGATCCCGGGCCCGTGCTCATGGACCCAGCGCGCGGCGCGCAGCAGATTGTGCTCGCCGCTCAGCGCCCGGATCTCGGCGTCATTGACCAGCAGCACGCCCACTCTACGGAGCAGCCGGATCAGAGCCGTGCGCTCGGAGGAGATCCAGTAGTTCATCGTGTCACAGGCAACGAGCCGCGGTGAGCGGACCTGCTTCAGTACATCGAGCTGTAGCTGCGGATGGATGTTACCCAGAAACACCCAGTCGCTGCCCCGAAATGCTTCCGGGATCGTGGGCTTGAAATCGGCGAAAACGCCGAGCCGTGTCTCGCGCGTCCGGGCGGTGTTCAGGTCATAACTGTACTCACCGGACCAGCGGAAGCTCTCACCGTCGGCCCGGGTCAGCCCGGCCAGATCGACGCCGCGCTCGACCAGGAACTCGAGCGATTCCTCGGGAAAATCATCGCCGATCACACCGACCAGCCTGACCGAACAAAAGTGCGCGGCCGAGGCGCTGAAGAAGACCGCCGACCCGCCCAACGTCTCCTCGGCCGTGCCGAACGGGGTCGTGACGGTGTCGAGTGCGACGCTGCCCACGACGAGCAGGCTCATTCAGAGTCCTCCCTCTCCATCCGTTCGGGCGCGCTGAGCCCCAGTAGCCCGAGGCCATTGCGCAGCACGATCTGGATTCCGAGCGCCAGGACGAGACGTGCCTCGCGTAGCCGCGCGTTATCCACCAGCACCGACAGCTCCGGGTTTCGGCTCGGATTGCCGGCATGATACCACGAGTTCACGGCCGCCGCGGTCTGCTCCAGGTAATCGCACAGCAGGTGCGGCGCGCGCAGCCGTGCGGCCGCCTCGACGACGTTCGCGTACTCCGCGAGCTGCTTGATCAACACGTGCTCGCCCGGATCGCCGAGTGCCGCCAGATCGGCGGATTCGCCGTTGATCTCGGTCCTCGACACGCCCGCCTTGGTGAAGATCGAGCACATGCGCGCATGCGCGTACTGGATCTTGTACACTGGATTCTTCTCCGATTGGTCGAGCGCCATATCGATGTCGAAGATGAGGTGCGCCTCGGGTCGCCGCATCAGGAAGAAGTAGCGCGCGACATCGACGCCGACCATCTCGTACAGCTCGCGCAGCGTCGTGTACGAGCCCGCTCGCTTGGAGATCTTCACCTCCTCGCCGCCACGCTCGAGGCGCACCATCTGATGCAGCACGTATTCGGGGTACGCAGCCGGCAGGCCGAGCGCCTGCAAACCTGCACGCACGCGAGGCACCGTGCCGTGGTGATCGGCGCCCTGCACGTTGATGGCATGGTGGAACGCCCGATGCCACTTGGTGACGTGGTACGCGACATCGGGCAGGAAATAGGTCGGCGCCCCATTGCGCCGGACCATGACGCGGTCCTTCTGATCGCCGAACTCGGTCGTGCGCAGCCACAGAGCGCCCTCGTGCTCATAGACCAGCCCGGTCTGCTCGAGCGCCCGGATGGTCGCCTCGACGTGCCCCTCGTCGTAGAGCGCTGACTCCAGAAAATACTGATCGAAGCGTACGCGGAAGTCGGCAAGATCGCGGTCCTGCTCGGCGCGCAGCACGCGCACCGCGAAGCGGCGCATGGTGTCCAACGCCTCGGCCGAAGCATCGCCGCGGAAGCGATCGCCGCTCTCGGCCAGGAACTGGCGTGCGACATCGAGCACGTATTCGCCGTGATAGCCGCCCTCCGGGATCTCCGCCGGCGAGCCCAGCAGCTGCTGGTAACGCGCCCACACGCTGCGCGCGAGCAGCTCCATCTGCGTACCCGAGTCGTTGTAGTAGAACTCGCGGTGGACGTTCCAGCCGGTCGCTTCGAGCAGGTTCGAAATGGCGTCGCCCAGTGCCGCCTGGCGCCCGTGACCGAAATGGAGCGGGCCGGTCGGATTCGCCGACACCCATTCGACGATGATCGCTTCGCCGGCGCCCGTGCGGCTCCTGCCGAACTCATCGTCGCGCAACGCGATCTCGCGTAGCCGCTCGATCACGGATTCCTGCGCGAGGCGGAAGTTGATGAACCCGGGACCGGCGATCTCGGCCGCGGCTACGCCGAGCGTGTCCAGATCGAGGCGACTGATGATCTCCTGCGCCAGCTGCCGGGGAGGGCGTTTGGTCCGAGATGCGAGGGCGAGGGCGAGGTTGGTGGCGACGTCGCCGTGCTCGGGGTTGCGCGGGCGCTCGAGCTGAGCCAGCTCTGCCGCCTCCGGTCCCGCCAGCTCCCGCGCGATTCCCTCGAGCTGCTCGCGGAGGAGCTCGATCGCCATCACGCGTCCGGTTTCTTACCGCCGCTCTTGTCGGCGCCGCCTGCCGGCTTCGTCGCGTCCGACGAGCCCGCACCCGTATCGGGGCCACCCTTGGACTTGGCACCGCTGTCCGCGGACTTGTCCGAGCCCGCTGGCTTTTCCTTTTCGGCCGCCTTCTTATAGCCCTCGCTGCGGTTATCCGTGATGTAGAAGCCCGAGCCCTTGAAGAGCAGGCCACCTCCGGAGGAAAGCAGCCGCTGCGCAGCCGCGCCGCATTCGGGGCAGGCCGCCAGCGGCGGCTCGCTCATCCGCTGAACCTTCTCGAACTCGTGCCCCTGCGGGCAGCGGTACTCATAGGTCGGCATTGTATCCGTCCACGGCCGCTATGTAGCCGGCCGATAGGTACCCCATTCCTGGCGCAGAACATCGCTGATCTCGCCGAGCGTGGCATACACTTTGACCGCCGCGATGAGCGGCGGCAACAGGTTGTCGCCGCCGCGCGCAGCAATTCTAACCGAATCGAGGGACTCACGCACCTCGTTCGCGTCCCGACGCGTACGGACGTCGGCGAGCTTCTGCGCTTGACGCGCCTCGAACGTGGAGTAGTCCGGCTGCTCGATGCGTAGCGGCTCGCCGGCCTCGATAAAGCGATTGACGCCCACGATGATCCGTTCCTGAGCTTCGACCGCGCGCTGGTGCGCGTAAGCCGATCGGTGGATCTCCTCCTTGAACAGCTCGACCGAGCGGGCGGCGCCGCCCAGATCAGCCACCTGGTCGAGGTAGACCCGCGCGCCGGCCTCGATCCGGTCCGTCAGTGCTTCCACGTAATAGCTCCCGCCCAGCGGATCGGTCGTCTCGGCCACGCCGGATTCATGGGCCAGGATCTGCTGCGTGCGCAGCGCCAACTTGGCCGACTCGGCGGTCGGCAGGGCCAGCGCCTCGTCGTAGGCGTTCGTGTGCAGCGACTGCGTGCCGCCCAGCACGGCCGAAAGCGCCTGCACGGTGACGCGCACGACGTTGTTCAGTGGCTGCTGCGCGGTTAGCGTGACGCCACCGGTCTGCGTGTGGAAGCGCAACCGGCACGCCTCGTCCGACCCGCCGTAGCGTTCGCGCACGAGGCGCGCCCACAGCCGGCGCGCGGCGCGGAACTTCGCGGCCTCCTCGAACAGATCGTTGTGCGCCGCGAAGAAGAACGAGAGCCGGCGCGCGAAGTCCTCCAGCTCGAGACCGGCGCCGAGCGCCCGCTCCACGTACTCGAGCGCGTTGGCCAGGGTGAACGCCAACTCCTGCACGGCGGTCGCGCCCGCCTCCCGGATGTGGTAGCCGCTGATCGAGATCGTGTTCCACCGTGGCACCTCGCGCGCGCAGAACCCGAAGATGTCGGTGACCAGCCGCAGGCTGGGTTCGACCGGATAGATGTAGGTACCCCGCGCGATGTACTCCTTCAGGATGTCGTTCTGCACGGTGCCCGACAGCGAGCCACGCGCCACCCCGCGCTCGTCGGCCACGGCGACGTACAGCGCCAGCAGAATGGCCGCGGTCGCGTTGATCGTCATGGACACCGAGACCTGGTCCGGCGGAATCGAGTCGAAGAGCGCGCGCATGTCCTCGATCGTGTCGATGGCCACCCCCACGCGTCCGACCTCGCCCCGCGCCATTGGATGGTCGGAGTCGTAGCCCATCTGTGTCGGCAGATCGAACGCCACCGACAACCCGGTCTGCCCGTGCTCGAGCAGGTAGCGGTACCTCTGGTTCGTCTCCTCGGCGGTGCCGAAGCCGGCGTACTGCCGCATGGTCCACAGCCGCCCGCGGTACATGGTCGCATAGATGCCGCGGGTGAACGGGTACTCGCCGGGAAGGCCGCTCGCCTCCCGGTACCGCGCATCGATCTCGGCCGGCGTGTACAGTGGCTCGATCACGCTGCCATCACTGCTCGTGAACTGCTCCCGGCGCTGCGGCGAGGCGGGCGCATCGGGTTCGGCCGTGGCGCGGCTGAGGCGCGCGTTTTCGTTTACAGACATGGACTTAGCTCGTGGCACCTGAAGCGGTTTCGAGGCGCGGTGCTCAGGCCGAAATCGCGTCGAACTCGATGAGGACGGCGCCCTTCTCAACCGTCTGACCGGCCTGCACGAGCACGCGCGCGACGCGTCCGGCCGCCTCGGCCTTCAGCTCGTTCTCCATCTTCATCGCCTCGACGATGGCCACGCCCTGGCCTGCCGCAACGGTCTGGCCAGGCTCGACCTCGATGCGGACCACGAGCCCGGGCATGGGCGCGGCGACCGGGCGTGGCCCGGGCGGCGCACCGGCAGCGGCGGTCATCTCGCGGATCGCGCGAGTGCGTTCGTCGATCGCTTCGGCCTGCAGTCGCGCGCCGTCGATGTGCAGCTCCCAGACGCCGCGCGCGGTGCCGCGGCCGGCGACCAGGGGGTACGATCGTCCATCGATGAGCAGGTGGCGGGCCGGCGAGTCGAGCGTGCCGGCCAGATCCGCTGACACCTCGCGGCCGTCGATGCGGGGCCGTGATCCCGAGAGGTCGACCTCGAAGGTCCGGCCCCGGATCGTCACGAAGTAGCGCATACCAGCTCCGCCACGCTCTCCACGTGGGCCGTCTGCGGAAACAGGTCGAAGCACGCGACAGCGCGCACCGCGAAGGTCGGAGCCAGCCGCTGCACGTCGCGGGCGAGGGTCGCCGGATCGCAGCTCACATAGAGCAGCCGCCGCGGCGGGCGCTCGATCAGGAACCCCGGTACGCGGGCATGCAGGCCAGCGCGTGGAGGATTGAGGATGACCAGATCGGCGGGCAGCGTTCGAGGCAGGAGATCCTCGACGCGGCCTTCGAGGAACGTCGCTGAAGGAGCGCCGCGTCGGGCCTCGGAGAGCGCCTCGGGGTCGACCTCGATGCCAGTGACCCGCACCCCACGTGCAGCCAGTCGCCTCGCGTGCAGGCCGATCCCGCAATAGGCGTCGACGACCTGCGAGGTTTGCTCCGCCAAAGCGCGCTCGATCACGAAACGCTCGAGCCGCTCCGCAGCGGCGCGGTTCACCTGCGTGAACGCTGCGGCGCCGAGGCGAATCGTCTCTCCGTCCCAGTCCTCGTCGAGCTCCGTGTCACCGGCCAACAGCCGCGTTCGAGCGCCGGCGTGCGGTCGGCCCCAAATCGCGCGGAGCTGCGGAACGTTCTCGAGCAGTTCGTCGGGTGCACCGTCGTTGTCGCCGCCGTCGATGAGCAGACTGGCGTCGCCTCCTAGGGTGGCGCGCAGTGTCAACCGGAGCCGTTCGCCGGCGGGCAGACGCGCCGCCGCGTCGCCCCAGCCGGAGCGCAACGCGTCCCAGGCCTGCGCGAGTGCCGGCTCGGGCAGCCGGCATCGCCCATCGATGTCGATCACGCGAGCCGGGCGGTGGATCTCGTGGAAGCCGGCGATCACGCGGCGTCCGAAGCGCAGCAGTGTGAACGAGACCCGGTTCCGATAGCGGAACTCGCATGGCGATGGCGCGACCTGCGGAGCGGTCACTGCCAGGCCGCCGATGCGGGCCAACGCCTCGGCCACGATCGCTGACTTGACGGCGAGCTGCGCCTGATAGGTCAGGTGCTCGAGCGTGCAGCCGCCGCACCGGTCATAGAAGGGGCACGGCGCGGGCCGGCGTTGCGGCGAGGCATGCTCGAGCTGCACCAGCTCGGCACGGGCCCAGCGGGGCTTCGACAGCGTGACACGAACCCGTGCCACATCGTCGGGCGCTGTACGATGGACGAATACAGCACGCCCATCGGGCAGCCGGCCGACGCCGGCGCCACCCGAGCCGATGCCTGTGATCTCGACTCGCTCCAGCCGATCTAGCACGTTCATGTGCGACTCAGCCGCGCCAGCCGCGCGCCCGCCAACCGCTGCCGGCTGGCGCCGGCGGGATGCGGCGCACCGAGCGACGCTGACGCTCCGCCTCCTCGAGCAAGGCCGCAGCCACAGCCGCCGCTTCCAGCGTCTCGGCCGGCGGCTCGAAATCCAGCAGCTCGCGGTGTCGGTCGACGTAGCGGATGTCGATATCGCCTGCGCGGAAGTCGGGTTCCTGCATCACCCGCCGGTGAAACGGTGCGCTGGTCTCGACGCCGACCACACGTAGCTCTGCCAGAGCTCGCGCCATTCGATCGATCGCCTGCTCGCGGGTCGCGCCGTGCGCGATGAGCTTCCCCAGGAGCGGATCGTAGTAGAGCGAGATCTCGCCACCCTCGGCGACGCCGCCGTCCCAGCGCACGCCCGGCCCCGCCGGCAGCTCCAGCCGTTCGATCCGGCCGGTCGACGGCAGGAAGCCGTTCCAGGGATCCTCACTCGTGATCCGGCACTCGATCGCATGGCCGGTCAGCTTCACCTCCTCCTGCCGGAGTGCGAGCCGCTCGCCTGCGGCGATTCGTATCTGCAGCTGCACGAGGTCGAGCCCCGTCACCAGCTCGGTGACCGGATGCTCCACTTGCAGCCGCGTATTCATTTCGAGGAAGTAGAAGCCGCCGTCCTGGAACAGGAACTCGATCGTGCCGGCGTTCACGTATCCGACCGCCCGCGCCGCCGCCACAGCGGCCTCGCCCATGGCCGCCCGCAGCGCGGGCGTGAGCGCCGGCGAGGGCGCCTCCTCGACCATCTTCTGATGGCGCCGTTGGATCGAGCACTCACGCTCGCCCAGATAGAGCGTCGTGCCGTGCGTGTCGGCGAGCACCTGGATCTCGATGTGGCGTGGTCCCTCCAGGTACTTCTCCAGGTAGATGCGGCCATCGCCGAACGCGGCCACGGCTTCGCGCGACGCCGCTTCGAATGCACGTCCGAGCTCCTCCGGCGAGGTGACGATCCGCATGCCCTTGCCACCACCTCCCGCCGCTGCCTTCAGCATCACGGGGAGCCCCAACTCGGCAGCGGTCACGGCAGCCTGCGCGGCATCCGCCAGCGGCTCCGCCACGCCGGGCACAACTGACACGCCCGCGTCGATCATGCGCCGCCGTGCTTCCGTCTTGTCACCCATCGCCGCGATCGCAGCCGCCGGCGGGCCGATGAACGCGAGGCCAGCATCGGCGACTGCCTTCGCGAAGCTCGCGCGCTCCGCCAGGAAGCCGTAGCCCGGATGCACCGCGTCACAGCCGGCGGCTCGCGCCGTCTCGATCAACCGATCGGCGCGCAGGTAGCTTTTCGCGGAGGGGGCCGGACCGAGCAAGTAGGCCTCGTCCGCCTCCTGCACGTGCGGCGACAGCCGATCCACTTCCGAGAACACGGCGACGGTCCCGATGCCGAGCTCGCGGCACGCCCGGATCACCCGCAGCGCGATCTCGCCCCGGTTCGCGACCAAAACCTTGGTCAACACGAATGGCCTTCCCGATCCCCAGCCCCAGCCCCAGCCTTCATAACGGTATGTTCCCGTGCTTCCTGGGTGGATTGGCGTCGCGCTTGTTCTGCAGCATATCGAGGGCACTGATCAACCGTGGTCGCGTGTAGCGCGGATCGATCACGTCATCGATATAGCCGCGTGCCGCGGCGATGTACGGATTCGCGAACATCGATCGGTACTCGGCTTCGCGTGCGGCAATGGCTGCTGCTGGGTCATTTGCCGCGGCGATCTCTCGACGGAATAGCACTTCGACCGCGCCTTGCGGCCCCATGACCGCGATCTCCGCGGATGGCCAGGCCAGATTGATGTCGCCACGGATGTGCTTCGAGTTCATGACATCGTAGGCGCCACCGTAGGCCTTGCGGGTGATGACCGTCACGCGGGGTACCGTCGCCTCGCTGAAGGCGTACAGCAGCTTCGCACCCTGGCGAATGATGCCACCGTGCTCCTGCGCCACACCGGGCAGAAAGCCGGGCACATCCTCGAACACGACCAGCGGGATATTGAAGGCATCACAGAAGCGCACGAAGCGAGCGCCCTTGACCGCGCTGTTGATGTCCAGCACGCCGGCGAGCACGGCTGGCTGATTGGCCACGATGCCGACGGGGCGGCCGCCCAGGTGCGCGAAGCCGACCAGGATGTTCTGCGCGAAGTCGCGATGAACCTCGTAGAAGTCACCGTCGTCGACGACGCGCGCGATGATCTCGTGCATGTCGTACGGTCGATTCGGCTCGTCGGGCACGATCGACAGCAGGTCCTCCGCCTGCCGGTCGACTGGATCGGCCGTCTCGCGCAGCGGTGGGTCCTCCCGGTTGTTCTGCGGGATATAGTGGAACAGGCGCCGGATCGACTGCAGGCATTCCAGCTCGTTGGCGCAAGCGAAGTGCGCCACACCGGATGTGCCGGCATGGACGTCGGCGCCACCGAGCGCCTCCATGTCGACGTCCTCGTGGGTCACGGTCCTCACGACGTTCGGGCCGGTCACGAACATGTAGCTGGTGCCGCGAACCATGTAGATGAAGTCAGTGATCGCGGGCGAGTACACGGCGCCGCCGGCGCAGGGGCCGAGGATCGCGCTGACCTGGGGCACGACGCCGGAGGCGAGCGTGTTGCGCAGGAAGATGTCGGCGTAGCCACCGAGGCTGACCACGCCCTCCTGGATGCGCGCTCCGCCGGAATCGTTCAGGCCGATGACGGGCGCGCCGTTCTTCAGCGCGAGGTCCATGACCTTCACGATCTTTTCGGCATGCGCTTCGGAGAGCGAGCCGCCGAACACGGTGAAGTCCTGGCTGAAGACGTAGACCAGACGCTGCTCGATCGTACCGTAACCGGTCACGACGCCATCGCCGAGGAAATGCTGCTGCTCGAGCCCGAAGCCGGTCGTACGGTGGGTCACAAAACGGTCGAGCTCGACGAAGCTGGCTTCATCGAGCAGGAGGTCGAGCCGCTCGCGCGCCGTCAGCTTGCCCCGTTCGTGCTGCGCCTGCAGCCGTTCGTCACCGCCGCCGAGCAGACTTTGCCGGCGCAGCTCGGTGAGCTGCTCCAGCTTGTCCTTCATACTCATCGCTGCCGGACCCCGGCACCGCCAGCTGACCCGTCGAGCGGAATGAGGCCGTCCGTACGCACGCGTACCAGCAGGGGGCGACGTCGCAGCACGCCCTGCTCGACACTGAAGACCCCCGTCGCACCGGTAACCCCGGCGAGCGAGGCGAACCGGCGCGCGACGTCGTCCGCGTCCCGATCGGCGCCGTCCGCAGCGGCGAGCAGCAACCGCACGGCGTCGTAGCCGAGCGCCGGATACGGGTTGTCGAGCCGTCGGCGGAACTGCGTCTCGTAGGCATCGACGAACGCGCGCCAGGCCGGATCTTCGGGCCGACGCAGCGCCGTGGCGACCGCGATCACCTCGGGGATCCTGGCGTTGGGCAGTGCACTCCGTAGCACATCGCTCGTCCACTCCTCGCTACCCAGGATCCGTACCTGTGCCGGGTCGACACCGTAGTAGGCGATCTGCGGCGCAATCTGGCGCAGGTCACGCTCGGGCGCGGCAACCAGGAGCGCGTCGGGGCTGTCGGCGGCGATCGTCTCCATCTGCTCGGCGAAGGTCGTGGTGCCCGTGAGGTAGCCTTCGTCGGCCACGACCTCGCCACCACCCGCCCGGAACGTTTCCGCGAATGCTCGCGCCTGATACTCGTGCTCACCCAGCCGGGGATAGAGCAGCGCCACGCGCCGCAGACCTTCGGCTAGGGCGAAGCGCGCCAGCAGCCCGGCAATGGATGGATCGGGTTGATTCAGCGAGTACACATTCGGCGCGTCGAGCGGCTCCGACGCGGTCGGGCTGACCAGAACGAAGGCCGGATCCGCGCGTGCATTTGCGACGGCGCGCGCCGCCTCCGCCAACAGTGGACCGACGATGCCAACCACGCCGGCGGCCTCGAGCTCGCGGACCAGCAGCGCGCCACGCTGCGGGTCGCCTTCGTCGTCGAGCACGACCAGGCGAGCTGCGGGCGCGTCGCTCGCCTGGGCGGCCGCGATTTCAGCACCCTCACGGATCAGCTCACCATAGCGTTGCAGGTAGGCCGGCCCGGTGAGCGGCACGAGCACCCCGATGATCGGTGGCTCGGCCGCGACCTCGGGCCGCGGCTCACGCTCTTCCTCAATCGGCTCCGGCCGCGCCGGTTCCGGCGTCGTGCCCGCCGGTGCGCACGCGCCCGACAGGCTGACCGCAACCAGCGCGGCCATCGCAACTCTGTGCAAGGGCGTCAATTCCGTGATCGTCCGGGTTCGAGTCGGCGGCAAGATACCCCGCCCGGCACACCAACAAAAGGGACGGGCCCACGTCTCGCGCGGGCCCGCCCACCTGTGTCTCCCAAGGTCTCTGGCTATTCCGCTAGGCCGTCGGCTCCTCCTCCTCCTCCTCCTCGCCTTCTGTCTCGGTGGGGCTGGCGTCCTCCGCCTCGGCCGCGCCGACGCCTTCGGAGGTCTCTGCCACCGGCGTCGTCAGCTCGGCCGGCTCGGTCGCCGCCGCGTCGTCGACCGGCTCGACCTCCGCCGGCGGCGCCGGCGGCGCCTCCAGCAGCGCACCTTCCGGCACCTCCGTCACCGTCAGCACGATGCGCCGATTGACGGCGTCGGATTCCAGCACGCGCATCTCGAGCTTCTGTCCTTCCACCAGCCTATCGAGCGGCAGCGGCAGCTGACTGGCCGGCACGAAGCCCTCGACGTCGTCGCCGAGATCCACGACCGCACCGTCCTCCAGCGCGCGGACGACCTTGCCGCCAGTCTCGACACCCGGCGCGTACTCCTTCACCAAGCGGAACCACGGATCCTCCTGCGTCTGCTTCAAGCCGAGCGAGATCCGCTTGTTTTCCGCGTCCACGCCCAGCACGACGACCTCGACGTCCTGAGCCTTGTGCAGAACCTCGGAGGGGTGCTGCACGCGGCGCGTCCAGCTCATATCGGAGATGTGGATCAGCCCATCGATTCCGGCCTCGATCTCGACGAACGCGCCGAACGACGTCAGGTTGCGAACCTTGCCGCTGACCCGCGTGCCCGTCGGGTACTTGACCGGCAACGCCAGCCACGGATCCTGCTCCGTCTGCTTCATGCCGAGCGAGATCTTCTCATCGTCGCGATCGACACTCAGCACAACGGCCTCGATCTCATCACCGATCGACAGCATCTGCGATGGATGCCGCACATTTCTCGTCCAGGACATCTCGCTGACGTGCACGAGACCCTCGACGCCCTTCTCCAGCTCGACAAACGCACCGTAGTTCGTGATCGACACGATCCGGCCACGCACGCGCGAACCGACCGGGTACTTCCGCTCGATATCCTTCCATGGGTACGGCAGCAGCTGCTTGAGGCCGAGTGAGATCCGTTCCCGGTCCCAGTCGATGTCGAGCACTTTGACATCCAGCTCATCGCCGATGTTCACCACTTCGCTCGGATGCCCCACGCGGCCCCAGCTCATGTCGGTAATGTGCAGCAGACCGTCCATGCCGCCGAGGTCGATGAACGCGCCGAAATCCGTCACGTTCTTCACCACGCCGCGCCGTACCTGGCCGACCAGCAGCTCCTTGACCAGCAGCTCGCGCTTCTTCTCACGCTCGCCCTCGAGGATCACGCGCCGGCTCACCACAATGTTCCGGCGTCGCTTGTTCAGCTTGATGATCTTGAACTCGTAGGTCTGCCCGATCAGGTCCTCGATGTTCGGCACGCGCCGCAGCGCGATCTGCGAGCCCGGTAGGAATGCGTCCACGCCCATCAGGTCCACCGTCACGCCACCCTTGATCTTGCGGACCAGCGTGCCCGGCACCGTCTCGTCATCCTCGTGCGCAGTCTTGATCTTCTCCCACACGCGGAGGAAATCCGCCTTCTTCTTCGACAGGATGACGCGGCCCTCGTCGTCCTCGAGCGCCTCGAGGAAGACCTCGACCTCGTCGCCCGGCGAAAGCTCCTCCGGATTCTTGAACTCGTCGCGGGTGACTGCGCCTTCGCTCTTGAAGCCGACGTCCAGGATGACGGCGTTCTCCGTCAGGCGCAGCACGCGCGCCTTGACGATCTGGCCCTCTTCCACGCTGTGCAGCGTGTCCTCGTACATCTGGAGCATTGCCTCGTACTCGTCCGGCGAATACTCCTCGTCGTAGAGGTCGGGTCGAACGCCGATCTCGCGCGCCTGGCGGATCAGGTCCTCGCGCGTCAACTCGGGGGCGGTGGTGGTGCCGCCGGCGTCCATCGGCTTGTTCTGGCTGTCCGCCATGATTGGTGCGGTCCTCCGGTCCTGACCACCGGGCCGTTCTGCCGCCCGGGCTCGCTGAAAACGTGCGCGACCGCCCCTGCCGGAGCGGGCGCGCGATAGCCTGGAAAGCTACTGGGGCCGCGAAGTCCGGTCAAGCCGCGGCGACGCAGCTTGCAAACCGCCCCTCACGCGCCGCGCTGTCGTGCCAGCTCGACGATGCGAGCAACCTGCTCGTCGAAGCCGATGTTGGAGGTGTCCACGTCGACAGCGTCCGGGGCACGCCTCAACGGCGCCACGCTGCGCTCGCGATCCAGCCGGTCACGCGTCAGCAGTCGCTCGGTCTCGGCGCGCACTTCATCGTCGCGCGGCGTCGTGTTGCCGTGATCGGCGAGTCGACGGCGCGCGCGGATCGCGGGCGCGGCGGTGAGGAAGACCTTGAGCTCGGCATCAGGAAAGACGACGGTGCCAATGTCGCGGCCGTCGGCCACCACATCCAGGTGCCGGCTCGCCTCACGCAGGCGCTGATTGACCCAATGACGGACCGTCGGCTGCGCTGCCAGGTGAGAGACCCGCGCATTGACCTCGGGCGCCCGGATCGCCACAGCAGCGTCGCGACCATCGATGCGCACGCGCAGGCCCGTGGGCTCGACCGTGGCGGACACGCCGAGCCGATCGAGATCCGCCTCGGAGAGGGACGGCCAGGCGGACTCCGGGACCCCGTGCTGCACTGCCGCTGCCGTCAGTGCGCGGTAGAGAGCCCCCGAGTCGAGGTGCCGAAAGCCGAGCGCATCGGCCACGGCTTCGGCAGTCGTGCTCTTGCCGGAACCGGCGGGGCCGTCGATGGCGATGATCATGCACGCAGCTCGGCCATGGTCCGACGCACCAACTGCCAGAATCCCGGGAAGCTGATGTCGGCGCAGGTCGGGTCGTCGATTTCGATGCGGCTACCCGGCAATGCGGCGGCGATGCCGAAGGCCATTGCAATGCGGTGATCGCCGTGCGCATGCACGGTCCCGCTGAGGGGCCGGTCGGCGCCCTGTATGACGAGTCCGTCCGGCAGCTCAGTGCAGGCGACGCCGGTGCCGCGCAGGTTGGCGGCCAGGACGGCCAACCGATCCGATTCCTTCAGGCGCAGCTCCTCGGCGCCGCGAATCCGTGTCTCACCGTTCGCGTGAGCGGCGAGGACCGCGAGGATCGGCACCTCATCGATCAGGGTCGGGATCTCGGCGGCGTCAATGGTGGTCGCGGCGAGCGACGATGCCGCCGCGACGATGTCGCCAACCGGCTCGCCACACTGGCTCCGCTCCGCCTCGACCCGCACCGCGGCGCCCATCCGCTCGAGCACAGGCAACAGGCCGGTGCGCGTGGGGTTCGTGCCCACGCCTGCGATGCGCAGCGACCGGCCGCCGGCGAGCAGCGCCAGCGCGAGCAGGAAGGCGGCGGCCGAGAAGTCACCGGGCACCACGAGGTCGAGTGCAGGCAGTGACTGCACGGGCTGGAGCGCGCTCTGCGAGCCGCCCTGAGGACCGGCGGTCTCGACGCGGATGCCGACGCCCAGCCCGCGAAGCAGGCGTTCGGTGTGGTCGCGCGAGAGCGCCGGTTCGGCCACGGTCACCGGTACGCCGGCGCACAATCCGGCGAGCATGAGTGCTCCTTTGACCTGCGCACTGGCGTGCTCACTCGCATGCGCAATCGCTCGCAATGGGCCGCCACGCACGCGGAGCGGCAGGCGGTCGGCCGCTTCCAGCTCATCGATGCTGGCGCCCATCCTCGTGAGCGGCTCGCTGACCCGGCGCATCGGCCGGGAGCGGAGCGATGCGTCGCCGGTCACCACGGCGTCCAGTGGCTGTGCCGCGAGGATACCGAGGAGCAGGCGGGCGGTGGTGCCACTGTTGCCGCAGTCGAGGTCCGCGGCCGGCTGCGACAGGCCGCGCAGGCCGCGCCCGCGGATCTCGAGCGTCGCCTGCGTCAGCTCGGGAACGTCGACGCCCAACGCGCGCAGCACCCGCGCCGTGGACCGGGGGTCCTCTCCCGGCAGCAGGCCGCGAATGCGGCTCGTCCCGGACGCGACGGCGGCCAGCAGCAGCGCCCGGTGCGAGATCGATTTGTCGCCGGGCACGCGCAGCTCGAACACGGCTAGCCGCTGTCCGGAGGGAACGGCACCTCGACCTCGTAGCCATCATGGGCAACGATGGTGCGCCCGAAGACTCGGCGCGCCTCGCGCTCGAGCAGCTGCGGGTCGTCGGCATAACGCGAGGAAAGGTGCGTGAGCACGAGGCGCCGCACGCACGCCTGCTGCGCCAGCCGGGCGGCCTCGCCCGCCGTCGAATGGCCCGTCGCCTTGGCGCGGTCCGCCTCGTCGTCAGCGAAGGTGCAGTCGTGCACCAGCAGGTCGGCGTTCTGAGCAATCTCGATGGTGGTGCGGCACGGTCGAGTGTCGCCGGTATACACGATGCGACGCCCCGGACGCGGCGGCCCGACGACGTCCTCGGCCGTGATCCGGCGCCCGTCGACCTGCACCGTCTCGCCGCGGTGCAGCTTGCCGAACAGCGGCCCTTCCGGTACACCCAGCTCGCGCGCACGCTCGGGGTGGAACCGGCCCAGGCGCGTGTGCTCGATCAGCGCGTATCCCAGCGAGTGTTGCCCGTGCTGCGTCCGGTAGGCGACCACATCATACTCGCTTCGCTCGACGCGCGCGTCCGGCCTCAGCTCCTCGATTGTAATGTCAAACGGCACGCGTTCAACACCGAGCTGGACTGCCTGGGTCAGGATCGCACGGCCGCCCTGCGGCGCCCACAAACGCATCGACGCTTCCCTGCCCTGAAGCCCCATCGTGCGCAACAGCCCGGTCACACCGAGAAAGTGATCCGCGTGCAGGTGCGTGAAGAAGATGTCATTCACGGTGAAGCCCGTGGCAAACCGCATCATCTGCCGCTGCGTGCCTTCGCCGCAGTCGAACATCAGCAGCTCGCCCTCGCGGTTGATTACCAGCGCGCTGACGTTGCGTCCGACCGTCGGCCGGCTCGCAGCTGTGCCGAGGAAGGTCACGCGGATCACGGCGCTTCCTTGGTAGGCAGCGGACGCAGACTCGTCCCAGCCGGCCCGAACAGCCACAACATCGCGCAGGCCGCATAGATCTCCGCCGTCCACTCGGTGAACGGGGGCGCGACCAACAATGCGGACCACACGGCCAGACCGATGCTCGCCCGCACGCGCGCCCGCCGCGCCCTCTGCGCATTCCGCTCGGCATCCTCGAGGCCAGTCAGATCGCCCCGGCGCGCACGCACGTCCGCCGCTTCACCGGCCAGAAACGCGTCCACGCCGCGCCGCGCCAGCACGAATACCGCGCGCAGGATGTGACGCAGGAGGGCCAGCACACCGAAGACCGCGAGGATGAGAATCGCGCCGTTCATGGCGCGGAAGGTAGGGGGTGCAAACGGCCAGGCAACCCGCCGGCGCAGCGTCCACCGCCACCGCGGAACCGCCTGCCGCCAACGACGAACGCCGATGCCGGGGGTGGGAGTCGAACCCACACGGGCCGAAGCCCCGAGGATTTTAAGTCCCCTGCGTCTACCGTTCCGCCACCCCGGCCAGCGGCATGAAGCTACCTGAATCGCAGCTTTGGAGGAACCCGGCGTGGTGGTGGTGCGCCGCACGAGCGCGCATGCGCGCGCGGGGCATGCGATCTCACGTCCCTGGCTCCGCGGGCGGTCGCAGCGCAGCCTGCTGGGCCGGCGTGGCGGTGGTCGGCTTGTCGTCACCGAGGTCGAGCGCGTTGAAGAGCAGCGCCGCGGCGGCGCCGCCGAGCAGCTCGGCGACGAAGTAGACCCACAGATGACTGGACGCCAGCACCCCCATCATGGCGAGCGCTACGGCCACCGCGGGATTGAAGGCTGCGCCGGAGATGCCGCCGACGGCATACGCGCCGGCGGTGACGGTGAAGCCGATGGCCAGACCGTAGTACGAATTCCCTTCATTGCCGCGGGTCGTGGCCACGTTCAGGATCACGTAGGCGAGCGCGAAGGTGAAGGTGAACTCGGCGAGGAGCGCCGGCAGCACGGGCGGCACGATGGCGACGGGCACGTCGCCCTTCAGGTACAGTGTGAGCAGCGCGGCGAGCGCAGCGGCCAGGAGCTGCGCGCCCCAGTAGGCGCCGAGCTCGGCACTCGTTGCGCGGCCGCGCAGGAAGACGGCCAGCGTGGCCGCAGGGTTGTAGTGCGCGCCGGAGATGTGCCCACCGGCGTAGACCATGACCATGAGCACGGAGCCGATCGCGATCGGCGCGAGCGCGCCGGCACCGGGCTCGAGCACGACCTGGCCGATCGTCAGCACCAGAAAGAAGGTGCCGATCCCTTCGACGACGAGTTTCCGTGCCATGAGACCGCTCCCGGATTGCTAGGAGTCAGGCACGCAGCGAGGCACTGCCCTGCGCAGCCGAGGCGCGCAACGCAGCGATGTTGTCCGCGACGCTCGCGTGATCGTTGAAGACGGCGGCGCCGGCGACGAGCACATTTGCACCCGCGGCCACGACATCACCGGCGGTGTGCGGATCGATGCCGCCATCGACCTCGACATCGATGCGGTCGAGGCTCAGCTCGTCCAGCGTGCGGCGTAGCCGCGCGACCTTGTCGGTGCAGCTCGTAATGAAGCGCTGCCCGGCGAAGCCCGGGTTCACGGTCATGACGAGCACCTGGTCGACGTAGGGGAGGATCTCTTCCAGCGTGGTCAGGGAGGTGGCGGGATTCAATGCGACAGCCGGTTTCATGCCCCGTTCGCGGATCCGCTGGACGACGCGGTGCAGGTGAGTCGCGGCTTCGACGTGCACCACGAGCACGTCTGCGCCCGCATCGGCAAAGGCGTCGACGAGCAGTTCCGGCCGTTCGATCATGAGATGTGTGTCGAGGGGCAGCGAGGTCACGCGGCGCAACGCGCTCACGACCGGTGGACCGATCGTGAGATTCGGCACGAAATGACCATCCATGACGTCGACGTGGATGCGGTCGGCACCGGCCGCTTCGGCCACGGCGACCGCATCGGCCAGTCGCGCGAAATCAGCCGACAGAATCGAGGGCGCGATCTCGACTCTCACGCGCCGACTCCGTGTGTGACGCGTTCGAGCACTTCGGCACCGTCCTCGCGTCCCACGACGACCGTGTCGGTCATGCCGAGGAAGAGGCCGGTCTCGACCACGCCGGCACGTGACTTCAGCGTGTCGTGCACGGCCATGGGGTCGCCGAGACCACCGGCAAAGTTGCAGTCGAGAATATGATTGCCGGAATCGGTGACGAACGCCTGCCCGTCAGGACCTCGGCGCAGCGTGGCCCGGCCACCCAGCCGCTCGACGGCGGCTTCGTGCGTGCGCGCTCCGAATACGACGACCTCGACGGGCAACGGGGCACGGGTCCCGAGGCGTTCGACGAGCTTGCTCGAGTCGATCGCGATGATCAGCCGTGCGGCCGCCGCGGCCACGATCTTCTCCCACAGCAGTGCGCCGCCCAGGCCCTTGATCAGGTCGAGACCCGGTCCGACCTCGTCCGCGCCGTCGATCGCGATGTCGAGTGACGGCCGCGTATCGAGCGTGGTGAGCGGGATCGACAGCTCGGCCGCGAGCGCCTCGGTCTGGCGAGACGTCGGCACGCCGACGATGTGCGCGAGCTGTCCGGCCCGGCGCAGTCGCGCCAGCTCCTCCAGAACGAAGCGCGCGGTCGATCCCGTGCCGAGTCCGACCGCCATGCCGTCCTCGACCAGCTCGACCGCGCGTATCGCCGCCCGGCGCTTGTTCGCGTCGGTCGCGCTCGTCACACCGCGTACTGGCGCAGCAGTTCCTTCATCGAATCCTGAACATCGGGTGATCCGTGCGGTCACACGATCCGTACCGGGCGCCGTTCGAGCACGCGCCGCGCGGCCGCGATCACGTCGTCCGCGGTCAAGCCATACTTGCGCAGCAGCGCTTCCGGGTCGCCACTCTCGGCGTAGGTGTCATCCAGACCGACGAACTCCATCGGTACCGGCTGCAGTCGCGCGATCTCCTGCGCGCAGCGCGAGCCGAGTCCGCCGTGCAGCAGGTGCTCCTCGGCCACCACGATAGCACCGGTATCCTCGGCCGCCGAGCGTAGCTCCTCCACATCGAGCGGCTTGACGGTGTGCATGTCGACCACGCGTACGCCAATGCCCTCCGCGCCGAGTCGGTCCGCGGCCACCAGTCCGGCGCCGACCAGCAAGCCGTTGGCGATGATCGTGAGATCACGACCCTCGCGGAGCCGTACGGCCCGGCCGAGCGCGAACTCCGCCGGTGGACCACTGTAAACGAGGGGCGCCTTCGGCCGCCCCAGCCGCAAGTAAACCGGTCCGCGGTGTTCGTATGCAGCGCGGACCGCGGCGCGCATGGCATGCTCATCCGCCGGCACGCAGACGACGAAATGGGGCAGACTGCAGGCCAGCCCCACGTCCTCGACCGACTGCTGACTCGCGCCGTCCTCGCCGGACGAAATGCCGCCGTGGCTGCCCGCCACCTTGATGTTCAGGTTCGCGTAGGCAACCGCCATGCGTAGCTGATCGAAGCCCTTGAGGATGACGAAGCAGGCAAAGCTCGAGATGAAGGGAACCTTGCCGCTGCTGGCCAGACCGCCGGCCATCCCCACCATATTGGCTTCCTGGATGCCGACATTGAAGAAGCGATCAGGATTCTCCTCGGCAAACGCGTAGCTGCGTGTGCTCTTGGCGAGGTCCGCGTCGAGCACGACGATCTCGTCGTGGTGACGCCCCAGCTCCCGCAACGCTTCACCATATGCATCGCGGGTGGCCTTGCCGAACTCGAGCCCCGGGTAGAGCGCCTTCATCGGCGGGCCGCCGTGTCGGCGGCCGCCTCGGCCTCAACCGAGCCGAGTGCCTCGGCCGTGAGCTCCTGCAACGCGCGCGCGCGTTCCTCCTCCGATGGCGCGATGCCATGCCATTCGTTCTGCGCCTCCATGAAACTGACACCTTTGCCCTTGACGGTATGCGCGATCAGGCACGCCGGGCCGCGCTGTTCGATCGCCCAGCTCAGCGCAGCCACGACGTCGCCCAGGTCATGGCCATCGAGCTCGCGAACCTGCCAGCCCATGGCCCGCCATTTCGCGGCGAAGGGCTCGAGTGCAATGATATCCTCGATCGCGCCGTCCAGCTGGAACCTGTTGTAGTCGACAATAGCGACGAGGTTCTCGGGGGAATGGTGTCCAGCCGCCAGCGCGGCTTCCCAGACCTGGCCTTCCTGACATTCCCCGTCGCCGAGCATCACGAAAACCCGCCACGCCGCGCGATCCAGGCGTGCGGCCAGGGCCATGCCGAGGCCGATCGACAGCCCCTGGCCGAGAGACCCCGTCGACGCCTCGATGCCGGGCACGGTGCCGAGCACCGGATGCCCTTGCAGTTGCGAGTCGATCTTGCGCAGTGTACGCAGCTCCGCAACCGGAAAGAATCCCGCTTCGGCCAGCGCGGCGTACTGCACCGGCACGCCGTGACCTTTCGACAGGATGAAGCGATCGCGTTCAGCCCATTCAGGGCGCCGCGGATCGTATCGCAAGAAGCCGCCGAAGTAGAGTGCCGTGACGATCTCGACAGCGGACAGCGAGCCACCTGGATGGCCGCTCCCCGCTTCGGCGATCATGTCGATGATGTGTCGGCGGATCTGCGTGGCGCGCTTGCGAAGGGCGGTGAGGTCGACTTCGGTCGGCGCCGCCGATGCCGCCTGCGTCATGGTCGAACCGTGGGGTCGAGGCTTTTGGTCAGGGCGGCGCGAAAATAGCACGCGGCCCCCCCTCGATGCAAAAGGGCGCCCGGCAATGCCGGACGCCCTTGCGCGACGCGTGATGGAAAGCTCGGGCGACGCGTTAGTTGCTCGCGCCCCGCGTCTTGCGCACCTCCTCGACCCGCTGCACGGCTTGGAACACGCAGCCAGTCGAGCGCAGCGGTACGTACAGCACCTGAATGTCGTCGAACTCCTCGCGCAGCTCGCGACGCTCCTCGAGGATGTCCTCGAGGTCGCCGGTCCGCTCGGCCTCGCGCACCTCGGCCAGCTCGTCACGGATATCCATGATGTCGTTCCGCGACGCGTACACCGGCAGTCCGTTCACCGTACCGACGAACTCCAGGTCCTGTGCCGCGATTTGGCGCGGACCCGCGTAGGTCACGTATTCCGCGGTCTGGCTGCCCAGCCGCACCGTCAGTGGCCGCCCGGCGATGTACCAGTCGGCACTCGACGCGACCAGCACGCTGCCGGTTGCGGTCGACAGCGGCACGCGGCTGCCATTGACAGTGACCAGCGTGTCACCCTGGTCGGGCAGGTAGACGGCATTGAGCGTACGCAGGCCGCCGGCTGCCGTCGGATCCACGACGCAGACCGTGAGTGCCTCCTCGCGGGGCGGCGCCGGCGCAGGGGCCGGCGGTGCGGCCGGCGCGGGCGGCGGAACCACAACAACCCGCTCGCGCTCCTGCAGACCGGCCAGCCAATGCAGGCCGGCGGTGGCGTACAGCTCGTGCGTCAGCTTGCCGACATCTTCCTCATTGGCCGGCCGCTGAAAGCCGCCGCCGGCTGCCGGCTCGAGCAGCTCGATGGGCGCATCGAACAGCCGATCGCCCGCTTCGAGTCGCAACGCGAAGTTCGGACTCAGCCGCAGGTCGCCACCGAGGCCGACCAGGCCCATGAGCGTGCTGCCGTCCTCCAGCAGGAAGGTGTTCGTTCCGGCCGTGAAGATCGCACCGCCATCGGACTGGCCACCGACCGTGGTCTCGCCCGGCGGATTCACGAACTTCGCGCCGACGCCGAGTGCCAGGTAAGGCAGGAATTCGCGTCCCAGCCATTCCTCCGACGGCTCACGGAAACGGATCATAACGTCTCCGCTCGCGCTCCACAGGTTGACGTCGTTGATCAGATTCACGTCGTCCGCACCACCATCGAGCTCGAGCGGGCGGTCCGTGAAGCCGAGGTTGGCGCGTAACCCCAACCGCGGCCGCGCCCAGAAGGTGCCCTGCGCACCGACGAGCCAGCCCCACTCGAACTTGACGGACCCGTCCGTCGTGCCGAGGTGCTCCTCGTCGAGCATCTCCGTCCAGTACCCCGCACCGCCGTTCAGGCCGATGTCGAAGCGGTAGTTCTGCGCCTCGACCGGCACCGTGACCAGCACCACCAGGGCACTGGCCAGCGCGATCGCGGCCAACTGTTGCTTCGTCCTGTCCATGCCGTCTTCCTCCTCCTAAAAGGGCCGCGTTGCCACGGCCGCACGTCGGGGCCCGCCCTCCCGTTTTCTTGTCGCCCGGGCCACCCACAATTCTCCCGTCCTGGGGCCGATCAGCCCCGCCGCAGCCGATGCATGATCCTTGCCAACCCTCTGTTTCCCAAGAGGTTACACCAAAAGCGAGCGGCGCCCGGGGGGTTCCCGGGCGCCGCTCCTCGCAAGCCGCCGAGCGGCGGCCCACTCCCTCTACCGTCAGCGCAGGTCGTCTTCACCCGCCTTGCGAACTTCCTCGACCCGCTGGAGCCCCTGGAACACGCAGTCGGTCGCCCGCAGCGGCACGTACACGATGTCCAGCTCGTCGAATTCCTCGCGCACGTCCTCCTCTTCCTCGAAGATCTCCTCGAGGTCATTCGTGTTGCGCGCCTCGCGAAGATCGGCCAGCTCCTCGCGCAAGTCCGTGACATCGTTGCGCGAAGCGTAGACCGGAAGCCCGTTCACGTTGCCGAGGTAGGCAAGGTCATTGGCGCTGATCTGCCGCGCGCCACCGACCGTCACGAACTCCGCCTCCGTCCGACCAACAGTCAAGGTCATCGGACTGCCGGCGATGTACCAGTCGGCCTGCGGAGCGAGCATGATCGTGCCAACCGTCCCGCTCAAGGGCCGGCGCTGGCCATTGACGACGACCAGTGTGTCGCCGGTGCTCGGAACGTAGACCGCACTGACCGTGCGGATCCCGAACTCACCCGTCGTCGGATCGACGACGCAGACCGTGATGTTCCGCTCCTCCGGCGGCGGCGGCGGCGGCGGCGCTGGTGCCGGCGGCGGCGGCGGCGGTGCAACCACTTCCTCTACGACCTCGGCCAGACCGAACAGGAACTGCAACCCGAGGTTGCCATACACCTGGTGGACCCAGTTGCCGATGTTCTCGTCGCCTGGGGGGAAGCGCTGGTCACCCTGCAGGAAGTGGATCGGCGTGTCCCAGATCCGGTCGCCCACCTCGAGCCGCAGCGCCATGTTGGGCCGGAACCGGAAATCCGCACCCAGGCCGACCAGCGCCTGGAACTTGGTCTTGTGGTCCATGAAGAACGTCTGGCCGGCCGCCTGCGATCCCTCCGGGAAGAACATGATCCCGTCGACCTCGCCATTCTCGATCGGGATGTTGGTCGCCGGGTTGATCTCCTTCACGCCGGCACCCAGCGCCAGGTAGGGCAGCGTCTCGGTGCCGAACCATTCCTCCGGCACGGGCCGCAGTCGGATCATCAGGTCGCCCGTGACGTCCCATAGGTTGATGTCGCCGGCAACCACCTCGCCGCCCTGGTCGAGCGGCCGCTCCGAATAGCCGCCGTTCGCGCGCAGGCCGAAGCGGGGGTGCAGCCACCAACCCAACTGCGTGCCGAGCTGCCACCCGGGCTCGAACTTCACGTCTTCGGCGTCCTGGCCGAGCTGGTCGTCGTCGAGCGACGAGGAATACCACGACCCGCCGCCATAGATGCCGAGATCGAACCGCCACTCCTGGGCCGATCCCGGCTCCGCGGCGAAAACACCGACGACCGCGGCTGCGAGTATGGCCACACTCGTACGTTTCATGCCTCCACTCCCTCCTTCCGGGTATGTGAGCACCTGAAGCCGACCCATCGGGTCCGTGGCTCTACGCGGACGTCTCGCCTCGCCACCGACCGTTGCACAATCCACACCACCCGCAGCCCCTCCGGCTCAGCTCGAGCAATCTCCGGGGATGGGAACCCATCGCGCCCGTGGGACGCGACTCGTGCGGTACCGCGCGCCCGCGTCGCAAGAGACGTACCCGGCAGGGTAGTGACCGCCTCGTGCGCCAGCTCGGTGACGGCCCACGTGCCGGCGGCCCCGCTCGTCAACTACGTGGCCCTGCCGCAGGCGTGCTCGGCGATTCCGCGGCGGGCGCATTGCGGACGCCCGGCCCGCTCGCTCGCGTCGGCAGGTGCGCATCACTCAGTCGCGCCAATGAAAAGTAATAGACGACCTCCGCGATGCTGTCGCGCACCTCGAGAGCTTCCAGATACAGCTCGACAGCCTCCGTGAAGGCGATCTCCTGCTCGAGTATATCGACGAAGTGCAGCGCGTTGTCCACGTGCGTTTCGAGCACGGCCACTTCCGCGCGCGCGGCCTGAAGCTCGATCTCTCGCCGCATGTCATCATCGACGCGTCCGCGCATGCGCTGCCGCAGACTCTCCATGAAGGAGCGGCGATCGCGCTCGCTCTGCGTATCGGAGCGCGCGGGCAGGCTGCTCGTCCAGCGCTCCGTGCCGCCACTGCGCTCGCCCAGTCGCGCCAGCGCCTGCGTCGTCACGATCCGCGTTTCATCCGCGTTCAGACGCAACAGCCGGGTGTAAATGTCGAGCGCCGAGTCGAACGGGATCTTGGCGCCCGCATGTTCGATCAGCTGCAGCGCGTGTTCGACGTGGGTATTGAGCAGCCGCTCCTGGGCCAATGCGATCGCGAGCTCAACCCGGCGGCGTGCCGGCTCTGACAGGCTGTTCGATGTGAAGGGGTTCTTCACGGCGTGCGTTCCTCTTTGGCATGACCGGGCTACGCGGCCGCCGGAGGTCGCAAATTCCGTTCCTTGGAGGGCCTGCAAATGCGGCATTTTTGCTGATGCTCCGCCGCCCGGCACGCGCCGGAAATGGCAGGAACACCGGCGCCGGCTCGGCTGGCAGGAGGGAGGGCGCGGGCGTGCGCGGATCTGCGGGTCCACATGAAAAAACGGCGCCTGGTGGCGCCGGCGGCCGGTCACAGAGGCCCCGGGCGGATTCGAACCGCCGAATAGAGGTTTTGCAGACCTCCGCCTTACCACTTGGCTACGGGGCCGAAACAAAATGGGCGAGTCCGCGGCTCGCCCGAAGAAGAGCGGGAAACCGGGCTCGAACCGGCGACCTTCACGTTGGCAACGTGACGCTCTACCAACTGAGCTATTCCCGCGAATCGCAGCCCAAAAGCTAGCGGAACGCGGTACATCGGTCAACCGCTGGAAGGAGTTCTTGACGCCCCCGGTGGCGGTCGGATATATAGCAATTGCCCCACGCCAGGCGCCGCCCCGAGCGGCGCCATCGGAACGTGGGGTTCTGTCCTTCCCGGCCGTGGGCTGGTCGGTCCAGGCCTCGTCGAGCGACTTCAGATGCGAGGAAAAGCCATGTCGCTGAAGGCCACTTTGGGCGCGGCGGCAGCGCTCGCGCTGCTGCTGGCTTGGGTAGCTCCCGCGGCTGCACAGGATGGCAGCATCACGGGGCGGGTGACGAGCACCGATACCGGTGAGCCGGTGGCCGGCGCGCAGGTCGAGGCCATCAGCGCCGGCGGCGCTGTGGTCGCGCAGGCGGTGACGGGCGCCCAGGGAGATTTCCGCCTGAGCAACGTGCCACCCGGCTCCTATGCCATCGTGGTCACCAGTCTGGGCTATGAGACGCAGCGACTGGAGGCGGTCCAGGTGACACCGGGCGCGACGAGCATGGTGGGTCTCGAGCTGCGCACCATGGCGTTCAATCTGAATCCGGTCGTGGTCACCGCGTCGAGGCAGACCGAGATGGCGCTGGAGGCGCCAGCCTCAGTGTCCGTGGTGAGCGAGGCCGAGATCGACATGCGGCCGGCGATCACGCCGGTCGAGCATCTGCGCTCCACGCCCGGCATCGACATCGTTACACAGGGCATTCAGTCGACGAATGTGGTCGCGCGCGGATTCAACAACATCTTCTCCGGCGCTCTCTATACACTCACGGATTACCGCATCGCCAGCGTGCCATCGCTGCGCGTCAACGTGATGCACTTCGTACCGGCGACTGATGAGGATCTGGAGCGAATGGAGGTCGTGCTGGGCCCCGGCTCGGCGCTGTACGGACCGAACACGGCCAACGGCGTTCTGCATCTGCTGACCAAGTCGCCGCTGACCGCGCAGGGAACGAGTCTCAGCCTCACGACCGGCGAGCGCGGTCTGCTGCATGGCACGGCGCGCACGGCGCAACGTCTGGGCGATCGGATCGGACTCAAGGCATCCGGCCAGTATGTGACGGCCGATGAATGGCGCTTCGTGGATCCGGTCGAGGTGGCGGAGCGCGCCAAGTTCGACGTCGATCCGTTCTTCAAGGACGATCTGATGCGGGCCGTCGGCATCAGCGCGGCCGAAGCCGACCGGCGCATCGCGCTGATCGGCGCTCGAAACAACGAGATCTCGCGCTGGAGCGGTGAAGCGCGGCTCGACTGGCGTGCGAGCGACCAGCTCAGCACCGTCTTCACCTCTGGCATCACGAATGTCGGCAACGCGGTCGAATTGACGGGGCTCGGCGCTGCGCAGGTCCAGGATTGGCGCTACAGCTTCGTGCAGGCGCGCGCCAACTGGCAGAGCCTGTTCGTTCAGGGCTACGTGAACTTCAGCAATGCCGGCGACACGTACCTGCTGCGGAACGGTGCGCCGATCGTCGACGAATCCAGGCTGTACGTCGGCCAGGCGCAGCACGGCTTCGCCTGGGGCGAACGCCAGAGCTTCATCTACGGCGGTGAGGTGCTGCACACGAATCCGGAGACGCAGGGCACGATCAGCGGCATCTACGAGGACGAGGACCAGACCACCGAGATCGGCGGGTACGTGCAGTCGCAGACAGAGCTGAGCGACCAATTCGAGCTCGTGCTGGCGGGACGGCTCGACAACCATTCGGCGCTGCCGGATCCGATCTTCTCACCGCGTGCCGCGCTGGTGTTCACGCCCGTTGAGAACCAGGCGTTCCGACTCACCTATAATCGAGCGTTCTCGACACCGACGTCGCTGAACCAGTTCCTGGACCTGCCGACCGCGCTGCCCGACCAGGCGACGAATCCGCTCAATGCCGCCGCCGCTCGGCTCGGCTACAGTGTGCGGGTCCAGGGCACGGGCACGCAGGGCTTCCAGTTCCAGCAGAACGGCGGCTACCTCATGCGGGTGCCCGGCCTGCTGGGCGGTCCGAGCGCCGCGATACCTGCCAACGTGGAGCCGTTCTGGGCCGCGGCGGTCGGCCTCGTGGCGCAGACGGGCGCGCTGCCGGCGAACCTCGTCCAGTATCTGGCGAGTCTTCAGCCGCAAGGCGCAATCAACACGATGGCCATCACGGAGGGCGGTCCGGTTCCGCTCAGTGCCTTGAATCTGCCGGACATCGATCGCATCCAGGAGTCGACGACGAGCACGTTCGAGGCCGGCTACAAAGGAATTCTCGGCGATCGGTTGCTGCTCGCGGCGGATCTGTGGTTCTCGCAGCGCGAGAATCTGGTGACGCCGCTCACGGTTTCGACGCCGCTATTGACCATGAGCGGGCCCGACATCGCCGCATTCCTGGTTCCGCGGTTCATGCAGGATCTCGGGATGTCGCAGGCCGAAGCGACGGCGACCGCAACGCAGGTCGCGGCCGGATTGGCGCAGGTACCCCTCGGCGTCGTCACCGCGCCGCAAGTCAACGCGACGGGCGCGCAACTGCTCGCGACATACACGAACGTCGACGAGGAGCTCGACCTCTGGGGCACCGACCTGGCTGCCACGCTGCTCGTCGGCGATCACTGGGCGCTCAATGGCACGGCATCGTTCGTCAGCGATGACCATTGGGAGACCGAAAGCATTGCACTGGGCGTGGTCACGCTCAACGCGCCGAGTCGCAAGTTCACGGTCGGCACGCAATACAACAATGCGGACCGTGGTCTGGCCGGCGAGGCGCGCATCCGCTACAACAACGAGTTTCCCGTGCAGTCGGGCGTCTTCACGGGGACGCGCTGCATCGACCCGTCGAATACCGCCACGGAGACGTGCGTGGAGAGCTACACGCTATTCGACGTGACGCTCGGCTACACATTCCCGGGTATGATCGGCGCCGCCGTTCAGCTCAGCGTCCAGAACCTGCTGGATGAGGAGTACCGCAGCTATCCGGGCACGCCGCTCATCGGTCGCCTTGCCGTGCTGCGTCTGAAGTACGCGTTCTGAGCGGCCGGGGCGGGCTCGCAGAGGGCGCCCCACGGCGGCGCCCCACGGCGGCGGCCCTTTAGCGGGCCTGCGCGATGAGCGACTCGGCATGACGCAGGCTGGCGGCGCTCGCGGCATCGCCGCCGAGCATGCGTGCCAGCTCGGCGACGCGCGTGTTGCCGTCGAGCGGCACGATCACAGCCGCGGCCCGGCCATCGGGCCCGGGCATCTTGTCGACCCGCAGGTGCGTGTCCGCGCGCGCCGCGATGGCCGCAAGATGCGTGATGGCGAAGACCTGATGCGCCGCAGCAACCTCCTTCAGCCGGTCGGCCACCTGCTGGGCGACGCGCCCTCCGACGCCCGCATCGATCTCATCGAACACGACCGACGGCACATCCTCGACGCGAGCCAGGACGGTGCGCAGAGCGAGCATGATGCGAGACAGCTCACCGCCGGATGCGACGCGCGCCAGCGGGCGGGACTCGAAGCCGCGGTTCAGCGCGACGAGGAACTCGACGTCCTCCGCGCCGCTAGCGGTGAGATGCGCGCCGGGCACGAGGCGCACCGTGAAGGTCCCCTCCGGCAACGCGATGCCCGGCAGTAGCCGGGTTACCGCGCCCTCGAGCCGACGCGCCGCCTTGCGGCGGATCGCACTGAGCTTCGTAGCATGCTGGCCGAGCTGTGCGCGGGCGGCGCGAACACGTTCGTCCAGGTCGCGGCGTGTCGTCTCCGAGTCGTCGATCAGGGCGAGCTCGGCGCCCGCTGAGCGGGCCGTGTCCAGCACGTCCTCGATGCTTGGGCCGTACTTCCGCAGCAGGCGGAAGATGAGGTCCTGACGTCGGCGCAGCCGGTCGAGGCGGGCCGGGTCGTGCTCGACGCCGCGCGCGTAGTCGCCCAGCCGTCGCCCGGCTTCCTCGACATTGTAGTAGGCGGTCTCCAGCAGCTCGCGCAGCGGCTCCTCGGAGCGGTCGATGCGCAGCACCTTGTCGAGCTCCTGGCGTGCGCCCGCGAGTGCATCGGCGATCGACCGATCGCTGGCGTAGAGCTGCTGATGCAGCGCTTCGGCGATCGTCGCCAGCTCCTCGGCGTGCTCGAGCCGGCCCAGCTCGTCCTGAAGCCGTGTATCCTCGCCGGGCTCGAGCGCCGCCTCGTCGATCTCGCGCAGCTGAAAGCGCAGGAAATCCGAACGCTGCTCGGCGTCCCGCGCGCGCTGGTCCAGCGCGGCCAGCTCGCGTTCAGCAGCGCGCAGCTCGGCGTGCGCGAGCGCGACCTCCTGCGCCAATTCGCCGGCGCCAGCGAAGGCGTCGAGGATCTGGCGCTGTGCATCGGCACGCAGCAGGCTCTGGTGCTCGTGCTGGCCGTGCAGATCCACGAGCAGGCGACCGACGCGGCCGACCAGCGAGGCGGTCGCGGCGGCGCCGTTCACCCAGGCCCGGTTCCGACCCGCAGCAGCCACCTCGCGGCGGAGAATCAGCAGCCCGTCCTCAGGCTCGATCCCCTGCTCCGCCAGCAGCTCGACGATCCCGGTGCGCCCGGCGATCTCGAACACGCCCTCGACGACGGCGCGCGCCGCACCGGGGCGCACGAGCTCCGAGCTGGCGCGCTCACCAAGCAGCAGTGCGAGCGCGTCGACGATGATCGACTTGCCGGCGCCGGTCTCGCCCGTCAGTACGTTCAGGCCGCGTCCGAGCCGCACCGTCAGCCGATCAATGACGGCGAAGTCCTCGATTCTGAGCTCGAGCAGCATGCCGGAGTATACCCTGCGCCGAAGAGACGATTCAATAGCTGGATGAGTACGCCGGCTCCGAGCTCGAGGTCGACGTTCATGTCGACGTCGACGCGCCGTCAGATCCGCTCGTCGCCCCGCTCGATCCCCCAGTGCAGCTTGCGGCGCAGCGTGCCGAAGAATGTATGTCCATGGAAGCGAATGAGAGGCACGGAGGTGGGTGCCCGGCGGATGACGACGCAGTCATCGGGTGTCAGAGACGCGCTTTCCTGGCCATCGACGGTCAGATACACGTCCTCGAGCGGAGTCAGGATCTCGAGCGTGAGCACGAAGCTGGCAGGCACGATGAGCGGTCGGATCACGAGCGTGTGGGGGCAGATCGGCGTCGCCAGAATGCAGTCCATGGTGGGCACGACAATCGGTCCGCCGGCGGAGAGCGCATAGGCCGTCGAACCGGTCGGTGTCGACACGATGATGCCATCGGCGTTGTACGTACCGACCTCTTCCATGGCCTCACCTGCCTTGAGCGCGAGGCGAATCATGCGTGCCGATCCACCCTTGTGGATCACGGCATCATTGAGCGCGATGAAGCCGGGCTCCTCGACCTGGCCGGCACGGACGACGCGGGCTTCCAGCGTCATCCGGCGATCCATCCAGCAATCGCCCCGCAGCACACGGGTGAGCGCGTCGTCCAGGTGATCCGGACCGACCGAGGTCAGAAAACCGAGATGGCCGAGATTGACGCCGAGAATCGGTGTTTCGGCAGCCACGACGAGTCGCGCGCCACGGAGCAGCGTGCCGTCGCCGCCCAGCGTGATCAGCAGATCGAGCGGACCGGCATCGAATCCTTCGGGGCCGTCGAAGGATTCGGCATGCAGTGCGGGGGCCAGCCAGTCCTCGGCGAGCAGCGTGAGCTCGTGCGTATCGGCGCAGCGCCGGAGTGCGTCGAGCGCGGCGGCGAGTGTAGCGTAGCGGCGATGGCCGACGACGCCGACCCGGCGCACGGTCGGGCTCGCCGAGGTCGCCATTAGGCGAGCTCGCGCACGGGTTCGATTCGAGTCCCCTCTACCAAGAACCTGGCGTGTTCGGCAATGCCGGCGGGTGTGAGCCCGACTTCGGCGAGCTGCTCCGCGCGCGAGGCGTGCTCCATCACCGCATCCGGGACGCCCATGACGCCCACTCGCAGTGTGGGTCGCGCGCGCCGCGCACCTTCGACGATGCGCGCGATCATCGCGCCGAATCCGTTCACGACCGTGCCATCTTCGACGGTCAGCAGCGCGTCATGGTGCTCGAGGGCCCAATCGAGCGTCGCTCGGTCGAACGGCTTCAGGAAGCGGCAGTTGATGACGCTTGCGTCGATCCCCTCGGTGGCCAACCGCGTGGCGGCGTCCAGCGCGGGCAGCACCATCGTGCCGACCGCGAGTATGGCCACGCGGCGCCCGCGTCGGAGGATCTCCCAGCTACCCAGCTCAATGTCCGGAATCTCGGCGAGGGGCGCCACGGCACCGGGCACGTTGTCGCGTGGATAGCGCAGCGAGAACGGACCCTGCAGATGCCGCACGCCCAGGCGCAGCAACGCGGCCATCTCCGCGCCGTCCTTGGGAGCGGTCACGGTCATGTTCGGGACCGCGAGCAGATAGGCGATGTCGTACAGACCCATGTGCGTCGCGCCGTCGTTGCCAACCAGCCCGGCGCGATCCATGGCGAAGACCACGGGTAGATTCTGAACCGCGACGTCGTGGATGATCGAGTCGTATGCCCGCTGCAGAAAGGTCGAGTAGATAACGGCGACCGGGCGTGCGCCCTGGCAGGCGAGGCCGGCGGCGAACGTGACCGCGTGAGCCTCGGCAATGCCCACATCGAAGTAGCGATCGGGGTATGCATCACCGAACGGCGCCGTGCCGGTCCCGGTCGGCATTGCGGCCGTAATGACCACTAGCTTCGGCTCGACGGCGCCGAGCTCGACCAGCGCACTGCCGAACGCTTTCGTGTATGCGGGCAGACCGGGCTTCTTCTTCGCTGCCTCGCCGCTGATCTTGTCGAACGGCGTCGCGCCGTGCCAGACGACTGGATTCTGCTCGGCGAGTGCGTAGCCCTTGCCTTTGCGTGTCACGACGTGCACGAGGCGCGGTCCCTCCATGCGCCTGACTTTGCGCAGCGTGTCGACCAGCGCGTCGAGGTCATGCCCGTCGATCGGCCCGAAGTAGCGCAGCCCGAGCTCCTCGAAGAGTGTGCCGGGCACGAGCATGTTCTTGACGCTCTCCTCGAGCCGGATCGCGAGGTCCTCGAGGGTCGCCGGGCTCTTTTGCAGGATGCTCTTCAGCTCTTCACGCAGGCGATTGTACAGCGGATTCGTCGTGATCCGGGTCAGGTACTTGTTGATCGCACCCACGTTGGGCGAGATCGACATCTCGTTGTCGTTCAGCACGACCAGCAGATCGCGGTGCGTATGCCCCGCATTGTTCAGTGCCTCGTAGGCGAGGCCGCACGTCATCGCGCCATCGCCGATGACCGCCACGACTTCGTAGTCGTCACCGAGCAGGTCGCGCGCGGTCGCCATGCCGAGCGCCGCCGAGATGGACGTGGCTGCGTGGCCGGCGCCGAACGTGTCGTACTCGGACTCCGCGCGCCGCAGAAAGCCGGAGAGTCCGCTGCGGCTGCGGATCGTTGGAAACTCGGGGTTGCGGCCCGTCAGGATCTTGTGCGGGTAGCCCTGGTGGCCCACGTCCCAGACCAGCTTGTCGCGAGGCGTATCGAAGACGTAATGCAGCGCGATCGTCAACTCGACCACGCCCAGGCCGGGAGCGAAATGACCGCCGACCTGGCTGATGACGTCGATCATGCGCTCGCGCACCTCGCGCGCGACATCGCCCAGGCGGTCCTGCGGCAGCGCACGGAGTGCTGCGGGTCCCGGGATGCTGTCGAGCAAAGGCGGTTCGATCGTATCCATCATCGATTCCTGTCCATCGCGAACTGCGCGAGAGCGAGCAGCTCGGGTGTGTCGAGACCCGCCGGAGCCAGGGCATCCCGGGCCGATTGCACCAGCTCCCAGCCGCGGCGTCGTGCGGCGTCGACACCCAGCAGGGCCGGAAACGTAGCCTTCTCCAGCGCCTGGTCGGTGCCCGCGGCCTTGCCGGTGACCGCCTCTCGGCCGGTTACGTCCAATAGATCATCCGCGATCTGAAACGCAAGTCCGAGGGCGCAGCCGTATGCGGTCAGCGCCTCCAGCTGGGTCGTGGTGGCGCCGGCCGCCCGGGCGCCGACGCGCAGCGCGGCGATCAGCAACGCTCCGGTCTTACGGGCCTGCAGCTGCTCGAGCTCAGCGGCCGACAGCCTGCGCCGCTCGGCCTCGAGATCCATCAGCTGCCCGCCCACCATGCCGGCGGCCCCCGCACCCGTGGCGAGCTCGTGGGCGAGCAGCGCACGCGTTTCAGGTGTGAGCCCGAGGTCCTGCGCGGCCTGATCGAGCAACGCGAACGCGCGCGGAATCAACGCCAGCCCGGCAACCATGGCCGGCACCGAGCCATGAAGCACGTGCGCGGTCGGCCGGTTGCGGCGCAGCGGCGCATCATCCATGCACGGCAGGTCGTCATGCATGAGGGAGTAGGTGTGGATCAGCTCGACAGCGCAGCCGAGCCGCAGCAGCGGCGCGGCGACCTCGCCGAACTCGCCTGCCGTGCCATCTCGGCGCGTACTCTGGACGGTACCGGCAATGGCGCGGAAGGCCGCGATGCAGAGCAAGGGGCGAATCCGTTTCCCCGCTGCGGCGAGGGCGTAGGCGAGTGCCTGCTCACTGCGGCTAGCAGCAGCGACGGGTTCGGCGGCGAGGCGGGAGATCTCGACGTCGACTGCGGCGCGGATATGATCGAGCGAGTCGACCAGCCGTCGGGCGCTCGCGTGCATCAGCGACCGCTGGGATCCATCGGCTCGAGCGTGGGCTCGCCGCCCTCATCGACCAGACGTGAGACACGCAGCTCTGCAGCGCGCAGCAGGCGCTCGGCCTCGCGCAGGTGCTCGACCCCCTCCTCGAACAGCGCGAGTGACTGCTCGAGCTCCAGATCTTCGCGGCTCAGCTCACCGACGATCCGCTCGAGACGGTCGAGATGCGCCTCCAGACCGCCACGCTGCGCGCCGCTCACGTTCGCTCCACGTCGCCGGTTCGCTGCTCGACGCGACAGGGGATATCGCCGTCGACGATGCGCAAGCGAAACGGTCTGGCGGGCGGGAAATCCGCCGCGCGGCGCAGCACATGGCCGGCCTCGTCGCGCGGCACGGCGTATCCGCGCGCCAGCGATGCCAATGGGGACAGCGCATCGAGACGTGCCGCACAGTGCTCGAGACGGCGGCGGCGCTCGCGCACCATGTGCGCGGCCGTCGCGCCCAGACGCTCCCGCCAGCGGTGGATGTCACGGCCGCGCGTGTTCAGGCGAGTCGCGAGCGAGGTCCGCAACGCGTTCCGCCAGGTTGCGAGCTGCGCCGCCAGCGCGTCGCGCTCGAGCACCACCAGCTCGGCAGCCGCCGACGGCGTCGGCGCGCGCAGGTCGGCGACCAGGTCCGCGATCGTGACGTCCGTCTCGTGTCCGACACCACAGACGACAGGGACGACGCAGCCGGCAATCGCGCGCGCGACCGGCTCCTCGTTGAACGCCCAGAGATCTTCCATCGAGCCTCCGCCACGTGCGACGATGATCACGTCGACCAGCCGCGCCCGGTCGAGCCGCTCGATGGCCGCGGCGAGCTCACGCGCCGCACCGTCGCCCTGGACCCGCGCCGGCGCGAACACGACGTGGGTCCAGGGCGCGCGCCGCTCCACCACGCGAACGATATCGTGAAAGACCGCACCAACCGGCGAAGTGACCACGCCCACGGCGAGCGGACAGCGGGGTAGTCGGCGTTTGCGGCTCGGGTCGAGAAGCCCGTCGCGTTCGAGACGCGTCTTCAGGCGATCGAATGCCAGCCGCCACAGCCCGTCGCGACCGACGCCCTCGAGCCGGCGGACGACGAGCTGGAAGTCACCGCGCCGCTCGTAGAGCGTCACGCCACCGAGCACGCGCACGGCCGTGCCGTTTTCCGGCTGCGTCGGCAGGCGCTCGGCGTCGGCGCGGAACATCACGCAGCGGACCTGCGCATGCGCGTCGCGCAGCGTGAAATAGCAGTGACCGGATTCGTGGCGACGCCAGCTTCCCACTTCGCCGGCCGCCCAGAGCGGCGGAATCGCGCCCTCGAGCACCTCCCGCGCCAAACGGGTCACGGCCGCGATCGACAGTGCCGCCTCGCGCGTTGCGCCATCGGTCGCTTCGGGCGGCCCAGCGTCCCCGGCCGACGGAGTGGGCGCGCTCCGGAAGCCCAGCGAATACTGCGTCATGCGACTCCCGCGTGCGCCTGGATTCGCCGCGCGGCTTCGAGCGTGTTGCGCAGCAGCATCGTGATCGTCATGGGGCCGACTCCACCCGGCACCGGCGTGATTGCCGTCGCCACCTCGGCCACTTCAGCGAACGCCACATCGCCAACCAGCCGGTAGCCCCGCTCCGTTGCCGCATCAGCGACGCGGTTGACGCCGACATCGATCACCACGGCCCCCGGTCGTACCATGGCGCCCGTGATCAGACCGGGTCGGCCGACCGCCGCCACGAGGATGTCGGCCTGGCGGGTCAAACCCGCCAGGTCGCGCGTGCGGCTGTGCGCGACCGTGACGGTCGCGTTCCCATGCGGCCCGGCGCGCAGCAGCAGCAAGGCGAGCGGTCGGCCGACGATGGTGGAGCGCCCGACGATGACGACATGGCGCCCCTCGGGGGAATAGCCGGATCGGACGAGCAGCTCGACCACGCCGGCCGGTGTGCACGGAGCAAGCACGTGCGGATCGCCGATCGCCAACCGGCCGACGTTGCTTGGATGGAAGCCGTCGACGTCCTTGGCCGGATCGATCCGCGCGATCACCTCATCGGTGCGGATCTGTGGCGGCAGCGGCAGCTGCACCAGAATGCCGTGGACATCGCCATCCTCGTTCAGGCGGTCGACGGCTTCGATCAGCTCATCGTGCGGTGTGCTCTGCGGTAACGCGACCTGGCGCGAGACGAAGCCAGCGCGCTCCGCGGCGCGGCCTTTCATACGTACGTAGACCTCACTGGCCGGATCATGGCCGACCAGCACAGTGACGAGCCCGGGCGCGATGCCAAACGATCGGCTGAAGGCCGCCGCCTCGCGTGCGAGCTCCTCGCGCATCGCTTCCGCGATCGCCGCACCGTCGATGATCTTCGCAGCCATTGCCGTCCTGCGCTCAGCGGGCGAAGTCGACCGCGCGCGTCTCGCGGATCACCACGACCTTGATCTGGCCGGGGTACTGCAACTCCTCCTCGAGCTTGCGGGCGATTTCCTCGCTCAGCCGCGTCATCCCGTCATCGTCGACACCATCCGGGTCGACCATCACGCGGATCTCGCGGCCCGCCTGAATCGCGAAGCAGCGCTCGACACCTGGAAAGCCATGCGCGATGGACTCCAGCTTCTCGAGGCGTTTGACGTACGTCTCGAACATCTCACGACGGGCGCCGGGCCGGGAGCCGCTGATCGCGTCCGCGGCCGTGACCAGGAACGTTTCCGGATAGCGGTGCGGCTCCTCGTCGTGATGCGCCCTGATCGCGTTCAGCACCTGGTCCGGCTCACGGTACCGCTTGCACAGCTCGTAGCCGAGCTCGACGTGCGTACCCTCGTGCTCGTGGGTCAGGCCTTTGCCGACATCGTGGAGCAGCGCCATGCGCCTGGCCATGGTCGCATCCAGACCGAGCTCCATGGCCATGTTGCCGGCCAGCACCGCGACTTCTCTGGCATGCTGCAGCTGGTTCTGCCCATACGACGTGCGGAACTTCAAGCGGCCCAGCACTCGCACGATCTCCGGCGCCACGCCGTGGACGCCCAGCTCGTACATCGCCGCCTCCGCCGCCTGCACCATCGACTCCTCCACTTCCTTGCGGCTCTTCTCGACGATCTCTTCGATCCGCCCGGGGTGGATGCGCCCGTCAATGATCAGCTTCTCGAGAGCCGACCTCGCCGTCTCCCGCCGAACCGGATCGAAGCCCGACAGGATCACCGCCTCCGGCGTGTCGTCAATGATGACGTCAATGCCGGTGGCCTGCTCGAAGGCGCGGATGTTCCGGCCCTCGCGGCCGATGATACGGCCCTTCATCTCGTCGGAGGGCAGTGCGACGACCGAAACCGTGCTCTCGGCGGTATGATCCGCGGCGATGCGTTGAATCGCGAGTGCGATGATGTTCTTCGCCTCGCGCTCGGCTTCGCGCCGCGCATTCTCCTTGATCTCGCGGACCCGGTTGGCTGCTTCGGCGCGCGCTGCGTCGGCGATGTCCTGCATGAGTAGCCGCTTCGCGTCATCGGCGCTCATGCCCGCAAGGCCCTCGAGCTTGCGCTGCGCGTCGAGTGCGCGCTGCGCAGCAGCGGCATCGCGCCGCGCCGTCTCTTCGGCTCGCTGCGTGGCATCGCGCTCGCGCACTTCGAGCTGGCGCTCCTTCTCGTCGAGCACGTCGAACTTCCGGTCCAGGCTGGTCTGCCGCTCATCGAGCCGCCGCTCCTGGCGCTCGAGTTCATCGCGGCGGCGCAGCTCCTCGCGCTCCCAATCCTCCCTGGCCCGGAACGCCTCTTCCTTGCCCTTGAGGGCCGCCTCCTGACGCAGGCGCCCGGCCTCGGCATCCGCCGCGCGGATGATGCGGGCCGCTTCCTCGGCCGCCGTCGCACGCGCGCGCCGCAGTCGCAGCCGCTCGAGACCCCAGCCCAGCAGCAGACCGATGAGGACGGACGCGGCCATGGCCGCGCCGATCAGCGTCCAGGTGCTCATGGACTACTCCAAAAGGCGCGTGGAGCGCCTGAGGCAGGCGAATGACAGTGAGGAGACACCGCGCATGCCGCCCGGATGCCTCGATCGGTTGGAAGCTATGCCGCGTCAGCGGCCGGATGCAAGGTCGGACGCGGCCAGCGCGGACTCGATGTCGGCGGCCAGCTTGGCGGCGAGCTCGCCACGCCGGCGCGCGTCCTCGAAGCCCTGTCGGCGGACCTGCAGGAGTTGATCTGCGAGCGACAGGGCCGCCAGGATCACCGACTTGTGCGCCTCGACGAGTGGACCTTGCCGCAGCACCTCGGCGATCGTGCGATCGACGAGTGACGCACATTCTCTGGCATAGTCGGGATCCGCTTCGGTCCGGATGCTGTACTGCTCGCCAGCGATATCGACCGTGACGGTGGCCTTGCGCGGATCGGTCACGCCTCCTCCTCGAGGAACTGCAGCCGCGAAACGATGGCATGGACGCGGGCACCGGCTTCGCCGAGCCGCTCGCGCAGCTCGCTGTTTTCCGTCTCCAGCACGGCCAGACGCCGCTGCATCGCGACCGGATCCAGGTCGCCGCCCGACAGATCGCGCACCGCAGCCTCCAGCTCGGTGATCCGCTCCTGGGCCGCTTCCAGCCGGCGCCGCGTCGCGTCCCACTCATTCATCAAGCGACGGGTCGCCAGCTCCAAGCGGTTCCACTCCTGAGCTGGCGAAGCCCCGCGTTCAGCGCCGCTCGACACCAAGCTCCTCCTGCAGATGCTCGAGAACACGGCCGAGGGCGTCGTCGACCTCGGCATCGGTCAACGTCCGATTCGCTGCCCGGAAGCGCAGGTTGAACGCCACGCTGCGCGTGCCGGCAGGAATGCCGGCGCCGCGGTAGAGGTCGAACACCCGCACGCTCTCGAGCAGCGGCCCGGCACTCTCGCGCACAGCGTCCTGAACCCGCGAGGCCGCCAGTCCATCGGGCAGCAGCAACGCGAGGTCGCGTTCCGTGGCAGGGTAGTCGGGCAACGCACGGTACTGGATCGCGGCGGGCTGCGCCATTCCGGGCACCAGCTCGACTTCGAGAGCCCAGACGGGCGCCGCCCAGCGGGGCGCGTCGAGCGCCTCGGCGCGCACGGCACCGGCAGCGCCCCGGATCTCGCGAGCCGCGTCACGAAGCGCGAACCTCCTCGCCGGATCGAGAACCGCCGCGAAGCCAGGCAGGCTCGCGTCCGCGGCCGGCTCGAGCGTGTGTCCGAGCAGAGCGGCCAGCGCCTCGGCTTCGCCCTTCAGGTCCCACAGGTCGAGGTCCGCGGCGCCCGACTCCCAGTGCGGCGGAGTTCGCGCGCCGCTCAGCACCAGCGCGAGCCGTGTTCGCTCGCCCGGTGGTGCGTCCGGCGACGTTTCGAAGAAGACCGTGCCGATCTCGAACAGCCGGATGTCGCGCGTGCCGCGTGCCCAATTGTGCTCGATCCCGCGCAGTAGCCCGGGAAGCAGCGCGCTGCGCAGCCGGCTTTCCTCGGCCGACAACGGCAGCTGCAAGGCAACTTCGCCGAACGCCTCGGGCGCGAACGGCGCCGTGCGGGTCTCTACCAGCCCGCGTCCGACGAGCTTGTTCCGCACCCGTACGTGGAGTGCGGCCATCGGATCATCGGGCACTGCGCTGGGACGGAACGGCCGTAACGTCTCCGGAAAGGCCTGGTAGCCGCGCCGGCGAGCAACTTCCTCGATCAGATCGATTTCACGCGCGACATCGTACGCCCGGTGCCCGGGCACGCGGAATCGCACTCGCCCGTCTTCGATGAGCGTGTGTTGAAAGCCGATCGGCTCGAGCAGGTCGACCACCTGCTCGGCCTCGAACCGCATGCCGAGCACGTGCGCGGCTCGCTCCAGCCGGAGCTCGAGCTCGTTCGCGTGCCACGGCCGCGCACACACGTCGACCATGTCGGGCGACCGCGCGTCGTCCGTGGCGATCGCCTGGATCAGGGCCACGGCGCGCCGCAGCGCACGCTCCAGCCCTTCCGGATCGACACCGCGCTCGAAGCGGTACGTCGCCTCGGTGTTCATGCCCAGTGCGCGACGCGTCGACCGCACACTGCGCGGCTCGAACAGCGCGCACTCGAGCACGATCGCGTGGGTGGCCTCGGTCACCTCGGAATCGCGCCCGCCCATCACGCCGGCCAGCGCGACAGGACGCTGGGCGTCCGCGATCACCAGCATGTCCGCCGTCAGCTCGCGCGCGTCACCATCGAGCGTGACCAGCGTCTCACCGGCCACGGCAGTGCGCACCACGATCTGCCCACCCTCCAGCCGCTGCAGATCGAACGCGTGCAACGGTTGGCCCAGCTCGTACAGCACGTAGTTCGTGACGTCGACAACGTTGTTGATCGGTCGCAACCCCACGGCGCGCAACCTCGCCGCGAGCCAGCCGGGCGAGGGCGCCACGCGCACGCCGTGGATGACCGCCGCCGTGTAGCGCGGGCAGCGTTCGGGCGCGGCGATGCGCACGGCGAGTTCGTCGACTCGCGCCTCCACGCCGCCGCGGCGCGGCGACGTCCCCTCGTAGAG
>JBOHRE010000004.1:0-73689 GCA_050732635.1 Longimicrobiales bacterium | reverse complement strand
CGGTTTCCACGGTGGCAGTTCTCCATGGCATCGCCGGCTCCCGGTTCGAAGATGCCCACAGGGTAACAGGGAGAACTGTAAACCATCAGCCCATAACGTTCTGTAAAGGATGTGCCCGGGATGTACCTTTGAGGGCGTCTAACAAATCGCTCAAGCCGACCCGGCCTTGGGCCTCCGGGGCGGTTTAGTTCAACCGTCACGCTCTGGAACTGGTCGATGGATGAGAGTTCACGACGAGACGTAGTTGGGTTCGAGTATGCCGACGGGGCGGGTCGGTCTTGCTGCAGCGGATAACTGACGCGTTTCCGGCTCTGGGTCGCCTAGCGGCGCCCCTCTGGCCCAACCCTCCGGCTCGTCACGCCCCGTGCGAGGCACGGGTCGCGCCGAGCTCTCCGGGTTCGGAAACGCAAGAAACGTTAGCCGAAACGTAGCGCGGATTCGGCTGTGAAAGGTCCAGGCAATCCCTCTTGCGAGAGGCGTCTTATGCGCCCGAATCACGGCATTGATGAATGGGCGGACGGCGACGCGTACGAGGCGTTCATGGGGCGCTGGAGCCGTGCGGCGGGCGAGCGGTTCGTACGATGGTTGGCACCGCCTGCCGGGCTTCGGTGGCTCGACGTCGGCTGCGGCACGGGCGCCCTGAGTGAGATCATCTTACAGCACGCCTCGCCCAAGGAGGTGCTCGGGATCGACCGGTCCGCGGGCTACGTGGCCCACGCCCGAACGCACGTCTCGGACAGCCGCGTGCACTTCGAAGTGGCCGAAGCCACCGCGCTGCAAGTCGAGAAGGCCAGCTTCGATGCGGCCGTGAGCGGGCTTGTCCTGAACTTCGTTCCGGATCCGGTGGCCATGGTTCGCAAGATGGCGCGCACGGTCCGGCCCGGCGGTTCGGTGGCGGTCTACGTGTGGGACTACGCCCAAGGCATGGAGGTCCTGCGTCGGTTCTGGGATACCGCGGTGGCGCTCGATCCCCGGGCGGCGGAGTTCGACGAAGGTCGCCGGTTCCCGATTTGTCACCCCGATGCGCTCGAGCGGGCATTCGAGATGGCCGATCTCAGAGAGGTCGAGGTTTCGTCGCTCGACCTGCCCACACCGTTCGAGGGCTTCGAGGCGTATTGGTCGCCGTTTCTCGGCGGACAAGGGCCGGCGCCCGGTTACGTGCGAGGCTTGAGTGAACCGGATCGGGCACGGCTTCGCGAACGGCTTCGGAGCGAGTTGGGGCCAGAACCAAGCGGTTGGATTCGCCTCCGGGCGCGCGCGTGGGCCGCCCGAGGGATCGCCAGGGCTGGCGCGTGAGCCCGCGCCGACGCGGAACCGCCGGGCCACCACCGCGCTACGCTTCGCCTAACACGCGCGTTCACGCTGCGGGCGCTGCGCGCCCTGGCCGGCCGGTGAACCGTGCGGACTTGCCTCAGCACCATGGGCCGGCCGGAACCGCTGCGCGGTTCGTGAACGCCCTGAACGTTATGAGGCATACGCTCCCACGCCGGGGGGGGCCCATCGATTCTGGGAAGGTCCTTTCGGCCACATCTTTGCTGGAGAAGCACCAATGAGAGGCGTCCTTCTTCAGGGACTGGTCGTCATGGGACAAAATGGAATGAAACGGAAGTAGCCCGGGCCCACGTCAAAGCATTGCTCACGAACAGCCGAGTCCTAGGCCATGGAATCGATTGGATTGCTTCTCGCCGAGCTTCTAGTGGTGTTTCTTGGCGTTTCGCTCTCGTTCTTGGTGGAGAACCGAAGAGAGCGGCGGACCGAACGCCGTGAAGCTCATCGAGCGTTGGCCGGTATAACGGAGGATCTTGCGGTAGAAATTCCGAATGTTGAATGGCTTGCAGGAGTGTACGGTCCTACGGCCGCGGCTGCTGAGAAGCTGTACCTTGAGTGGCATGATTTGCCAGAGACGTCAGAACCGCCCGAGTCCGTCTTGCGCCGGATTCACATGGGGGCGCCTTACGCCCCAGCCCGGGCGAATTATGAGGCAGCCAAGGTCTCCGGTGGTCTTGGCCAGATAGAGGACAGAGACCTGCAAAGCGCAATCATCGCGGTTTTTGAGCAGCAGCAGGATTTCCTTCGTTCGTTGCATCGCATCACGTTAGAGTTTGATTTCGAGTTCATTCGGCGCCTTAGGCCATACATCAGCTATGGCCCTCTGACGAACACATTTGAGCAGCAGACAATACCTGGGGAAGGGACGTTGATCGGAGAGATAGCATTTCTTCCTGAAGGTGCGTTACAGCTTCGCGTTGATGAGGCCACGCGAAACAATTTATACATCATGGCGCTCTTTCGGCGTCATTTCAGCGTTCAACTACAAAAACAGCTGGTTACCATGCGCGAACTTCAGCAACGGCTGCAGCACGCGTTGGCCGCGGCTGGAGTTCCTGCCCGCACCGAATGATTAGGCGTCGTTCTCGAAGTGGCATGTGTGCAGTCCCTCGGCATGGCGTGGGAGCGTACGCCTCATAACGTGATGGTTTGCGCTTTCTGCCTCCAGGCGCATGCGCGAATTGCTCCTCGACGCATGCGCGCCGGGCTCCGGCAGGCCCTCCGCTCGCGCCGGACATCTCGGTGGGCGCGCACGGATCCTCGGGCTCCTCGAGGGGGGCTCCCAGGTTGCGCTCGCTTCGCTCGCGTAATCCGTGGAGCCCTGCAGAGCCATCGGCGTTGAATCCGCTGCGCGCTGAGAGCTCATGGACGGGCTCGCTTCGGGACCTCCGCCCGCTGGCGCGGGCTCCGGTCGCAAACCACATAGCCCGTTAGCCGAAACGGCCCTCAATATTCAGAGCAACATTCTTGAGGTTGCCCCACTGGCGCGCGATTGCCGCGTTACCGCGCGCCAGTTGACCGGCGGTTTCGACGCGCGCCGCCGCCGGGTGCGGAGCGGCAATCGCGCTTCCCCGCCCAATGGCGCCCCGCCCCGGGAGGCCGCCCCATGGGGCTCTGGTGAGCAGCCGGCATTGATCGTCGCTCTGCGGCCGCTTCGGCTAACACGTCCGTTTCCGCGGCGCCGCCTGCGGCGGCTTGCCCTTCGGGAACTCACCTGGCAGTGAGTTCGGAAACCGCCCAACGTTATCTGCCATCTGCCGTGGTTATGGTCCGAGGAGTTGCTCATGAGTGGAATGTCTGGCACCGCTCCGGCGCATCATGATCTGCGTCTGCGGAACGCGACGGTCACGGACCTGGATCCGCTCGTGCGCCTGCACGTCCAGACCTTCAACGAGACCCATGGCCCAGGCCCGGCTGTTGAGGTGCGGGAGCAGCAGTGGAGGAAAGCCTTTTCGGAGCCTGATCCCGAGTGGTTCTGCATTGTGGCTGAAACATCGGAAGGGCGGCTCGTCGGATTTGCCAAGGGTCAGCCCTACACGGAAGAAGAACTCGGGGAATTCAAGGGCGAACTCAACAAGATCTACGTTCTGAGGGAGTATCAGAAGCGTGGCTTGGGGCGGCGGCTCGTTTGCGCGGTCGCCCAGGGTCTGGTGACCCGCGGCATCAACTCGATGCTCCTGTTCGGTGATGCGAGAAGTACCTCCAACGGCTTCTATGAACGGATGGGAGCCGAGCGACTGATCGCAGCCAATGGCGAGTTCCACGGTGGTTATGGGTGGCGTGATTTGGAGGGGCTGCTCAAACACCGCTCAGACTGATCGTTGGGCTGAGGACACGGGAGCGCCTGCGGCGCGCGGCAGACGGCAGATAACAAACGGCTGGCGCCTCCGCTCGCTTCGCGAGCTCCGGAGACCCGGCGCGACCTTCTCTGAGCAGTCGAAGGGTTGTGTAGTTTCGAAGGTGATTGCGGCTGGTGAGGTCGCGGTGCGCCGGGTCGCCAGCCTGGAAACGTTATGTGCAAGCCTTTCTTCTGGCGCAGATAGAGCAAAATTCGCCCGGCGCAGAGCCATGGCTACGGAGGGTTCTATGATGACGAAGCGAGTCCGCCTGCCCCTTTCTCGCCTTGTGGCCGTGGCAGCACTCGGACCTACGGCGTCGCTCAGCTGCATGCCGGCGGCTACACCACAGGGCGATTCGCCGGCAGGTCTCCTTCAGTTCGACCGGGCCGTGCTTCTCGAGCAAGAAGCGGCCACGTCCGCCAATGTCAGCATCGGCGATCTCGATCAGGACGGCCACCTCGACATCGTCTTAGTTAAGGGTCGGCACTGGCCCCTCAGCGACATCCTGCTCATTGGGGACGGAACCGGCGAGTTTCGAGCTCCCCGCCAGCTCGCTGAGGTCGCCGATCGATCCTATTCCGGGGTCTTGGTGGATATCGACGCCGATGGTGATCTGGACGTTGTGATCAGTAATGACGATCCGGATCCCAATGTCGTTTACATCAACAACGGCAAGGGTGAGTTCACGGCGGGCTCCTCGTTCGGCCAGGGCGAGTGGCCTACGCGTCATGTCAACGTGGCGGATGTGAATAACGATGGGCAGCTTGACATCGTCGTCGCCAACCGCACCGGTGATAGCAGCGGCTTCAACTACGTCTGCATCAATCGCGGAGAAGGGCGCTTCGATGCGGACTGCAGCCCGTTCTCCTCAGAGTCGTCCACAACCATTACGCCCGCAGACTTCAACGGCGATGGCTGGATCGACCTAGCCGTGCCACACCGCGAAGGCGGACGGAGTCAAATCTACCTCAACGACGGCCATGGTGTATTTAATGAGCACGTCGCGTTCGGTCCTCCGGACGCCGCAATTCGTGAAGCGGAGGCCGACGACCTGAACGGCGATGGGTTGCTCGATCTCGTGGCAATCGACGAAACTAAGGGGCCCTCGATCTTCTTCGGACGGCAGGGTGGTGGTTTTGATTCTGGTCAACCCCTTGGCGATAGGCACGTCACGCCGTACGCGCTGGAGCTCGCCGATCTGAACCGCGACGGACACGTGGATGTCATCGTCGGATACGTGGAGGCTCGCCCCGTGGCGTACTTCAACGACGGGGTTGGCGCGTTCACCGCCGTTCCATTCGGTGATGAACAAGGTGTGGCGTACGGCTTCGCAACGGGCGACATCGATGAGGACGGTGTCATGGATATTGCCATGGCACGGTCGGACGCCCCCAACGTGCTTTACTTCGGCGGAGCGCGGACGAACTAGCGCTGACCAGCCCACGAAGGCCTGCGTATAACATCGCGTTCACGCTGCGGCGGCCTGCGGCTGCCTTGCCCTTCGGAACAGCCGCGCTCGCGCGGGCCTGCGCCCTTCCTCGCGCGGCCGTCGTAAACGCTGCAACGTTAACCGCCATGTTCCGCTCAGCGCTTCTGTAGCAGATTAGGCCCAGGGAATCCGGCAAAGGGAGAATCCATGTCGAGTGTGCCGATCGAGGAGTTGCTGAAGCTGTCGGTGGCCGAGCGAATCCAGCTGGTCGAAGATCTCTGGGATAGCATCGCCGCGGACCCGGAGGGGCTGCCGCTCACCGAGGCGCAGAAGGCCGGACTGGATCGCCGGTTGGAGGAGCACCGAGCGGATCCGAAGTCGGCTGTGCCCTGGGAAGAAGTCCGAGAGCGGCTGTACAAGAAGTACGGGTGAGCCGCGAGTTCGTTGTCCGACCCCAGGCCTCCGCGGCTCCTGGCGGAGCCGCTCCGGAGAAACCCGGCGCGACCGTCTCGAAGCGGTCGAGGGACGTGTGGTTTCGAAGATTCTTGAACTGGTGAGGTCCCGGCGCGCCGGGTTCGCCAGCCTGGAAACGTTCTCCGCCATCGGGCTCGCACTGGCGGAATCGCAGGACCTTGAGTGAGAATGGACCGATGAGACAAATCGCACGCGTCGCGGCACTGAGCGCACTCCTGGCTATGTGGCCGAGCAAGCAAGCTACGGGTTCGGGAACAATGCTGTTTGGCTCAAGAGATCCGGTCCAAGACAGCGCCAAGTGGCTTGTGATCCGACCTGAAGGGGACACCGGCTGCGCCTTTGGCACGCCCTTCCAGTTCTTCTACCATGAAGCCGCAGATCCCTCCAAGCTCATGGTCTACTTCCAGGGTGGTGGCGCGTGCTGGGAGTGGGTCAGCTGTTCCGGAATGTTCGATCGCACGGTCACAGACCACGAGCTCGAGGGATTTGGCGGAATCTTCGACTTCGATAACGCCGCGAATCCATTCCGGCAGTACTCTATCGTATTCGTGCCCTACTGCACCGGGGATGTTCACGTCGGAGATACCGTCGCGCAGTACGGCGACGCCTCGTGGAATGCTCCCTCGGTTCAGCATCAGGGATACGACAACGTCACGGCGGTCATTGAGTGGATCCGAAGCCAAGTGCCGCGGCCTGAGCGGCTAGTTGTCGCAGGCGCGAGCGCCGGATCGTACGGCGCCCTGTTTCATGCGCCAAGGTTGGCCGCGATCTTCCCTTCGGCCGAGCTGACCGTAATCGCCGACTCGGGTGTGCCATTGCTCCATGAGTATCCGCGCATCCTGGAGCAGTGGGGTGCCGCGCGAGCGCTACGCACGCTTTGGCGCTCGCAACTTCCACAAGGCGAGGCAGGCGACACAGCGGTCACGCTCGAGGCAGCGCACAAGCACCTAGCCCGTTTGCGGCCGGATGCAGCGATCGCGCAGATCACGACCGACCAAGATGGTGTGCAGACGGTGTTCTACATATTTTCCGGATCAAGAGAATGGCGACGAGCCACGCTTGCACTTCTCAAGTCGCTTGAGGAGAGCATCTCCGGCTTCTATGCATTCGTTCTCAGCGGAGGTCATCACGGCCTCATGCGGACAGACCAGTTCTAGCGCCCGCCTTCGCGATTGGATCGATGACCTGTTAAACCGAAGGCCTGTAACGAGTCAATACTGCCAGCGCTGCGACGGAGCTGACGCCCGGTAGATTCACGGCACGAGCCCGACGGCGGATAACAGGCTGGGTTCACGCCGCGCCGCGCCTGACGGCGCCGCTGGCCCGGCAGGCCGTGAAAGGATGTCGCTTGAGAAGGGCCGTGAACAGCCGGAAACGTTATCTGAAATACGCCCCGCAACTCGGCGGGTGCTTGACTGGCTAGGCGGGTATCCAGAATAGGACCGAAGGAGGGGGCGAATGTACGCAGCCCTGGTGACACTGGCGATTGATGCAGCGAAGGCCCCGGCCGCGGCGGCTGCGTTTACCAACGAGATCCTGCCGCGGGTAAAGTCTGCCGACGGGTTCATCGGTGGCTACTGGCTGGACCCTGTTGAGGGCGAGGGCTTGGGCTTCGTACTCTTCGAGACAGCGGAGCAAGCACGTCGTGCCACACCACCGGCATCCGATTGGTCTGCACCAGGGGTGAGGATTAACGCGGTGGAGATTCGACGTGTGGCTGTGGCAACTCCGGGATCCTGAAGGCGCAGTTCACCGGACAGGCCCGACGGGCATACTTCAGATAACCATTGGTTCGCGCTGGCCACGACCAGCGGCACGACGATCATGGTGATCAGCCGGATGAAGGCGGTCGGGCTCGCGGCGAACCTCCTCGAGCTGCTCTGGCTGCAACACCTGCTGCGCGCGTCCGCCATACAAGCGCGCAGAGAACCGATGACGTTTTCGACGCGGATACTGCTACTCGGTAGTGTCCTTTTCAGTGGGTGCACGACCTTCGGGGCCGTACACTCGGCGGAAGTCATGGCCGGTCCGGCCCTGGATCTGCGGGTTACGGTCGCGAGTCCTCCGGGCGATGATGCTGGCTGGTTCTGGTCGTTCGACTGCGCGAGTCAGTGTGATCGCGTTATCTGGAGCCCAGAAGTCAGCTTCACCTACGGATGGGTTCCGGCGGAAGACTGCTATCCTTACGAACTCGGGCTCGGTGTGGCTGGCGTGCTGTACCCATATGTGCACGGGTACTTACAGGTCAAGCGCGGTCCTCGGCCCTTCGGGCTCGGCGCTCGCTTGGGAGTTCCAGTAACTGGCTGGCACGAACATCTCGTATTCATGCGCCATGATATCCCGCTCAGCTCGCGCACGCGCATCCTGCTGACACCAACGTTCTTTCTTCATACGGGCAATTCGCCGAACGGTCAGAATCCCGGTACGTTCGCTGCATTCGTGCAAGGGCTCGGCCTGGAGCATACGACGGGGAATGTTTCTCTCACGCCTGCGCTGTCTGCAGTGATTGGCTGGACCGAGCGCGAAAGCTATGGCCGTGTCGCGGCATCGAGTTCGACGGTGTTTCTCGTCACTGGCCTCGGTATCCGGTTTCATAGAGCGCGACTGTGACTCTAGCTAAGGAGGACATGTTGAATATCGAGGCCGCATTCGAACTGCAGCGAGCTTTCCAACGCAAGTCAGTATGAGGAGGTTTCTATGAGTCCAAAGAAGGCCACGCACAAGTCCAGCAAGAGCACCACCAAGAAGCCCACGCAAAAGTCCGCCAAGAGCACCACTGCGATCAACAAGAAGTCCAAGGGATTTACGGACGAGGAACGAGCTGCGATGAAGGAGCGCGCCCAGGAGCTGAAGGCGGAAGCGGGCCGCGGCACGCGCGCGAACAAGGCGGACGGGGAAAGCGCCGTGCTCGCGAAGATCGCCGAGATGCAGGGACCGGATCAGGCCATGGCCAGACGGCTCCATGCTATCATCGAAGCCAGCGCGCCAGCCCTCTCGCCGAAAACCTGGTATGGGATGCCCGCGTATGCCAAGGACGGCAAGGTCGTCTGCTTCTTCCAAAGCGCGCTGAAGTTCAAATCGAGGTACGCGACGTTCGGCTTCAGCGACGCGGCGAACCTCGACGAAGGCGCGATGTGGCCGACCTCGTTCGCGCTGAAGGAGTTGACCGCCGCCGAAGAGGCAAGGATCGGCGCCCTCGTGAAGAAGGCGGTGAGCTGAGGACTGCTCGCCATTAGGCTCTGTGGTGATTTCGGAGTCTCTGAATGGACACTGACCGGCACCTCAGTGTCAGGACAGCGAATGGAGGTTCGGGGAGTTGATCTCCTTGAATTCGCCCAAGGCAAGATCGCGCGCAAGGATTCGTTCTGGAAATTCTTGAGTGACAGGTGCGGAGCGCGAAGCAAGTCAACGAGTGCGTGGTGACGAGACAACGCTTTGCAGCGCTGCGGACAAGCCGCGGCCCCGTGGTGGGCAGTGCAGGGATGTGAACGGGCGCGGCGCAGCTACTAGCGTGGTCGGATAGGTGCCGCAAGCCACAGAAGGAGACACCTGCATGAGCATACGGCGAGTGGTCCCTGACATTGCATCGCGCGACCTGGGCAAGAGTCGCGAGTTCTATGAAGATTTTCTTGGGTTCGAGCTCGCCATGGATATGGGCTGGATCATGACCTTCGTGTCGCCCGCCAATCCGACTGCGCAAATCTCGGTGGTCGAGGATATGCCTGCACGTGGTCGGACTCCTGGTGCTGCGCTGACGATTGAGGTCGCGGACGTTGACGCAGTGCATGCACGTGCAGTGGACCGCAACATGGAGATCGTGTATCCACTGACGGATGAACCGTGGGGTGTTCGCCGCTTCTTTGTGCGGGACCCCAATGGTACGGTGATCAACGTGATGAGCCATCTGGCATGAAGTGGTAGATTCGTATGTATCCAAACCCGCAGGACGTCCTGCCGCTGCCGCCGCGGCCTGACCTGGAGCAGTACGGCAAGCGCGTCAAGGAGCTCGCCAAAGCGTGTCGATCCGGCGACGACGCGATCCAATCGTGGGTAGCGTCGTGGATCGACGGGCTGCTCGAGCTCGAGCCGGAGGCCCCCGAATCGGCGCAGCGCGAGGCAGAACGCCGCGCACGCCAGATCGCCGAGTTCGCGCGTGAGCGGCTGGCCCCGGCGGACTGCGCCGTGTCCCAGGCGCAGCTCGTCATCGCGCGCGCGCACGGGTTCGCGAGCTGGCCGAAGCTCGTGCGCCACATCGAGGGGCTCTCCGCCGCGGAATCCATTCTCTCCGCGTTCGAGCTCGCGGCGGACGCGATCGTATCCGGAAATCTCGCGATGCTCGAGCGGCTGCTCGCTGCGCATCCCGACCTCGTGCACGCACGATCCAGCCGCCAGCACCGCGCCAAGCTCCTGCACTACGTGTCCGCCAATGGCGTTGAGAACTACCGGCAGAGGACACCCGCGAACATCGTGGCCATCGCGCGTTGCCTGCTCGAGGCCGGCGCCGCGGTAGACGCCGAGGCCGATGTCTACGGCGGTGGCTGGACGACACTCGGCCTTGTGGTCACCAGCGCGCACCCGCGGCAGGCGGGCGTGCAGAACGCGCTCGCCGATCTGCTGCTCGAGCGCGGCGCGCGCGTGGCTGCGGGCATCGTGCGGTCATGCCTCATGAACGGCTGCCCCGACGCCGCGGCGCACATGGCAGCCCGCGGCGCCCCTGTCAACTTGGAGGAGGCTGCCGGCATCGGCCGACTGGACCTCGTCGCGCGTTACTTTGAGCCGGCGCGCACCGTATCCCCGGCCGACGCGGCGGCCGCACTCATTATGGCCTCTTGGTATGACCAGCGCGACATTGTGGAATTCCTGCTGGACCAGGGCGTGGAGGTTGGAGCGCGCGCCCCGAAGGATGGGCATACGGCACTCCATATCGGAGCATACCTGGGTAACTGGAGGCTCGTCGAGCTCCTGCTGAAGCGGGGTGCGCCGACAGATGTGACGGACGCGGTCTTCGGAACGCCGCCGCTCGTGTGGGCGCTGCACGCCTGGCTCGTGGAGCGTCGCGCGGACGAGGACGGATATCGCACGATCCTCCGCACGTTGGCTGACGCGGGGGCGAACGTGCAGCCAGAGTGGCTGGAGGACGACCGCCTCCGCGCCGACGGGGACCTGTACGCGGCGCTGTCAGCGCGCGTCGCCACGACATGAGCGCCAGCCCACGGGCTCGCCGCCACGCGCCCTCCGATTCGGTGTTGCCGGTGCTGTGCATTTGTCGCGTGGACGATGATTCGTGACGTGAACAGTTTGCCGGCACCTCTTCAAAGGCTCGTGCGCTGGGCGGAACGTCAAGAAACGGTGCGTGCGGTGCTGCTCACGGGTTCTAGATCTTCCGAGAAGGCGAGCCTGGATCGCTTCTCGGATTACGACGTGATCCTGTATGTCACGGACCTGGAGAGGTTTCTTCGGCCGGAATGGCTGACAACATTCGGTTCCGTGCTGGTTCGCTACGAAGAGCGAGGGCAGGAGCCCGGTGGCTTGCCCTACGCCATGCAATTGGCGCTGTATGAGGACGGGAGCAAAATCGACTTCAGCATCACATGTATCGAGGCGCTGAAGCGCGTGAGCCTGGCGACCGCGCTTCCCGAGGAGCTCGACCTCGGGTGCGAGGTCCTGCTCGACAAGGACGGGCTTTCGGCCGGGCTACCGTCACCAAGTTACCGGGCCTATGTGATCACCAAGCCGACCGAGCCGGAGTTTCTGGCGGTGGTCGAGGAGTTCTTCTGGGAGACGACATACGTAGCCAAGAATCTCTGGCGGGACGAGCTGCTTCCGGCCAAGTACAGCCTCGAGGTGGTGCTGAAGCTCGGCTTGCTTCGTCGTATGCTGGAGTGGCGAGTGGCCATGGGACGGGACTGGTCGGTCCGGTTCGGTGTTCTTGGGCGCGGGCTAAAGCGCCAGCTGGACGAGAGAACATGGGCTGAGCTGGAGTCGACGTTCGTCGGAGCGGATGCGGCCGAAAATTGGGCTGCGCTCTTCCGTGCTCTGCAGTTGTTTCGTCGAATCGCTCGGGAGCTCGCAGTTGGCCTTTGCTACGCCTATCCCGAGGCTCTGGACGTTCGCGTCACGCGATACTTGGAAGAGGTCCGGGCCGCCAGTCATGGCCACCGAGCTTCGCCGAATGATTTCCGTATCTGAAGAAGCCAGACCAATCCTTCCGGGAACAACAGAATGGCCCGAGACCTGAGCTCGCTTGGTTCCGAGGACATCGCGTCGATCACGGCAGCGGAACAGAATCATGCGAACTGCGTTCTCGATGGCGATTTTGACGCGCTGGCGCCGCTCTACGCTCGCGATGTTGTCATGATGCCGCCCAACCAACCGGACGTGCGAGGCTGGGAAGCGGTACGTCAACTACTGGATCGGCTTCCGCGCGTGTCCGTGTACGAAGTAGAGGTCGAGGAGGTGGATGGCTGTGGGGACTGCGCGTACGCGCGCGGGACCTATTCGCTGTCTCTGGCAGACGGATCCCTCCAAGACACGGGCCGTTGGCTGCACGTGCTTCGGCGGCAGCTGGATGGGTCGTGGGTCGTGACCCGCGACATCTTCAGCTCCGATCGACCGGTGCGGTAGCCTAGATTGTAGGTTGGAGGTGTCTTCGGCGAATCCATGAGTAACGAGAACGTTTCCTTCTACGATGGCCTGGCTGACGATTACCACCTCGTCTACCATGATTGGGCCGGCTCGGTCGAACGCCAAGGTCAGGCGCTGGACCGGGTAATCGGGGAGTGTCTCGGCACCGGCTCGAAGCGCATCCTCGACTGCAGCTGTGGCATCGGGACCCAGAGCCTCGGCCTGGCACGCCGGGGCCATCAGGTACTGGGTGTGGACCTGAGTCCGCGGGCTGTGGCACGGGCCAAGGCGGAGGCCGCGTCCGCGGGCTTAGCGATCGAATTCCGGGTGGGCGACCTCCGGGATTTGGAGTCGGTGACCACGGAGGCCTATGACGTCGTCTTGAGTTGTGACAATGCCCTGCCACACCTCCTTACCGAGGCGGACCTTCGTCAAGGCGTCCAGAGCATGCTAGGGCGGGTGCGCCGAGGCGGTCTGCTCCTGGCCAGCATCCGCGACTACGACGAGATCCTGAAGAATCGTCCGGTCACGACGCAGCCGGCCTTCTCAGGAACACCAGGCAACCGGCGCATCACCTTCCAGATCTGGGAATGGCAGCCCGACGGGCGGCGCTATGGTCTGGAGTTCTTTGTCATGGCGGAGGACGGTCGAGATCGCTGGCGTGTGCGCAGCCATCGCGGAAGCTATCGAGCCGTTACTCGGTCCGAATTGGGTGACCTGCTCCAGGAAGCGGGGACCTCAGCAGTCGAGTGGCGCATGCCGGCGGATACCGGGTTCTTTCAGCCCATGGTCGTGGCACGGCGTCCGTAGACGCCAGGCGCGGGGGCGTGCATACACGCGGTCCCGCTGCGGATCGGCCGGCTTTCGCGGGTTCATTGACCTGGAAACGTTGTCCAGAATCCATCCAAGACGGCGTTTAGCCCTGCGAGGGATCGAGTCGATGGCGCTGGTCGTTCTTCTCAAAGGCGTGAATGTAGGAGGACACAGGACTTTTCGTCCGAGTGTGCTAGCGAAGGAGTTGAAGCGCTTCGATGTCGTGAACGTTGGCGCGGCTGGAACGTTTGTCGTTCGGAACCCAGTCAGCCAGGCGAACCTTCGCGCCGAGATCATGCGCCGATTGCCATTCCAAGCGGATGTGATGATCTGTAGCGGAAGCGACATTCTGCGACTGGCATCCGGCGACCCGTTCGCGCGCCGTCCCTCGGAGCCTGAAATCGTACAGTTCGTGAGCGTTATGGCGCAGCGCCGAATGCCACCGTCTGAGCTCCCGCTAAACCTCCCCACGGAGGATGACTGGTGTTTGCAGGTTCTTGCCTGCCAAGATCGATTTGTTCTGGGGCTCTACCGCCGCGAAATGAGAGCGATCAGCTACCTTGGCCAACTCGAGAAGGTTTTTGGTGTGCCACTGACAACACGCAGCTGGAACACGATCCTGGCGATCTCGCGAATTCTGCGGGGCTAGACGCTCGACGTAGTCGAGGCCAGCCGCCTCGCGTCGAACCCGGGTCAGATGTGTTGCCACCGTTGTCCGAACCGAGTGGCCGCCGGCGGGTGCAACTGCGCCTAATGGATGCTATACGAACGCTCCGCCAACAGCATTGTTCTTCAGCGTGCAGGCACGCCGATGCACTGGGCCCTGGAGGGCGCGGCCACGCCGAGCAGCTGGCTCCGGCGGCACGGTGTCGATTCGGCTACTCTCCGTTCGTCATGCCGGTGTCGGATCGAAGCACCGTTCCCACAACCGGATAGGAGTTTCCCATGCGGTACACCCTCTTCCTGCACTATCTCGAGCTGACCCCCGACGACCTCGGCGCTGAGGCGTTGGAGGCCGGCAAGGCGGCGTTTCACGCGTACACGAAGGCGCTCGACGAGGCCGGCGTGCTCGTTTCGGCCGAGGTGCTGCAGCCGTCCGACAGCACGACGACGCTGACGCTCAAGGATGGGCAGCTCAGGGTCCAGGATGGTCCCTACGCCGACACGAAGGAGCAGATCGGCGGCACGTTCGTCGTTGACGTGCCCGACCTCGACGCGGCGCTCGCCTGGGCCGAGAAACACCCGGCGGCGCAGTGGGGCACCATCGAGATCCGGCCGTCCGCGGTGAGGTACGCCGACGGGTCGTGGCGGCCGGCGTGACGCGCACCGAGGCGCGGGCCAACCTGGGAAGTCCCGGTGATGCGGTGAGCGCCGCGCTCCAGGCCGAGCAGGTGGCCCGCGCCTCGTACGGCCGGCTGGTCGCGTTGCTTGCCGCACCCACCGGCGACATCCAATTGGCGGAGGATTGCCTCGGGGACGCGTTCGCGCGGGCGCTCCGTACCTGGCCGGATACCGGGGTTCCCGCCAATCCGGAAGGGTGGCTCCTGACCGTCGCCCGCAATCGGCAACGCGACGTGTTCCGATCGGCCGCGCAACGCGCGACGACGCGCTTCGACGACCCCGTCGAAGCCACCGCCGCCGCAATCGTGGCCGAGGTCGACCCCGACGAGATCCCGGACCGGCGCCTGGCATTGCTCTTCGTCTGCGCCCACCCGGCGATCGAGCCGTTGGTCCGCACGCCGCTCATGCTGCAGACCGTGCTCGGCTTCGACGCGCGCTCGATCGCCAGGGCCTTCGCGATCCCGGAGCCGACGCTCGCACAGCGGCTGGTGCGCGCCAAGCGGCGCATCCGCGACACACGCGTCCCGTTCTCCGTGCCCGACCGAGGTCGGATGCCGGGGCGGCTCGCGCACGTCCTGGAGGCGATTTACGGCGCGTACGCAATCGAGTGGCAACTCGCGTCGGGGGTGACGGTGCGCGAGTCGTTCGCGGCCGAGGCGCATTACCTAGCAGTCACGCTTGCCGAGCTGGTCCCCGATCAGCCGGAGGCGCTGGGGCTCGCCGCGCTCGTCTCGCTGTCGCTTTCGAGGGCGCCGGCGCGCCGTTCACCCAATGACTACGTGCCGCTGGAGGAGCAGGACACGGCGCAATGGGATGCGGCCCTGATCGCTGAGGGCGAGCGGTATCTCGAGCGGGCCCGCGCCCTCAGCCGGGTGGGCCGCTTCCAACTCGAAGCTGCGATCCAGTCCGTACACTGTGCGCGAGCGGCGACGGGGTTCACCGATTGGGCGGCGTTGCGGAAGCTCTACCTTGCCCTTGTCTCGATCGCGCCGACGCTGGGAGCGCAAGTCGCGCTGGCGGCGACCATTGGGCGGGCAGAGGGGCCTGAGCGCGGCCTGGTCGCGCTCGACGGGATCAGTCACCCGGGACTCCAACGGTTCCAGCCGGCCTGGGCCACTCGTGCGCATCTGCTGCAACGAGCCGCCAGATTGGACGAGGCCGGGTGGGCGTATCTGAAGGCGATCTCGCTCACGACCGAAGCCGGTGTGCGACGGTATCTCGAGGCAAGGCGGACAGCGCTGAGCGAGGCAGCGGGCACGCCGCCGACGCCGTAGCCCTCTAGTGAGCAGGCTGTTAATAAAGAAAGGACTCCCGGCCAGAGGCGGAACATGACGGATCCACAGCACGTCTCTCTGCCAGAACGCGCGGTGCAGTTTGGCGGTGTGACACCAATCCTGCGCGTTTCGGATTTTGACCGCAGCGTTGCCTACTACGTCGATGCTCTTGGGTTCAGCCTCGTCTGGCAGGACGGCCGTTTCGGGTGTGTGACGCGCGGACAGACCTGCCTCATGCTCTCTGAGGGAAGCCAGGGCTGCTCCAGCACGTGGGTGTGGGTTGGCGTCAGTGATGCGGATGCCCTCCATGACGAGCTGCGTGCTCGCGGCGCGACGATACGGCACCCTCCTACGAATTATCCATGGGGTTCGCGCGAGGTGCACGTGTTCGACCCGGATGGCCATGTATTACGCTTCGGTTCAGAGAGCCAGGCGGGCGAGCCGCTTGGTGAGTGGCTGGACGAGGGGGGCACACGTTGGCTGCCGCAGCCGGATGGGAGTTGGAGGAGAGTAGAGTGATGGAGCAATCGGGAATGCGGCCGCTGTGATGCAGGGTCTCCAGGCGGTCACGTTCGATTTCTTCAACACGCTGGTGTCGCACCGTCGTGGTGGTAGAGGACGGGGCTCGCTGCTGATGGAGTATCTGAGGTCGCAGGGCTTGGAGTCGGATCCGTGGGAACACCAAGTGCTCTACGACATTTTCGAGCCGCACGCTCGTGAGTATGCACCCGATCGGTCACCGGTGGAGAAGCATCGCTATTTGTGCCGCCTGGCGGAGCGAGTCTTTGACCGGCTCAGCGTGCGGGCCGACATCCACGAAGCTCAGCATCACGCCGTTAGAATTTGGGAGGTGATCGGACCTACGAGCCTCGCTGTCTTTCCGGACGTACCTCTCACTCTGGAACGGCTTCGGGCGGCCGGTTATCAACTGGCGGTAGTCTCGAACTGGCAGTGCGGCCTGCAGCACTTTTGCGTGGAGCTGGGAATCGGGGACCTGTTCGAGCACGTGGTTGGGTCGGCTGAGATTGGCTACGCGAAGCCGAGGCGAGAGATTTTCGAGGAGGCGTGCCGTCGCCTCGGCGCGCCGCCGCATCGCGTGCTACACGTAGGCGATACGCTCGAAGATGACGTGGAGGGGGCGCGCGGAGCCGGAATGCACGCCGTGTTGATCACCCGGCAGGGTGAGGATGCTGAACTGACGGGCGCAGGGATCCGCGGTTTGGAAGGCGTGCTGCAGATGCTCGGGCTGAGTTAGGCGAGGCGACCACTCTGGAATTTGCTGTATGCCATTGGACAGAAGGTTCGCCCATGAGTAGAGCGGCGAGCCCGCCGTGACACCCACTGGCGGTTCATCGCTCATCTGTAACATTGAGACCCTGAGGAGCGCTGCGCATGCAATCCACGACAGATCCGGAAGATCGCGGCCCGGCCGCACGTTGGTATTACGGAGCTCTGGCGCTCTGGGTATTTTTTGCCGGTGTCATCGTCGTGCCGTTTTTCCTGCTACTCCATTCGCGAATTGATCATGTTCTAGCGGTCGTGCTAGCGACAGCTGCGGGCGTGGTCCTCAGCGCATACGGCTACAGCTGGACGACAGCTGATGCGTCTCGACTTCGGGCCGCGGTTGCTGGTGCGCTGGGGGGTGCTATCGGCCTTGCCGCGCTACATCTCGTGCCCTTGTTCCACTAGCAGACGCAGCGTTGAAGCGCTGAGCCTGGGAATGAACGCGTTCCAAGCGACCGAGCTCGCGAGCGACTCTACACCTGTGGAGGTTGGGTGAAACCGAGAATCTCATTGCTCACGCTGTGCGTCGACGATCTCGACAGGGCCGTCGAGTTCTACCGAGACGGACTCGGCCTGCCGACGAACGGCATTGTCGGTACCGAGTTCGAGCACGGTGCCGTTGCTTTCTTCGAGCTCGAGGCCGGGCTGAAGCTCGCAATCTGGCCGCGCGCCAGCCTGGCTCGTGACTCCGGACTCGCGAAAACCCTGCCCAGTCCCACAGACTTTTCGATCGGGCACAACGTCTCCAGCCGACGAGAGGTGGACGAAGTGATGGCCGAGGCGGAGAAGGCGGGCGCGACCGTCGTCAAACCGGCTGGTGAAACGTTCTGGGGAGGCTACGCAGGATACTTTCTCGATCCGGATGAGCACCTTTGGGAAGTCGCACACAATCCCGCGTGGACGGTTGAATAGAGCGGGCGCGCGGTGCGAGTAATGCGACCTTTCTGGTTCTGGACTACGAGAGCTTTGCCAGGAGCGCGGACGTGGTCGGCCGGGACTTCGACACGGCGGTCTGCAATTTCTCTCTGTTCGCCGACGAGATCCGGCCGCTGCTCGAAGCGATCCGGCGAGTCACGCGCGGCCACCTCGTGATCCAGACCGTGCACCCGCTGAGTGATACGCAGACCGGCGGCTACCAGGATGGTTGGCGCGAGGAAACGTATACCGGACTGCCCGGCCGAATGGACGCCCATGCCGTGGTACTTTCGCACCTTCGCCTCCTGGGTGCGGGAGCTGCGGCGAGCCGGCTGGACTCTCCACGACTGCGGCGAGCCCGTTCATTCCGCCAGCCGCCGTCCTGCCTCTCTCATCTTGGACGCTGTCGCCGGCGATCACTGACTTGGTTCGAGGGTGATCGTCTCACTGTTGAGGCCTGGATCTGCTGGCTAGCGGCTCCGCCAGAACTTCCGGCGATGTCGCCTGGCTGAGCTGCCGACTAAATCCCTCAGACTCGGAGAGGCGCCGTACTTCGACACCCAGACTGCTCACCTCGGCCTCGAGCGCCGCGAGACGACGATCGCGGGTTCGGGAGTCGGTAGCAGCGAGACTCTCGCGCAGGTGAACGATAGCGTCGACCACAGGCCGGATCGCGAGTCGGGCGGCAAGCGCGAGAGCAGGTGCGCCGAAGACAACGAACATGATAAACAACAGACCGGCGTCCTTGATGTCCATGGGGCACTCCAGTGCTTTAGGGTAGGGGCACGGGCACGACCATCGCTACGCAGGCGGTGCCGAAAAGGTGTCGAAGGCCGACCTTCGGCGGCCGCGCACCATTCACACTCACGTCCAAGGCTTCGTACGCGCGCCTCGGTCGTCGTTCTCCTGGTCCTGGGATGGCGAGCAGTGCCCGCTGCGGCTCAGCAAGCGGCTCGACTCTCTGACAGAGTGGCCTTCCTCATCGATTTGGTCGGAGCGTCCACCACCTTCGTGGAGCAGGTGAGCTGGGAGATGTACCACACCCTTCGTGAAGCCGGGCTCGAACGGGAGAGTCTCCAGGACGCCCTGCTCCTCCAGGTCATGGCCGAGAATTAAGTGAAGGGCGGAGGTAGAGTGGGAGCGCTATGAGATGTCTTGAATGATGGCCTTGCGAGCCCGTGGGCCGAGGTCGCGGAGGGCTTCCCGCATTCGCGCGAATCGTGGCGGTGGGATTTCTTCCGTGGGTGATCGACTTCGATCCTCTGCCCTACTGGAGAGACGTGAAACGATCCATAGGGATGTCCTCGTTGCCTCTTCGTCCAGGAGTCTGCCATGCGGAAGCGCGTGATCGTGCAGGCGGTGACCTTTCTCGGCGGTCTCCTCATCGGGGCGTCCGCTTCCGCTGTCGCAGGGACACGGAACCAGCTCGGGCAAGATCGTGAGCCGTTGGTGTTAGGCATCGGCGGTGTCTTCCTCAAGGCTCAAAGTCCTGAGACTCTGCAAGAATGGTATCGACAACACCTCGGTCTCGAACCAGGAGCGCACGGGATCCAGTTCCCATGGCGACAAGCTGACGAACCGAGCCGAATCGATCGTACGGTGTGGAGCTTGTTGCCTCGCGATACCGACTACTTCGGCTCCTCTGAGCAGCAGTTCATGGTGAACTACATAGTGCGCGATCTCGACCTCGTTCTGTCGCGGCTTGCCGAGGGAGACATTCACCCCGTGAAGCAGCCGGAGGAGTATTCGTACGGTCGCTTCGCATGGGTGCTGGATGGAGAGGGTAATCGCATCGAGTTGTGGGAGCCTCCCGAAGTCGGCGGCCAGGGCCACCACGGAACCGACGCTGGAAAACTCGCCCGGCCCCCTACCTTCACGCCCGAGTGTCGCCGCGAGGGTGCCGCCCGGCTCGAAGATCAGTGCCTGAGGCGGTATGTTCGTGCCGACGGCGACACCGCCGCCGTCGAGCGGGACGACAGCCGTGTCGATGTGGAATCGATCCGTGCGTACGAACTACTCGAGCGGTGAAGCGGTGCGGCATTGGTGTCGAAAACGGCTCGTAGCCGGCACGCAGAGAGGGCTTATGGAGCAGTCTGATGCGAATATCACGCGCATCACTTGTCACGTGAAGGCGCCTCGGTCGATCGTCTATCGCGCGCTACTCGACGCCGCCTCGGTTGCGAGCTGGATGGTGCCGACTGGCATGACCAGCGAGGTGCATGCGTTCGACCCAAAGGAAGGCGGCTATTTCCGGATCTCGCTCACCTATGATGCGCCGACCGGGACCGGCAAGACGACTGCGCACACGGACACGTATCACGGCCACTTCGTCGAGCTCGTAGAGGATGAGCGCGTTGTCGAAGTGGTCGAATTCGAGACGTCGGATCCCGCGTTCCAAGGAAAGTCCACGATTACGATCGCGTTCACCGACAGAGATGGCGGAACCGAGGTCCTGGCTGTGCACGAGCGGCTGCCACCGGGCCTTTCGGCCGCGGATAACGAGGCTGGTTGGAAATCATCACTCGCGAAACTCCGAGAACTGGTCGAGACGTGATCAACCGGATCGAAGATGGTGTTCCGCATCGTTCCGTTTGAACGTGACTATGACGTGATCCGGGACTCCGCCGCCGCTCTGCTGGTCGAGGAGTTTCGGCAGAATTCGCCGGAAGCGTGGCCCACCATGGCTGCTGCCGCTGCAGAGGTGGCGGAAGCTCTCGCGCCGGAGAAGATCGCTGTCGCCGCTCTGGCCAAGGACGGCGCGCTGCTGGCTTGGGCTGGAGCTCAACCCCTGTACGGCGGCAGAGTCTGGGAGCTTCATCCGATCGTGGTCGGGTCCGAGTCGCAGGACCGTGGTATCGGACGCGCGCTCGTCGAGCGGCTCGAACAGGAGTCGCGCGGGCGCGGTGCGATCACGCTGTGGGTGGGCACGGATGACGAGGCCAACCTGACCAGCCTCGGTGGCGTCGATCTCTATCCCGGCGTTCTCCGGCAACTCATGTCCATCGAGAACCTGCACCGCCACCCGATGGGGTTCTACCGACAACTCGGTTTCGAAGTCGTGGGCGTGGTGCCGGATGCGAACGGGTTGGGCAAACCGGACATCCTGATGGCCAAACGAGTGGCGGGGTTGGCAGAACGAGGGAGCAACTCGGCGTGAGCGTTATGCACCACTTCAGGTTCTGCTGCCTTGGTCAGGACGGCTTCGCCGGTTATCCCATGTGACCTCCAAAACCGAATTGGTGAGGATGATTACCATGAATGCTCGGGATCGCGCAGTTGTTGCGAGTGCCGTCAGTTCTTGGCTGCTTTTCACTGCTGCAGCTGACGCCCAGGATCGGCCACCCGGTGCTGGGCATACTCCGCCCGCGTTCACATTCCACCAGATTCGAGACGATGTTTATCTTGCAGTAGGTACTGGCAGTCTGGCTGTCGGCGCGAACGCAGCAGTCGTGATCAACGAGGCGGATCTGCTGCTCGTCGATTCACATGTATCGCCCGCGGCTGCGTCCGTTCTCCTCGAAGAGCTGAAGCAAATCACAGATAAGCCGGTACGGTACGTGGTGAATACGCACTTCCATTTCGACCACGCACATGGGAATCAGGTATACGCATCAGATGTCGAGATCCTCGGTCATGAGTTCACGCATCGCATGCTGGCCTCCGGCGGTTCGGTCGAAGGCCGAAGCTACCGTCGGTTCATCGGCTCTATTCCGGAGCGCATCGCCTCACTCCGGGCGCAGCTCGACACAACGACTCTGGCGGCCGATCGGGAGAGCCTGCAGCATCGAATTCAGATCCAGGAAAGCTACCGGATAGCAACCGCGGCGGTTCGACCCACGCCACCAACGGTGACGATGGATGGTCGGCTCACCTTGTATCGCGGCGACCGCGAGATTCGACTGGAATTCTTCGGACGCGGCCACACGGGTGGCGACGTCGTCGTTTACCTTCCGCAGGAGAGGGTTCTGATTACAGGAGACCTCTTGTCTGCCGGACTGCCCTATATGGGTGACGGCTACATCCCTGATTGGATCGAAACCCTCGAGCGTCTGAAGGACCTCGAATTCGACGTGGTTCTACCCGGGCACGGCCAGGCCTTTCGGGAACGAGACCGAATCGACGACCTGCAGTCCTATCTGAGCGATTTTTGGGCGCAGGTGACAGAACTCTGGCGGTCGGGGGTCTCCGCCGAGGAGGCTGCTCGCCGCATCGACATGCGCTCGCACGCGTCCAACTATCCAGGGATCCGCTCCGTTGGCGTCGACCTCGATGCGGTGTCGGGCGCGTATGAGATCCTCACCGGCTCGCGCAGGGAATGAGTGCTCGCCACTCGTAGGCGGGTCGATATAGCCCTACGCTTCGCTCCCGGTAGTTCGTGAACCAAGACGTTATGCGCAACGGAATCCTCTGGGCTGCGCATGGGAACGTGCTCTCAGAGCGAGCGCCTCGACCGAGTGATCAGGTGCAGGAGGAACAACAGCACAACAGCACCAACAAAGGCGGTGAAGATTGTCCCCGCCAGCCCAGAAAAAGGTGTAGTCACCCCGAGCGTCGCGAAAATCCAGCCGCCGACGAAGGCGCCGACGATACCGACGATGATGTCGCCGATCAGCCCAACTCCGCCGACCAGCAACGCGGCGAGAACGCCGGCGATCAGGCCGACGATGACCCAGGTGAGCAGATCCATCGGCACCTCCGATTCGAGCCAAGGTTCGAGTCCCGGCTCGGCGCAACAATGGGGCCAGTTCAGCATCGTCTGTGAAACCGGAGGCCGATCTGTGACTGTGCCGCCCGCTCGCGTGCTCCATGTAGGTGATACGGTCGTCGATGACGTGGAGGGTGGGCGGAGCCGGGATGCGGGCCGTGTTGATCATGCGGCAGGGTGAAGGTGGTGGGCCGACGGGTGCAGCGATCCACGGTCTGGAAGGTGTGCTGCAGGTGCTCGGGCTGAGTCAGCGCGGGCAGCTCCGCGACGCCGAGAGAGGTGGCCGAGGCCACCGCGGCGGATCACTTCGGCTGACATGACGGTTACCGCTGCGCGGCGCTGACGGGCTGCTGATTGCCGTACGCTTTAGTTCTGGAGGATTCCGATGCGAGCCTTGCTCAAGTGTGGGTGCTGTACGCAGTCGGGGTGCTGGTTGGAGCTTCGGTTGTCGAGTTGGGCTACGAAATAGCACGCGGCGCTTCGATGATTGGCGAGGTGCTTGGCCTTGCCGTCCTTGTCGCGCTAACGGTATTCGTTGCCAAACGTGGACGCATTGGGCGGCGGGCCAGCGCCTAACCCGACGGCTTACGGCGCTCGCGCTGCGCGGCGTCTGGCATTGCTCAGTGAGTGGAGTGGCTCGAGCTCATACGTGTCGGGAGGGCTACCCGAATCGGAGCGGGTGATGGCGCACGACAACGTCGAGGCGAAAATTTACGAGGCGGTGCCAGTGTTTCTGGTCGGCGACATCGCCGCCACCATGCAGTGGTATTCTGCCAAGCTGGGCTTTGCCGCGCGTGCAGTTCCTGCATCACCGCCGCACGACTTCTGCATCTTGACCAGGGATGAGGTGACGATCTTCCTGCAGCAGCTCGATGGCTACCGGAAGCCCGATCTCTATGACAAACGTGAAGGCGGTGTATGGAACCTCTACTTGCAGACGAAGGACGTCCATCAGCTCTTCGAAAGGCTCTCACGGCTCGAAGATGTGACAATCCTGGAACCGCTCGGGCATCAGGATTACGGGCAAACCGAGTTCGTAGTCCGAGACCCGAACGGGTACGCGCTTGTATTTGCTCAGCCCGACTAGCGATGGCGCCCGGAGGCGGAGTTCGGTGAGAGAATCGGGAACGCATGAGCGAGCGCGAGAACGCATCGGCTGATCTCGATGAGCTCCGGCGCTACTACGCGCGTTGGGCCGAGTCAGAACGTCTCAGCGCTGGCCCGGGACACCTCGAGCGAGTCCGAACACAGGACATCCTGGCTCGCTTCCTACCGTCGCCGTCGGCTCGAGTCCTTGACGTAGGAGGTGCGGCAGGTGTGCATGCGGTCTGGTTGTTGGAACGAGGATATGAGGTCGAGCTGATCGATCCGGTTCCGCTCCACGTCGAGCAAGCAACGGCCGCGTTCGTCGCCAAGGGCCTCGCCGGAGGCGCACGCGTGGGCGACGCGCGTCGTTTGGAGGTAGCAGATGAATGCGCGGATGCTGTGCTGCTGCTCGGGCCGCTCTACCACCTGACCGAGGCCGCTGACCGAGCTGCGGCGCTCGGCGAGGTCCGCCGCGTGCTGCGGCCCAGAGGCGTGATGATCGCTGCAGCGATCTCGCGATTTGCCTCGTTGCTGGATGGCTATTCGCGGAATCTCATGAGCGACCCGGCGTTCGTGAGCATCGTGGACCGGGACCTCCAGGAGGGCCAGCACCGTAACCCCACGGACCGCGTCGACTATTTCACGACCGCGTTCTTCCACCATCCACGCGAGCTGCGCACTGAGGTCGAGGCCGCCGGACTCGCGGTGGAAGCGCTTCTGGCAGTTGAGGGGCCGTTTTGGATCCTCGGTCATTTCGATCGGTATTGGGCCGACGCAGCAAGCCGCGCGCAGCTGCTCGACTATCTACGTCAGATCGAAGCCGAGGAACCGCTTCTCGGCGCGAGTGGCCATCTGCTCGTGATCGCGCGGAAGGCATGAGAACAGCGTCGAGCTCAACAGCAGATCCGAGTTGATCGGCCGTGCCGAGAGCGCCAGAACGGTCGTATGACAATCGGTCCAGCGCGTCTGCGCTGCGCGCCTCACGCACGGTGGCTTTTCATTGCTAGGTGAACCATGTTCCCGCTGATTCGGGCGCTTACCTACGCCTCGCTTTTCGTTGGCCTCCTGCTGATCGTTCTGCCGGCCCGAGTCCTCGAATGGTCGGGCGTGAGTCGGCCGACCGGACTGGGCGTCGGACAGCTAGCCGGGGCAACGATCACCCTGCTGGGTGCCGCATTGGCCGTTTGGTGCGTCGTGACGTTCGCGCTCGTGGGGCACGGGACTCCGGCGCCGTTCGATCCGCCCCGTCGTCTCGTCGTGTACGGACCGTACCGCTTCGTACGCAACCCGATGTATATAGGTGCCGGACTCGCTCTGTTGGGTGCCACGCTGTTCTACGAGTCCGCTGCATTGCTGGCGTATACCGCATTGTTCGCATTGGCCACGGTGCTGTTCGTGAGGCTGTACGAGGAACGTACTCTCTCACGTACGTTTGGAGCAGAATACGAGGAGTACCGCACTCGTGTGGGGCGGTGGCTTCCAAGGCGGTGAGACCGGAATCCAGGCAGTTTAGGCGGGCCCACTTCCGTGCCGCCAGCCGTCGTCGGTTGCTTATTTCTCGTAGGATCGCCCTTGGGTTTACGCGAAGCGATGATCAGCACCGTTCCGGCAGACCGCTCCAATGGCTACGAGGCCGTTTCGAGCGAATTCATCGCTCTGCGGACGAGGTCGAGCGTAGGTGCCGCAACCGTGCGCGACTGGGCCCAAGCTCTGCCGCATGGTGGCGCCGTTCTCGATTTGGGATGCGGCCATGGCGTGCCGATCTCACGAGTCCTGGTCGATGCAGGCTTCACCGTCTACGGCGTCGATTCCTCGCCGAGTATGATTGCTGCGTTCCGAACGAGCTTCCCGGATGCGCTTGCCGAGTGTGCCGCCGTCGAGGAATCGCGGTTCTTCGGTCGTGCGTTCGACGCAGTCGTTGCGTGGGGCTTGATGTTTCTGCTGACACCCGATGCTCAAACGAATCTGATTCACAAGGTCGCGCGGGCCCTGAAGCGTGGGGGCAGATTTCTGTTCACCGCTCCAGGGCAGGCGTCCGAGTGGCCAGACAGCTTGACCGGGCGAACGTCCCTGTCGCTGGGTTCCGATCGGTACCGGCACATACTCGAGGCGGCGGGCCTGGTCGTGCTCGGTGAAGCCGACGACGAGGGCGAGAACCACTACTACTTCATGCAAAGATTCGAGGTTGGCGGCGGATAGCGCCGTTTTATGGGCCCAGGTGATACAGGCCCGACAGCCTAGCCGCTCGTCTCAGGAACCGAGAGAACCATGATAACGACCCAGAGGATCAGCCCGTGCTTGTGGTTTGACGACCAGGCCGAGGAGGCCGCGCGGTTCTACGTCGGGATCTTCGAGAACTCCCGGATCGTGGCGATCACGCGGTATGGAAAGGCCGGATTCGACGTTCACCAGAGGCCGGCCGGATCCGTGATGACGGTCGCCTTCGAACTCGATGGACAGTCCTTCACCGCCCTGAACGGAGGACCGCTGTTCACGTTCAATGAGGCGATTTCGCTTCAGGTGAACTGTGCGACGCAGGACGAGATCGACTACTACTGGGAGAAGCTGACTGCGGGCGGTGATCCGAGAGCCCAACAGTGCGGTTGGCTGAAGGACCGGTATGGCGTGTCCTGGCAGGTCGTGCCGCACGGCATGGAGGAGATGCTCGAGGACCCGGAGTCGCCCGGGGCCGAGCGAGCGATGGACGCTATGCTGCAGATGAAGAAGATCGACATGGCCGAGAAAGCCACGTGGGCCGAGGACTTCGCCGGGGCTTGGTGAGCGGACGGTCGGCGTCGTTCGAGCAGATTCAGCCACAGGCGGTGATGTGGCAGTCGCTGTGGATGGAGCGTCCGGACAGCGCCGGGCTCGAGTACCTGGCGTTGCAGCCGATGTCCGCTCATGGCAGCATCATCGGTCATGAGCCCGACCTGGGCGCGTTTCGGATCGAGTACGAGGTGCAGTGGGATGAGCGCTGGTGCACCACACAGGTGGAGCTCGCTGTCGCCCGTGGCCGGACGGTGGAGCGGCGCCTGGACCTGAAGCAGAGGGGCGGCACCTGGCGCAATGAGAAGGATGAGGAGCTGGGCTTGCTTCAGGGGTGCATCGATGTCGACATATGGCCGACTCCATTCACCAATTCCCTTCCCATTCGCCGCCTACAGTTGGCAGAGGGAGAGCGCCAGCTGATCGAGGTCGTCTACATCAATGCGTTCGAGTCGAGTATCGAGAAGGCAGTGCAGGCGTACACCTGCATCGGCAGCAGATCTTTCCGGTTCGAGAGCGTGGGGAGTGATTTCGCTGCGGATCTGACGGTGGACGGATATGGGCTGGTACTGGACTACCCCGGGCTGTTTGCGCGGTTGGGTGTTCACGAATGAGCACGACCACGGTTCGACTGCTCGCCTCGCTCAGGTCGAATCCACGATCGTCCGAATAGCGGAGGAACCATGGCGACCACCAATCGATCAGCTCCCACAGCGACAGTCGTACCGGTACTGGTCTACGACGACGTGGCTCGCGCCGTCAGTTGGCTTTGTGCCGCCTTCGGCTTCAAGGAGCGGCTGCGCGCTGCGGACCGCGAGGGCCGGGTTAGCCATGCGCAACTGGCTGTGGCGGAGGGCGCGCTGATGCTAGGGCGAAAGGGCGGACCGTTTCGCCCGCCCGATCGCGGTCACGTGACTCAGTACGTGGTCGTTCACGTGGAGAACGTGGACACGCACCATGAGCGTGCGACACGGTTGGGCGCAGAGATCGTCAGTCCACCCACGAACATGCCCTTTGGTGAGAGGCAGTACACGGCAGAGGACCCGGAGGGGCACCGGTGGACGTTTTCGCAACACATCGCAGACCTCGCCCCCGAGGATTGGGGCGCGACATCCGCCGGCTAGGGCGACGTTGACCCCCAGCCGGAAGTCTGGCGGAGATCACTCGTTTGCCAGCGGGTGTAGCAGGACCGCAAAGCCCCCAATGCGAGCGGGGCCTGACCTCACCTCGTATCTGGAATCATCTGTGCCCGTGGCCAGAGCGGTCTCGCAGCGCCTCGCAGAGGACTATTCCTCCACGGCGGAGGAATATGCCCGGCTTTGGGGGCCGGTCATTCTGCCGATGGGTTTGCCGCTACTCGCTGCGCTTCCGCTCGACGAGTGTCGCCGGGTCATTGATCTCGGAACCGGAGTCGGTGCTGTTCTCCCACACCTGCAGGCCAAGGCACCCAAGGCGCAGATCTGTGGCGTCGACTACGCGGAGGGGATGCTACGCATCGCCCAAGGGCGGCACTCGTCTCTTGCGGTCATGGATGCGCAACAGCTCGCGATTCGATCACGGGCATTCGATGTGGCAGTGCTCATGTTCGTCCTGTTCCATTGCCCGGATCCAGCGCGTGCGCTCGCCGAGGTACGACGGATCCTTCAGGGCAGTGGATCGGTGGGGCTGACGACGTGGTCGCATGACCCTGGTCTACCCGGTGCAGATATCTGGACGGAAGAATTGGATCGCTGTGGCGCCGATCCGGATCCTCGCCACCCGAGCGTTCGCCAGCACGAGCTGGTCGACACCCCGGAGAAGGTGTCGCGCCTGCTCGAAGGTGTGGGATTCAATTCGATCCGGATCTGGACAGAGCGGTTCGAGCAGCGGTGGGACCATGAATCGCTGGTGCTGCTGCAGCAGGGTTGCGGGGTAGCCCGGAGGCGGTTGGCCAGTCTCGCTCCCGACGCCCGCGAAGAATGCGCTGCGAGAGTGCGCGAGCAGCTTCGTGAGATTCCGATCGAGGCGTTGGTGTGGACGCCAGCAGTTCTCTACGCCGTCGCAGCGGTCGCAGAATAGGGCCTGCAACCCCGTACCGTAGCCAAGGATCGCGGACGGGAGTCGATGGAAAGCCACGCACATGCGGCCATCGGTCTGATCTTCTTCTCTGCGTGGCTGATCGGCCCCGTCCGGCGTTTGCGCGCCCTTTGGTGTGGCAACTGAGTCGCAGTTCGTTCGTCGGGGTCCGACGGAGCACTTGGAGGCACAAAGATGGTGATCACAGTGCTGAAGGCAGAGGTTCGGGAAGATCGGGTGGCTGATTTAGAGCAGGCCTATCGCGATGCCTCGGCCGATATCCCGACAGGAATCGTGGAGACGTTTCTCGCACGAGACGCCCGCGAGGCCACGTCATGGCACATCATTACGGTTTGGAGCAGCCGGGTTGCGCTGGAGGCGATGAGAGCCTCAGGGGCCACACCGAAGGGTGTACAGATTTTCCGTGCAGCAGGCGCTGAGCCCGACCTGTCCGTGCTGGAGGTTGTGCAGCAGGGCCGCTGATGCGACCCGGTTCTCAGCGCCGGGCCGCGCCCATTCGGCGAGATTCGGAGGAGGATGTGACAGCCAAGGTGAAGGGCATTCCCGACAACTCGTCGGTCGTCATCCCCAGACTGTTCTGTCGGGATCCCGCCGGTGCGATCGACTTCTGCGCCAGCACCTTCGGCGCCGTCGAGCTCGGCCGGAGGCCAGGTCCGGACGGCACGGTCGCGCATGCGTTGATGACGATCGGTCCCGCCATGATCATGATCGAGGCCGAGTGGCCGACGTTGACGAGTCGAGCGCCGATCCCGGACGGAAGCTCACCGGTGGTCATTTTTGTCTACGTCGAAGATGTGGATCGCACGGTAGAGCGGGCGGTCGCGCTGGGCGCTCAGGTCTTGATTCCGGCCGAGAACCAGTTCTGGGGGGACCGCGTCGCGTGGATCATGGATCCAGCCGGACACGTCTGGACGATTGCCACGCGGGTCGAAGAGACCACGGCAAAGGGAGCGAGAAGACCGCTGGTCCGGGATCTCGAGCGACCGGAGCCGTGCTCGAGATCGGGCAGGGTGAGGAGATCATGAAATGAACGCTCCGGCAGACGAGGGCCTTGGTGTTAGCAAACACCGTTTCATGCGGGTCGCAGCGCTCTACGACATCCATGGAAATCTGCCCGCTCTCGAGGCCGTTGTGCCGGAGATTCGTCGGTTGGGAGTGGACCAGATACTGGTTGGCGGCGACGTGCTGCCAGGGCCGATGCCTCGTGAGACCCTGCTGTACCTGCGAAACCTCGATATCCCCACGCTGTTCATCCATGGTAACGGCGAGTCAGCGGTCCTCGACTGCCTTGCGGGCGGAAGCATGGGAGGCCTGCCGGAACCGGCCCAGGAAGCCGTGCGCTGGGTGGCCGGACAGCTCGACGCTGAAGAGAAGCGGCGACTCGCTCACTGGCCGACGACCCTCCGTTTCGAGATCGGCGGTCTGGGTGAGGTGCTGTTCTGTCATGCCACGCCACGCAGCGACACCGAGATCTTCACACGGCTGACACCTGAAAAGCGTCTCCTGCGGGTGTTCGACGAACTCGACGTGCACCTCGTCGTCTGCGGTCATACGCATATGCAATTCGACCGCGTGATCGGCAGGGTCCGAGTCGTGAACGCGGGCAGTGTGGGCATGCCATTTGGCGAGCCGGGCGCCGCTTGGCTCCTGCTCGGCCCCGACCTGCAGCTTCGACATACCGCGTACGATCAGAGGACGGCAGCCGAGCGGATTCGGGATACGGATTACCCACAGGCGCAGGAATTTGCAGCCCGCTCTGTGCTGCAACCTCCATCGGAAGAGGAAATGCTGCACGTGTTTTCGAAGGCCGCGGGCGAATGAACGACGCCGCTCGAGCCGGCCTCATCTCGCGCCGCCAACGCAACGACGTGCTCATCGAGGGGCGCTCGTCCGTGGACCGCAGCGGATCGAAGGGGCTGTAAGGGGGCCTGAATTGGAGGCGGAATCGGGCTTTCGCGTTGCCTTTGCCTTGATCCTCGGGATCACGGTCTTCATCTCGGGCTATCATCGAGCGCACGCGCGCAAGGTGGCCGCGCCCATTCCCAGGCGAGCCGAAGGCACTTCTTTGATCCTGTTGCGTCTCCTCTTCGCACTGCCACTCTTCACGATCCTGATGCTCTACATCGTGTATCCGCGGTCGCTGTCGTGGGCTCAGGTCTCCCTGCCCAGCTCCGTCCGTTGGAGTGCAGTCGCGGTGGCAGCCGGGACGATTCCCTTCACGCTCTGGGTGTTCCGCAGCCTTGGCTCGAACGTCAGCGAAACGATCCTGACGAAGCAAGAGCATCAGCTCGTGACCTGGGGTCCGTACCGCTGGATTCGCCATCCGCTCTATGCCGGAGCCGTCGTGCTGCTGGCTGCCCTCAGTGCTGTCGCCGCGAATGGGTTCATGGCCTTGGTGGTACTGGGTGTGGTCGCCGTGCTACCGCAGCTGGCGAGGCGAGAGGAGGCGCACCTGCTGGCGAGGTTCGGCTCCAGCTACGCCGAGTACATGAGGCGAACCGGGCGTTTCACTCCTAGATTTCGGGCCGCGCGGGGATGAGCCTCGAGCGAGAGGCGGTAGACCACGCTCGTGAGACACTCTTCTGGGCAGGAGCCGATCATGCGCAGGATTCGGTATCAGGTAGCGTGTAGTCTCGACGGCTACATCGCAGGACCGAACGACGAATACGATTGGATCGTGATGGATCCCGAGATCGACTTCAAGGCGCTCTTCGATGAGTTCGATACGCTGCTGATGGGGCGTCGTACGTTCGAAGTCGTCTCGGACGGATTCCCGGGGATGAAAGTGTTCGTCTTCTCGCGCTCGCTTCGACAGGACGATCACCCTGGCGTCACGATCATCGCGGATCGCGTGAAGGAGCGGATCGATGAGCTTCGCAACCAGCCGGGCAAAGACATCTGGCTGTTTGGCGGCGGAGAGTTGTTCCGCAGCCTCCTCGAGCTCGGCTGCGTGGATACGGTCGAACCGGCAGTGATTCCCGTCGTCTTGGGCGGCGGACGCCCATTGCTGCCTTCCCCCGCTGGCCGCCACAGCCTGGCTCTGACCGGGCAGCGCGTGTACCAGAAGAGCGGGATCGTTTTCCTGCACTACGACATCGTGACAGTGGCGACCAAGCGGACGCCGGACACAGAACTGAACGCCAAGCAGTAGCATTGTCGGCGCTCCTCGACTCGATCGACGCACTCCACCGGCGGTGGTCCGTCCTCATCAAGGAGCTTCGTCCCGAGCAGTGGACCAGCGTGGACCTGACCCGCTGGCCGTATCGGGGAGATCGGCCCTTCGCGCAGCTCGCAGGTTGGGTGAATGTCGAGTTGGTGAAGAACGTCGCGGAGATGCATCTCACACGTGGGTACGATTCGATTTCGACGTGAGGCCGAGGTCAGGCGCAGGCTGATCGATTTTTCGGGCGAGAAGCTCGTCAGCGAACCGCGCTGAGGGACTGTCTCGCGCAAGGATCACACACTCCTCCCGAACAGGCAGGAACGATGCAGCTGATTCATCTCGCTGACGTGGAGCTTCGGTACGCGACGCTACAGGCACTCGATTACGGATCTGGAGGGCAGCTATACGGCACAATGGACGGAACCCTGCAAGGCGCCGAGCTGCGGGGTTCATTGCATCTGACCAATCTTGCATTGCGACGGCCCGACAACATCAATCTGCCGGCTCTCCGCGGTCTGCTGATCACCGACGACGGCGTGCAGGTCTATGTCGAGCTCAACGGCATTGCCACGTTGCGCCCCTCGGATCGGGCACGAGTGTTCAGCACGTCCATCACCTTCAGAACCGGTGATCAGGCGTATCGGTGGTTGAACAACACTTTTGGCGTGGTCGAAGGCGTTCTGGATACGGTCGGCGTCGGTGGCGTCGCTCGCGGCAGGGTCTATCGGTGCGTCGTTACACTCGGCGACAGCGGCCCGGAACCGATCCGCGAACCCGGGACGCCGCCGTTGTGAAGCCTGGGACCGGCGCGCTGCACCTGAACCGTCTGCAAAGCACGGCATCGACTAGGACAGTCACGCGAGTTACCGGTTCGTCGAGGGTGTTGAGCAGGCGTGACAGGTGTAGCTGAACCCGACAATGGCACAGGACACGCTCGCTTTCGTTTCTGAAGAGCAGACCGATTTCGTCTTCGGCGTATCCGGGCCGGTTTACCCTGTGTTGATCGCGACCGTGCTCGTGGTCCTGGTTCTGGTGGGCGTGGGGTTCGCCATGGGCTGGTGGTGGCGCGGCCGTGGCTGAGATCGGCCAGCTACGGGAGGCCGACAGCGCGGCCAGCGCTTCGAGTGGCGAGCCGGGGGCGGCGGATGCAATGCGGCTGCGTCGGAGTGCTACGGAGTCCCTCGACAAGAGTTTGGCGAGCGGGCCCGGCGGTTTCGTCGTCCCGCCACCCGTGGGGAGGACCGGGCATGACGTCGCGTGCCGGCGCAGGTCGCCGCTTCTTTCGTGTTGGCTCGCTCGCTCCAACGCAGCCGCACGCCCATGTTATGCCAGGGCGGCACGCGGCGTCAACGCTTTCGGGGCATTGAGGGGAAGCGGGAATGATCCTCGGACCAGGACCGAGATAGCGACGTGGACGAAGACCTCGATCGGATGTCACGCGAGCAGCTGATCGCGGAAGCAACCAGGCTGCGGCAAGGGATCCGGCTGCATCGGGACAGCTCGGGCCATGAGCTCTGCTGGCATCATCCGGCGCTCTGGAGGCTGTTGCCGGAGCAACAGGATCCGTTACCGACCGTTCCCGATTGGCCACAATTCCTGCGCGGCTGCATCCGTTATCGGCAGTCCCTCGACGAGCAGCTGCCCGCTGCACCTCGATCCCACGAGGACCAGCGCTTTGTCGAGGAGTGAGGCTGGTGTCGAGGAGGCAGACAACCCTCGTCGCGTGACCGAGCTTCTCCGGGCGTGCCGCCCTGAGCTCGAGATCCGCTCGCTCGAGTACCTCGCCGGAGGCGACTTCTGCCACGCCTATGTGCTGAATCGGCACCAGGTGGTCCGGATCCCGAAGCATGAGGAAGCCGCCGGCGCACTGGCGCGCGAGGCGTGCCTGCTCGCCGAAATCGCTCACCGGCTTCCCGTGGCCGTTCCGCTGCCGACCTATGTCCGCTGCGCGGCTTCAATGCACGCTTCCTTCGCCGTGCATGAGCGGATCCATGGTCGCGAGTTGACGCGCGACCTGTGGCAAGGGTTGCCGGAGGCAGCTCGGACCCATCTCGCGCGTGCGCTGGGTGGCTTCCTGCAGGCGCTGCACGCGCTGAATGTCGGCGTCGGCCACGCCTGCGGCCTGCCGCTCGTGGATCATCGAGCGCAGGTCGAGAGGTTGCAGCAGCGCATGCGGGCCGAGCCGGGCTCGCTGTTGCCCGAATCGATGCGAACCGCACTGGCGGACTGCCTGGGCAGGTCTCTGGCGGGTGGCGTCGCGTGGCGCTACGAGCCGGCATTGCTCCACGCTGATGTCGGCCCGGGGCATGTGCTGGTAGACGTCGAGCAGGGCGACATCACGGGTGTCATCGATTGGGGCGACGCCGCGATCGGCGATCCGGCCCGCGATTTCATCTTCCTCTACGAGGATTGGGGCAGCGACTTCCTGGACTCGGCGCTCGACGGATATGGGCTGGAGACGAAGCAAGCGCTGTTACCGCGGGTCCTTGTGCGGTACCTGGCCGATCAGCTGGAGTGGACGCTGAAGGCAGGCGAGGAGCGGCGCGCTTACGATCTCGAGCACGGAGTGGCCGCGCTGCGGCAGGCTGTCCGGGACTTCGAGGCAAGTGCGGCATAGGCATGCCTCGGCGCAGGAAGCGGCGACGACGGCCGGAATGAGCGAAGGTTCAGGCAGCGCGCCGTCGCACGGACTGCAGCAATCAGCTCGGGGCGGGCCGATCATACGTGGGACGGACGTCGACCTGCCGCGGGCGCAGGTCGGGCGTGTGCGGATCGAGCGCGCGCTGCAGTGCCCCCTCGAGGTAAGCAGCCGTCAGCCCGCCGGCCCAATACTCGAGATCCTCCCGATTCGGCTGCTCCGTCTCGCGCTGCGTCCGCAGAACGGGACCGCCGTCCTCCGGGTCGAACTCGATCCAGCCCTCCCACAGCCCGTCTTCTGCCTCGCGCCCGCAGATGCGCGCGACGTAGCCCTTGCCTTCTGAATCGAGGGTCGGCGTACTCAGCTGCACCAGGACTTCTGCCATGGGGCACCTTCTCATCGGGGCGACCTCGGGGACCAGCGCACCCGAGTTGCTGCAAGCCGCCGGCCAATGTACGGTTGTCCGCTACCGACCAGACGGCGGCGGCTGGACATGCTCCCGCTTCATCGCTACGGCGGGGCTCCCCGCGCTCGGCACAATCGGCAGCGCAGACACCATGGGTCGGACTAGCAGACATGTCCCACGCAGTGCAGCTACAGTCACCGGAGGGCCAGCGGCTCCTCGCCGCGCTGCGGCAGGTATGCGGGCGACTTCCCGAGGCGACCGAGGTGATCGATGGCTTCGGCCACACCTCGTTTCGCGTCGGCAAGAAGTCGTTCGTGATCGCCGGCATGGGCGAGGACGGCATGGCTGTCTCGATCAAAGCCGACCCGCTGACGCAGGCGGCGCTCATTCGGCGCGGTCCCTTCTACCGTACGCCGTACATCGGCCAACACGGTTGGGTCTCCATCGCCGATCCGCTGAGCCACGATTGGGCTGAGGTCGAAGAGCTGATCGTGGATGGATACCGCCGTGCCGCGCCGAAGCGTCTGGCGAAGCTGCTTCCCCGGGAATAGCCGTGAGGCCTGCGCCAGTCGCCGGGGATCGAGCCGTGAACGTGGAGCAGCGATGCGGGTTCTGAGCCAGCTCTTCAGCAACAATCGCAAGTGGGCCGCGGACGTGACGCGGCAGGACGCCGACTTCTTTCGGCGGTTGGCGCGCCAACAGGCGCCTGGCTACCTGTGGATCGGCTGCTCGGATAGCCGGGTACCGGCGAATCAGATCGTGGGCCTGGCGCCGGGCGAGATGTTCGTGCACCGCAACGTCGCCAATGTGGTGGTGCATGCCGACCTGAACTGCCTCTCGGCCATCCAGTTCGCGGTCGACGTCCTGCGGGTCGGCCACATCATCGTCTGTGGACACTACGGCTGCGGCGGCGTGCTCGCAGCTCTGCGCGACGAGAAGCTGGGGCTGGTGGACAACTGGCTGCGCCACGTACAGGACGTACGCTGGAAGCACGAGGCGCAGCTCGAGTCGCTGGAGACCGAGTCGCAACGGCACGACCGGTTGTGCGAGCTGAACGTCATCGAGCAGGTCGTGAACGTCAGCCAGACGACCGTCGTGCAGGACGCCTGGGCGCGAAGCCAGGCGGTGGCGGTGCACGGGTGGATCTACGACGTCGGGGATGGCCTGCTGCGCGACCTCGGTATGTGCGTCACGACCGAAGCGGAGCTCGCCGCGAGCGCCGATGCCGCGCGTGCCAGGTCGGGCTGAGCGCCTGCACGGCGCACCCCTGGCGGCCGTGCCAGCGCGGGATCTACGCAGTCGACGTCCGTCCCTCGGCCGCGAGCTCGGCGCCGTCCATCACAGTCAGCAGCACGTCGGCGTGCGTGACGGTGGGCTCGCGCTCGAGCAGGTACTCGTCGTCTCCGGGGTAATAGCGCGCGGCCTGGTAGTCCTCGCCGGCGAAGCGCCGAATGGCGTCGACGGAATCCCAGAGCGTCGTCAAGCAGAAGTGCGCCACGTCGCCTTCGACCCGACGCTGTAAGAGGATTCCGCGGTTGCCCGGGGTGGCGCGATAGTCTGCGACGCCGGTTCTCAGAAGGTACTCGTAGTACGCGGCCGCCTTCGCAGCCGGAACCCGGCCGTGCCAGGTACGTGCGATCATCGGCGTACGCCGGCAGAGCGGTGCTGCAGCACCCGCTCGAGGAGCGCGACGAGACGCACTGCAGCCGCCCGATCGGGATCCAGCAGCGGATCGTAAATCGTCAGCTGCATTCCAAGAGCGCGAGGATGGTCGACCAGCGGAGTGATCAGCTCGACCAGGTCGTCGATGCCCGGCCCACCGGGTTCGGGCGAGTCGACCGCCGGCATCACTCGCGGGTCGAGCACGTCGGCGTCCACGTGGATCCAGAAGCCGCCGACCCCGGCGCCGTCGATGCGCTCGAGGACGGTTGATGCGACTGCGGCACCGCCGGTGGCCGAGAGCACCGCGGCCGGAACGTCGAGAATGCCGGAGACGTCGAGGGCCCGATGACCATAAGGCTGGCCCTCGTCGCGCCGACCGATCAGCGCCACATCCTGCGCCTGCACCAGCGACGTAGCGCCCGCGAGCCTGGCGAGAGTGGAGTCGCCCCGCCCGACCGCCAGCGCGAGACACATGCTCGCCGCCGAACCGGTGACCGACTCGGCCGGCGTCGCGAAGTCGGCGTGACCATCGATGTACGCCAGGCCGGTGCGCCCCGGCCGACGCATGGCGCCGAGCAAGCAGCCCAGTACGATGCTGCAATCACCGCCCAGGACCAGCACGAAGCGACCACCGTCGAGGCCGAGCGCGATGCGGTCCGCCAGCGCCCGGCTGTAGGCCGCCACGCCCGCCTCGTTGCGCACTCCGCCCGGCGGACGGGTGAAATCCCGATAGCCAGGAGGCGTGACATCGCCGAGGTCGTCCGCGTCGAGCCGCGCGACCAGGCCGAGCTCCCGCAGCACGCCCGGCGCCCGGTCCAGCTGGCGCGCCTCGCCGCTCTCATCGTACGGCCGAATCCCAATACTCGACGGCGCTCCCACGATCCCGAGGCGACGCGCGCCAAGCTCCCGCGTAGCTCGTCCCCTGCCCTGCGCGACGACGGTCATGCTGATCCGGCCTTTCCGCAGCGGTGATGTCCTGCTTACCGGCGCCAAGCTAGGCGGGCCGCTGTAACCTGTCAATAGTGTTATGCCGGTTACAACCGCCGGCCGGCGGGACCACGGCACGCGAGCGGAAGTGCCGGGCCGCCCGGTGGCGGAGCGACGCCAAAGAACCCGGCTCAGCCGTGGCGCATGACCAGCATCGGATCCACGCGCGTCGCGCGCCGCGCCGGCAGCAGCGCCGCGGCGGCGGCGACGATCAGCAGCAGCGCGGCCACGGCGCCGAGCGTCAGCGGGTCGTGTGGCGAGATCTCGTAGAGCAGCGCGCTGAGCGCGCGCCCGAGCGCGAGGGCGGCAGCTGCGCCGATCGCGATGCCGAGCGCAGTCAGCGCGAGGGCGCGACGCACCACGTCAGCGAGCAGGCGACCGCGGTCGGCGCCGAGCGCGACGCGGATGCCGAGCTCGCGCCGCCGTTGAGCGACGGCGTAGGACAGCACGCCGTACATGCCGATCGAACCGAGCAGCAGCGCTGCGATGGCGAACGCGCTGAGCAGCACGGTCGCGAAGCGGTTGCGCGCCGTGCTCGCGCGATACAGGTCCTCGACCGTGGCCAGTTCGGTGATGGCGAGCTCGGCGTCCTGCTGCCGCAGGGCGGCGCGGATCGCGGGGGCCAGCGCGCTCGGGTCGCGGCCAGCCTCGGTCCGCACCATGAGCGTCAGCCACGACGCCCAGTCCCAGAGCTTCTGCGCGTGCGGCATGTACAGCGCCGGCTGCGGCGGCTCGTCGGCGGCGACCATGCGCGTGTCGCCGACCACGCCGACGATCTCGAGCCACTCCTGCGCGCCCGGCCGCGCAAAGCTGATGCGCTCACCGACCGGCGAGCGGTCCGGCCAGTGCAGCCGCGCCAGCGCGCGGTTGATGATGATGATGGGCGGAGCGCCGGGCCGATCGCGGTCGTCGAACAGCCGACCCTGGAGCAGCGGCACACCCATCGTCCGGAAATAATCGGTGGTCACGATGCGCAGCGGCTGCGGGTCCTCGCGGCCGCTCGGGTTCGCCGCCTCACGCCCCTCGATCTGGAAGCTGAACGTCATGTTGAAGCCGCTAGCCGGCGGCTCGGTGGTACCGCCCGCGCCGACGACGCCCGGCAGCTGCGCCACGCGCTCGGTCAGACGCTGATAGAACTCGATGTGCGCGGGCGTGGCCTCGTAGCGGGCGCGCGGCAGGTCGAGCGACACGGCGAGCAGCCCGTCGTCGCGGAACCCGTAATCGACCTGCGTCAGGCGCACCGACGAGCGCACCAGCAGCCCCGCACCGGCCATGAGCACCAGCGCGACGGCGACCTCTGCCACCAGCAGCGCCGCGCGGAGTCGCGCGTGACGCACGCCGCCCGCCGGGTCGCTGGCGCCGCGCAGTGTGGACTGCAGGTCGGTGCGCGCGAGGCGGAAAGCGGGCACGAGACCGAACAGCAGTGCGCTGAGCATGGTGATGCCGGCGGTGAACGCCACCGCGCGGCGGTCCAGTCCTACCTGGTCGAGCCGCGGGATGTCGTCCGGCGCCAGTGCGAGCAGGCCCTGCAGCATGAGCGCGCCGACCAGCAGCCCGAGCGCGCCGCCCGCCACGCCCAGCACCGCGCTCTCGGTCAGGAGTTGCCGCGCCAGCCGGCCGCGCCCGGCGCCGAGCGCGCCGCGTACGGCGATCTCGCGCTCCCGCGTCACCGCGCGCGCGAGGAGCAGATTGGCGATGTTGGTGCAGGCAATGAGCAGCACCAGCGAGACACCGGCCAGCAGCACGATCAGAACCGGCCGCACGCTCGCGACGAGATCGGCGTGCATCGGCACCACGTTCGCGCCCCACCCGCTCATGAACTGCGGATGCTCCTCCGCCAGCGCGACCGCGAGTGCGTCCATCTCCGCCTGCGCCTGCGTCACGGTCACGCCCTGCTCGAGGCGGCCGACCACCAGGAAGTTGTGGCTGCGCCGCTCGTCCGGATCCAGCTCGTCCGGCGTGATCGGCCGCCACAGCTCCGGCTGCGCCGAGGGGAACGCGAACTCCGGCCGCATGACGCCGATGACCGTGTAGGCGACCTCGTTCAGCCGCACCATGCGGCCCAGCACGCCGGGGTCCGAGCCGAAGCCGTCCCGCCACAGGCGGTAGCTGAGCAGGGCGACGCGCCCGCCCGCGCGCGCATCCTCGTCCGTGAACACGCGGCCCAGCAGCGGGCTCGCACCCAGCGCCCGCAGCGCCGACGGTGTCAGGTCGCCACGCAGCACACGCACCGGCTCGACCGGCCCGGTCATGGTGACCGCGTACGGCCAGCGGTGCGCGCCGAGCTCGACGAACGACGTCGCCCGAGTCGACCAGTCCACGACATTGCCCGACGACACGACATTCGTCGCGTCGCCCTGCGGCGACGTCTCCCAGACCCGCACCAGCCGCTCCGGCGCCGGATACGGCAGCGGCCGCAGCAGCACGCCGTCGACCACGGTAAAGATCGACGACGTCGCCCCGACCCCGAGCGCGAGTGTCAGCACGGCGACGACGCTCAGCGCCGGCGCCCGCGCGATCATGCGGCCCGCGTAGCGCGCGTCCTGCGCCAGCTCGGCCATCCAGCTCCGCCGCCGCTCGCGGCGCTGCGCCGACACGCCCAGCCGCTCCAGCTCCTGCCGGATCTCGACCACCTCGCCGAACCGCTTCAGCGCCGCCGCGCGCGCACTCGGCTCGTCCATACCCTGCGCCATGTACTCGCGCACGCGCATGTCGATGTGGAACGTGATCTCGTCGGCCGCATCGGACTTCGGGTCGGGACCGAGCAGCCGCGCGTAGCGACGCCACATCGGCTCAGCCATCGCCGATCACCTCGCCCACGCCGGCGCCCGCTTCGCGCGCAGCGCTCGCGTCACCGCGTCCGCCAGACGGTCCCAGCTCGACGCCTGCTCCTTCAGCTGCTTCCGCCCCGCCGCCGTCAGCCGATAGTACTTCGCCCGCCGATTGTTCTCCGACAGCCCCCACTCCGGCTCGACCCAGCCCTTCCGCTCCATCCGGTGCAGCGCCGGGTAGAGTGATCCCTCCTCCACCTGCAACGCGTCCTCCGTCACCTCCTCGATCCAGCGGGCGACGCCGTAGCCGTGCATGGCACCCCAGCTCAGCGTCTTCAGGATCAACAGCTCCAACGTGCCGTGCAGCAGCGCGCGCTCCGCCTCCGCCATGCGGTGCCTCCCGGTGTCGTCTTCCATAGACCTGACAAGGTAAAGCACCGTACAATGGGCTCCATAGACGCGCAAGGGGGCTGGCGCGCGGGCGGGTCGCCGCTCGTGGCCCGGTTGCCTCGATCGCTGGCCCGCGCCCGCACTTCGCCCTGTAGCCTCAGGCTCGGGCACAGCTACATTAGGGAGGTGTCAGCGGCGGCTTCATGCGCCAGCCGAGACACTTGCAACGCCAACCGCCGGAGCCGAGGAAGCCCAACATGACGACGTGCGCGCACGTTGCTGCGGTCACGACCGTGACGTCGGCGAAGGATTACCAGTGCGAGGAGTGCGTGAAGATGGGCGCACGCTGGGTGCACCTCAGGACCTGCCAGGCGTGCGGCGCGACGTTGTGCTGCGACAGCTCGCCGAACCGCCATGCCAGGAGGCACACGCGCGCGAGCGGGCACCCGGTCATCGCCGCCGCCGAGCCGGGAGAGCGGTGGCTGTACTGCTATGCCGACCGCGTCTTCGCCGAGTACTGATGGGCGGCGTGTCGAAGACCATCGGGATTGCGCTCATGGTTGCTGCGACGAGGCCGGGCATGTCGACCGCCCAGCAGCCGGCTACTGGCTTTCTGGACAGGAGCGTGACCGTCGACGGCCGGACCTACGCGTATCAGGTCTACGTGCCGCGCAGCTACGACGGCGGCGAGGCGTGGCCGGTGATCCTGTTTCTGCACGGCGCCGGCGAGCGCGGCGCCGACGGCCTGATCCAGACCGAAGTCGGGCTTGGCAGCGCGGTGCGCCGCGCGCCCGAGAGCTACCCCGCGATCATCGTCTTCCCGCAGGTCCCGCTCGAGGAGACCTGGCAGGGCGATGCGGGTCGAGCCGCTCTCGCCGCGCTCGATCAGACCCTGGCCGAGTTCGACACGGACCCCTCACGCGTCTACCTGACGGGCATGTCCATGGGCGGCAACGGCACCTGGTACCTCGCCTACCATCACCCGGAGCGCTTCGCGGCGCTCGCCGTCGTGTGTGGCTTCGTCAGCGGCCTGGCGAGCTTCGGCAGCTTTCTGCCCGAGGCTGAGCGCAGCCGGTTCGAGCGCCTGGCCGAGCGGATCCGGGATCTGCCGGTCTGGATCGTCCACGGCGAGGCGGATCCCGCCGTGCCGGTGTCCGAGTCCCGCGCGATGCATGCGGCGCTGGATGCGGCCGGCGCGGCCGTCCATTACGTCGAGCTGACCGGCGTCGGCCACAACGCGTGGGATCCGGCCTACCGATCCAGCGAGCTGCCCGCATGGCTCTTCGCGCAGCGTCGTCCGTGAAGGAGCCGCCCTGATCCTGGCCACCGTCCCGGTTCGGGCGCGTCACGCCGACTGCGCGGCGAGGCAGCGCTGCAGCAGGCGGGGCTCGCCGAGGCGCTCGGCCAGCGCGGCGAAGGCCCGGGTAGGGCCGCGCCAGCGGAGCTCGTCGACGTCGGCGAACAGCGGCGCGTCGCTGCGCAGCGTCGCCACGTCCTTGAACAGCAGTGCCAGGTCGCGGTCCTTCAGCACGCCCGCCGGCATCGCCTCGATGGCGCCGTGCTTGTTCAGCAGCCGCGCGGCCGTGGTCGGCCCGATGCCGGGGATGCCGGGATAGCCGTCGGCGGCATCGCCGACCAGGGCCAGGTAGTCCGGGATCAGCGCGGCGTCGACGCCGAACTTCTGGCGCACCGCTTCCGCGTCGCGGATCTTGCCGCTCTTGCGGTCGACCTGTACCACGCGCTCGCCGCGCACGCATTGGGCGAGATCCTTGTCGGGCGTCCAGACGCAGACCTTCTCGACGCGCTCGTCGGCGGCGGCGAGGTGCGCGGCCGAGGCGAGGGCGTCGTCGGCTTCCAGCTCGACCATCGGCCACACGGCCACACCCATGGCCACGAGCGCCTCTTCGAGCGGCTGGAACTGCGCCAGCAGCGCGCGCTCGACGCCCGCCCCCGTCTTGTAACCGGGCCAGAGATCGTTGCGGAACGACTCGATCACGTGATCGGTGGCGACGCCGAGGTGCGTGGCGCCGGTCTCGAGCATCTGCACCACGGTCCGCAGCACGCCGACCACCGCGCCGAACGGCGGGTCGGCGCCCTTGACGAAGCGGCGCAGCCCGTAGAAGTGCCGGAACAGCTCGTAGGTGCCATCGACGAGGTGCACGATCATGACGCAGTATACGGCATGGCCGGCGAGTCGAGCAGCCCGGGCCGCCCAACAGACACGGTTGGGAGCGCTGTGTCGATTTCGCGGTGCCTCGTTCGACGTGAGGGTAGAGGCAGGGATCGGACTCGGTCGGGGGCCGACCGGGAGCCCTGCTCCAAACGGCAAAATGCGGAAGGAGTCCAACCATGCGCTTCATGATGATCGTGAAGGCGGACAAGAGGTCGGAGGCCGGTGTCATGCCCACCGAGCAGGAGCTCGCCGACATGGCGCGCTACAACGAGGAGCTGGTGAAGGCCGGCGTGCTGCTCGCGGGCGAGGGCCTGCAGGCGAGCTCGAAGGGCGCACGGGTCAACTACGCGGGATCCAAGCGCACCGTGACCGACGGGCCCTTCACCGAGACGAAGGAGCTGATCGCCGGGTTCTGGCTGATTCAGGTGAAGTCGAAGGAGGAGGCGATCGAGTGGGCCAAGCGCGTGCCGTTCACCGAGGGCCACGTCGAGATCCGCCAGGTCTTCGAGCTCGAGGACTTCGGCGGCGGCGAGGCGATCGAGCACCACGCGCGGCTGAGGGAGCAGCTCGCCAAGGGCGGCGCATGAGCAGCGGCATCGAGACCCGGTCGCGGCCGCGCGCGCGGCCGCGGCCGCGGCCCGCACGATCACCGATCGACTGGAGGACGTCCTGATGCAAGCGCATCCGTACCTCAACTTCAACGGCGACTGCGAGAGCGCGTTTCGGTTCTACGAGCGCGTGCTCGGCGGCAAGATCGAAGCAATGATCACCCATGGTGAGTCGCCGATCGCGGATCAGGTGCCACCGGAGTGGCATGAGCGGATCCTGCATGCGTACCTGGTAGCGGGCGACGCGGTGCTGATGGCGTCCGACAGCCCTCCCGACCGCTACGTGCAGCCGCAGGGACTCTGGGTTTCGCTGCAGGTCGACGATCCCGCCGAGGCGGACCGGATCTTCAACGCGCTGGCCGAGAACGGGAGCGTGACGATGCCGATCGAGAAGACCTTCTGGGCCGAGCGATTCGGCATGCTCGTGGATCGCTTCGGCATCCCCTGGATGGTCAGCGGCGGCGGGACCGGCTGACGCACGGGTCCCAGGCGTGCAGGCGTGGCGTGGCCCTCGCCGATACGCGGGATCTGGCCGTGCGGCCGACGAGGCCGCATCATGGCGCGAGGAGCTCGGGATCAGCTAGAGGATGGGTGTGATCATGTGCCGGAACATCAAGCCGCTGTTCAATTTCGATCCGCCGGTGAGCGACGCCGACATCCGCGCGTCCGCGCTGCAGTATGTGCGTAAGGTGAGCGGCTACACGCGGCCGTCGCGGGCCAACGAGGCCGCGTTCGACGGCGCTGTGGAGCAGGTGGCCGAAATCACGAAGGAGCTGCTGGACGCGCTGGTCACGGACGCGCCGCCGCGCAGTCGGGAGCAGGCGATCGAGCGGGCGCGTGCGCGCGCGGCCGTGCGCTACGGGGCGGCGCCGCCCGCCTGACCCGATCATGATGCTCGCTGTCGATGACCCGCTGGCGGTGGCAGCCGTCAGCGCGATTCATAGCGGCGATCTCGACGCGTTGCAGCGCCTGCTGCGCGCGCACCCGGAGCTCGCGCACGCCAGGCTGGGCGGCGACTCCGCGTGCGGTGGTGGCGCGATGTCGCGCACGCTGCTGCACGTGGTGACCGACTGGCCGGGCCACTTCTCGAACGGGGCGGCCGTTGTCGGTGTGCTGGTCGAGGCCGGCGCGGACGTGAATGCCCGATTCACCGGTCCGCATACCGAGACGCCGCTGCACTGGGCCGCGAGCAGTGACGATGTCGAGGTGCTCGATGCATTGCTCGACGCGGGCGCGGACATCGAGGCCCGCGGCGGCGTCATCGGCGGCGGTACGCCGCTGGCCGACGCGACGGCCTTCGCGCAGTGGCAGGCCGCGCACCGCCTGGTCGAGCGCGGCGCGAGAACGACGCTCTTCGACGCCGCAGCGCTGGGACTGATCGATCACCTCGACCAGCATTTCGCTCGCCTGCCGCCACCGTCCGCAGCCGACATCGACGCCGCGCTCTGGGCCTCGTGCCACGGAGGGCAGCGGCGCGCGGCGGAGTACCTGCTCGAGCGCGGCGCCGACCTGAACTGGATCGCGACCTGGGAGCGGTTCACACCGCTGGATGCCGCGACGCGCAGTGGCGCGCACGAGCTTGTCGAATGGCTGAAGAACCGCGGCGCGCGGTCGGCGAACGCGGACAGACTGGCGTGACGGCACGACTGATGGCATGCGCGCATGCCGGCTGAACGTCTCGGCCGGCGTGCGCTGAACCGCGCGCTGCTCGAGCGGCAGCTGCTGCTGCGGCGCGCGAGCCTGGCGGTGCCGGCAGCGCTCGAGCACCTGGTCGGCCTTCAGGCGCAGGCGCCCAGCCCGCCGTACATCGGCCTGTGGACGCGACTGGACGGGTTCCGCCCGGAGCAGCTCGCGCGGCTGCTCGAGCAGCGGCGGGCCGTGCGCATCGCGCTCATGCGTTCGACGATCCACCTCGTGACGGCACGCGACTGCCTGGCATTGCGGCCCGTCGTGCAGCCGGTGCTCGAGCGCGGCGTGACCGGATCGTACGGCAAGCAGCTGAAGGGGCTCGAGGTGGACGCCGTCGTTGCCGCCGCACGCGCGCTCGTCGAGGAGCGGCCGCGCACCTTCAGCGAGCTGGGCGCGCTGCTGCGCGAGCGCTGGCCGGATCGCGCTGGCGCGGCGCTGGCCAACGCCGCGCGCGCCTGGCTGCCGCTGGTGCAGCTGCCGCCTCGCGGGGTCTGGGGCGCGAGCGGTCCAGCCGTGCACACCGTGGTGGAATCGTGGCTCGGCGAGCCGTTGGCGGGCGACGCCGCACCCGATGCCATGATCCTGCGCTACCTCGGTGCTTTCGGCCCCGCCACGGTGATGGACATCCGGCAGTGGTCGGGGTTGTCGGGCGTACGCGAGGTCATCGAGCGGCTGCGGCCGCGGCTGCGGACGTTCCGCGACGATGGTGGCGCCGAGCTGTTCGACCTGCCGGACGCGCCGCGGCCGGCAGCGGCAACACCGGCGCCGCCCCGGTTTCTCGCGGAGTTCGACAACGCGATCCTGTCGCACGCGGATCGCACACGCATCATTTCCGGTGAGCACCGCAGGCGCATCAACGCGAGGAACGGCATGGTGCCGGGCGTCGTGCTGGTCGATGGCTTCGTGTGCGCGACCTGGAAGCCCGAGCGACGTCGCGGCGCGGTGTCGCTGGTCGTAGAGCCGTTCGCCCGGCTGTCGCAGCGGCCCACGGCGGCGCTGACGCGCGAGGGACTGCGGCTGCTGGGCTTCCTCGCCGGCGATCGTGCGATCGGCGATGTCCGCTTCAGCTCGGGATGATCGTCGCGCTGCGGTCGTGTCAAATGCCATGATGGCTCGTTTCCACCGCCGGAGGCACGGAGGCTGGCTTGATCCAGGATCTTCGCTTCGCGCTGCGCGGGTTCGTGCGCGCGCCGCTGTTCTCGGCGTCGCTGCTGCTGACGCTGGGGCTCGCGCTGGCCGCGGCGGTCACGACCTTCGGCGTGCTGGACGCGGTGCTCGGCCGGCCGCTGCCGCTGAGCGCGCCGGACCGCGTATTCGTCGGCTGGACGCGGGACGACGCGAGCGGCTTCGAGCACGACCCGCTAACGGTAGCCGCGGTCGATGCGCTGCCGGACCGGCTGTCGGTGGTCGAAGCGGTGGGCGGCGCGCCGTCGTTCGGCGCGTTCGAGTGGCTGATGGAATCGGACGGGGTCGCCGAAGTGGTGCGCGTCGCCACAGTCACCGGCGACTTCTTCGGTGCGCTGGGCGCAACCGCGCAGATCGGTGAGCTGCCGCGGAGTCTCGAACCCAGCCGCGGCGAGCAGGCGCCGCTCGTGCTGAGCCACGCGTACTGGCAGCGGCGCTTCGGCGGCGCTGCGGTGATCGGCACCACGATCCGGCTCGAGAGCCGGCCGTACGAGATCCGGGCAGTCGCGCCCGAGGGTCTGAACTACCCGGCCGGCGCCGACGCCTGGGCCCCGATCCCGGCCGCGCTGCTCGAGACGGCCGTGGGCCGCAGCCCGATTCTCGATGTGGTCGTGCGGCTGAAGCCGGGCGGGACGGCGGAGGCAGCCCGTGAGGAGCTGCAGCGGGCGGTGCGCGAGCTGTACACCGAAGCCGGCGTCCTCAATGCCGACCGGCACACGATGGTGCTCGAGCGCCTGGACGAGGTGGTGACCGGCGACGCCCGGCCGTGGCTACGCGCGGTCGGGCTGCTGGTCACGCTGCTGCTGGCTGTCGCCACGCTGAACGCGACCGTGCTGCTGCTGATCCGTGGGCTGGACCGCGCGCGCGAGATGGCGGTCAGGATCGGCACGGGCGCGACGCGCGCCCGGCTGATCCGGCAGGTGGTGACGGAGAACCTGCTGCTGGCGCTCGTCGCCAGTGCGCTCGCGGTCGCCGCCGCGAGCTGGGCGCTCGACCTGCTGCGCACCTCGGCGCCGCCGGGCCTACCGCGGGCGGAGGGGATCAGACTGGACCTGCGTGTGGCGGCGTTCGCCGGTGTCGTCGCCCTGCTCGTGTCGGCGGTGTCGAGCGCGGTGGTTGCGGCGGCCGCGTGGCGTCAGAACCCCGCACTGCTGCTGCGCAGCGGCGCGCGCTTCGTCGGGCCGTCCGGTGCACGGCTGCGCGACGTGCTGGTCAGCGGGCAGATCGCGCTGACGGTGGTCGTGCTCGGCGCGGCGGGCATGCTGGGTCGCAGCCTGTACAATCTTGCCGCGCTCGACGCCGGCTTCGTCACGGAATCGCTCGTGCTGGCGGAGATCGCGCTGCCGAGCGAGCAGTACAGCGACGCGCAAGCGGTGCGCCGCGCGTTCCGCGAGATCCTGCCGGCTGTCGCCGCGCTGCCCGGCGTGCAGAGCGCGAGCGGCCTGCTGACGGAGCCGTTCCCGGAGGCCGAGCACGTCATGAGGCTGTCGGCAGAGGGACAGGACGACACGGCCGCTGCGGTCAATCCGATGATCAACTACGAGGGCGTCGATGACGCGTTCTTCGCGACGCTCCGGCCGCGGCTGCTGCGCGGCCGCGGGATCGACGCAAGCGACCGCGCCGGCGCGCCGCTCGTCGTGGTCGTCAATCGAGCGCTGGCTCGACTCTTCTGGCCCGGACAGGAGGCGACCGGCAAGCGCCTGAAGTTCGGCGGCCCGGGTTCGCCCGATGACTGGCGCACGGTGGTCGGCGTGATCGAGGACACGCGCTACCGGGCGCTGGAGGACGTGCGACCCACGGTGTACTTCCACTACGAGCAGGGTCTCGGTCCGCTCGCGCCCCGGCACCTGGCCATCCGCACGGCGGCCGGCCCGCTCTCCCTCGAGCGGCTGCAGCAGGTGGTCGGCGACGCCGCGCCCGGCGCCGTCGTGCTCGGCGCACCGACCATGACGGCACTGCTGCAGCGGCCGTTGGCACGGCCGCGCTTCCACGTGATCCTGCTCGGCTGCTTCGCCGCGACCGCGCTGGTGCTCACCGCGATCGGCGTCTACGGCAGCCTCGGCACCACGGTACGCCAGCGGCGCAGCGAGCTGGCCGTGCGGCTCGCGCTCGGTGCACGACCCGCGCAGCTCCGCGGCCTGGTCATGCGCCGTGCCGCATGGGTCGCGGCCAGCGGCGTGGTGGCGGGCTCGATCACGGCAGTTCTGGCGCTCCGTGCCATTGCCTCCCTGCTCTACGGTGTCGCACCCGCCGATCCGGCCACGCTCGCCGTGGTCGGCCTCGTGATCCTCGCCACCGCAGCCGCGGCCGCATGGTTACCGGCACGCAGTGCGACGAGCACGGACCCGAATCACGTGCTGCGCGGCGAGTGACCGGCACGGGTGGCACCACTACACTCGAATGTGAAGCCTTGGCGGCCTGCGTCTGCCGAGGTAGGATGGCAGGACCGGGCGGGACGGCGCACGTCGTCGCCCATGACCGACGCGAGGAACCCATGAGCATGCCCGCGATCCCGCTGGCCGAGTTCGACCAGGAGATGGCCACGACGCGCCGCTTGCTGGAGCGTGTACCCAGCGACCAGGGGACGTGGAAGCCGCATCCGAAGTCGTTCGCGCTCGGCCACCTGGCTCAACTCGTCGCTCGGATGCCAGGCTGGATCCCCATGACGCTGCACGAGACCGTGCTCGACCTGGCACAGGCCACCGGCTACAGCTTCGAGGCCACGGAGACGCTGTTGCGTGAGCTCGATGAGAACGTTCGCGGCGCGCGCGAGGCGCTGGCCTCGGTCACCGGCGGCGACCTGGCGGTGCCCTGGTCGCTGAAGCACGGTGATCGCGTCCTGTTCACGGCGCCGCGCGGCGAGGTGGTGCGAAGCACGCTGAATCACCTGATCCATCACCGCGGCCAGCTCACGGTGTACCTGCGTCTGCTCGACGTGCCGCTGCCGTCGATCTACGGGCCGACGGCGGACGAACCGTGGTGAGGCGCAGCGTATAGCGCTGGGCTCATGGGACGGCCCGCGCCGCAGCCGCGCAATGGCGCAACGACAATCGGGCGACGGGCAATGAACGAAGCCCACGTAGCCCTGCTCCGTGGCATCAATCTCGCCGGCCGGAACCGCGTGGCGATGAGCGAGCTGGTCGCGATCTTCCGCGCTGCCGGCTGCAGCGCTGTGCGCACGTACATTCAGAGCGGCAACGTCGTGTTCCGGCCCGCGGCGGCCGACGTGCGACACCTGCCGGCACTGATCACGACCGCGCTTTCGGAGCGCCTCGGCCTGGATGTCCCGGTCGTGATGCGCACGCTGACCGAGCTCGAGCAGGTGGCCGGCAACAATCCGTTCCGCGCTGGCGGCGCTGACGCCAAGTCGTGGCACGTCGCGTTTCTGCGGGACCATCCCGAGAAGGCGGGGCTCGCTGCGCTCGCGCCGGACCGCTCGCCGCCTGACGAATTCCTGGTGCGCGGACGGGAGATCTACCTGCGCTGCCCGAACGGGATCGGGCGCAGCAAGCTGACCACGCAGTACTTCGACTCCAGGCTCGGAACCGTCAGCACTGTGCGCAACTGGAACACGGTGCTCGCGCTCGTCGGGCTGCTGCGCAATGCGTGACGTGCACGGCGAACGCGTCCACTTGGTGTCGCCGAATGCGCTACTCGCGGCTTCGCTTGCGCTGCTCGGGGTCGCCGCAGTCCTGCAGGCGCTGCAGCTGGTGCTCGGCGGCTGGCCGACGCTGGTACCGGTGGTTCTCGCGGTCTACACCACGCCCTTCCTGCTGTGGGCCATCTGGGCCCGCCGCCGCGTGCGCCGCGCGAGCGCTCCCTGGCTGGCGGCACACGCGTCGCTGCTCGGCGTACCGCTCATGGCGGGCGGTCTGATCGGCAACGCACTCGCCACCGGCGTGCAGTCCCGGACCGTCGAACGCATGCGCTGGCAGATCGTGGCCGAGGGGAGTGACTCGACCGTCCCCGAAGTCGTGCTACGATTCGTGAATGCGCCCGAGCACCATGTCGGCATGCGTTCGCGCGACGTCGCGGCGTACCTGCGAGATCGTGGGGATGCCCTGGTGGACGTGGAATTCGAGCTCACGAGGGATTACGGGCGACTTCGCTCCTACAACGCCGTCCGCATCGGTCAGCTCACCGGCTGGCGGTCCACCTTCGCCTATGGCGGCTGCAGCGGCTCGTGCAGTGGATCGCCGTTCTGAGGTGCGCGCCCATGGAACGAGCATGACGCAGCAGCGCGGCCGCGCCTTGCTCTCTCTGCTGTGGCCGATGACTCTGGCCGGTTGCGCCGAGCCGTCCTCGGAGGTGCGCCGCGAGCCGCTGGTGCCTGATGTAGCTGTGACAGAGAATGGTCGATCCGGGCGCTGGCACTCGGAGCGCGCACGGTTGGTCGAGCTCTGGCGCGCGGGGGGCCTGAACGAAGGGCAGGAGCTGCACGTTCCGGCGTCGATTGCGACGAACCACGACGGCTACACCGCGATCGCCGACTTCGGGCTCGGTGAAGTTGTCGTTGTTGCACCAGACGGGGAGTGGCTGGGCGCGTGGACGCGGATGGGTCGTGGTCCGGGCGAGGTGACCACGCCCATCGCCGTCGCGTGGACCGACCAACGCACGCTCGCGGTCTTCGATGTCATGGCTCCCAAGGTTGCATTCGTGCGCGCCGGCTCGGCGGTGGCAGAGGATCTCGGGATCGATCCAAGTTTCACGGCTCCGATGGTTGCTGGCGGTGAAATCGGCTGGGCCGGTGTTCAGCCGTCCGGCAGCGTGCTCCTTCAGCCGGGAAGAGGTGCGCGCGGCGAGGCGTCTACGAACGTTGCGCCCATGGCTGTGCTCCGTCTGCGGGCTGGCGCTTCCTCGGTGGATACGGTGGTAGCCGCGCGCGTGCCGATCGTGCAGGACGGGCCGTTCGCCGGCTGGCCGCTACCCGGCTGGCCGAGGCCGCTCGTCGCGCTTGGATCCCGTGGCCAGCTCGCCGCCGCCGCGCCCGACGGCACTTATCGAGTGGTGATCTACGGCGCCGATGGAGCGCCGCTGCGTCAGCTGTGCCGGCAGGTGCCGCCGCTGCCGCTGACGAATGCCGAGCGGGGCGCGGGCGACGTCGCCGAGCCAATGCGTCCGCTCGCGGCGGCGATCGCGCAGGCCGGCCCGCCCGTGACGCCCGCCTCGATCGGCCGGCTGATCCTCGACCCGGACGGCCGCTTGTGGGTGCAGCGGGACCGCCCATCGCCGTTTGATCCGGCCGCTGCGCTCCATGGCGTTGCCGGCGCCACCTTCGATGTCTTCGATGTCGACGGCAGGTTCCTCGGCGAGGTCGGCGTGCCGGCAGGCGTGCGGCTGCAGTCGGCGGTCGGCGACACCGTCTGGGGCCTCGAGTTCGGTGCCCATGACGAGCCCTGGCTCATCGCTTTTCGAATTGAGGCGGTGAGCGCGCCGCCGCGGTCCTCGTGAAGCCGACGTTCTTCGCGACGCCGGCCGCGTTCCGGCGCTGGCTCATGCGACATCACGACTCCGCTCAGGAGCTCTGGGTCGGGTTCTACAAGAAGGGCTCCGGCAAGCCGAGCATCACCTGGCCCGAAGCGGTCGACCAGGCACTCTGCTTCGGTTGGATCGATGGCGTACGCAAGTCACTCGGCGAGGACAGCTACGTCACCCGCTTCACGCCGCGCAGGCCCGGCAGTCTGTGGAGCGCCGTGAACACGAACCGGGCGCAGGCGCTGATCGTGGCCGGGCTGATGCATGAGGCGGGGCTGAAGGCGTTCGCCTCGCGTGCTGAGAAGCGCTCGAAGCAGTACTCGTTCGAGCGCGAGCATGTGGCCCTGTCCGAGGAGCAGGAAGCGCAGTTTCGCGCCCGGCCGCGGGCCTGGACGTTCTTCCAGGCGCAGCCGCCGGGCTATCGCAAGACGGCAATGTGGTGGGTGATCGGCGCGAAACGCGATGCGACGCGCCAGAAGCGGCTGGCGACGCTGATCGCGGACTCGGAGGCGGGCCGCCGGATCGGGCTGCTGCGCCGGGACGAGCCGCGCAGGTGAGTGTCGCCGAGCCCGGCCCGAGCACCGGCGCCGGGCCGATCAGCTGATTCTGGTCGTGGCCGGGGCCACCCGTTAACTTGATGGATTACACCTCACGACGGGGGTGCCGCCATGCCTAGCCTGCCCTTCTCGCTGGTCCTGCTGATCCTGCCTGCGCTCCAGTTTCAGCCACCTGCGCCCAGCCTCTTCGAATCGGCGGAGCCGCTCGCTTTCCGTATCGAAGCGGATTTCGAGCAGCTCGACGACGATCGCGGCCAGGAAACCGTATACCGTGATGCGCGCTTCTTCCTGACGGGCGACGACGGCGCCGAGATCGAGCTGCCGCTGAAGCTGAAAACGCGCGGCAATTTCCGGCTCAAGAAGAGCACCTGCCGATTTCCGCCGTTGCGCCTCAACTTCCCGAAGAGCGCACTAGCCGGTACGCCGCTCGATGGCGAAGACAAGCTGAAGCTGGTGACCCACTGCCGCGATGATGAGGACTACGAGCAGAACGTGCTCGAGGAGTATCTGATCTATCGCGCCTACAACCTGATCACCGACTACAGCTTCCGCGTGCGCCTGGCCAGGATCACCTACGCGCCGACGAACGGGGGCAAGCCGCTGGTCCGCTGGGGCTTCCTGATCGAGGACGCGGACGCGGTGGCTGCGCGGCTCGGCGGCACGCTGCTCGCCGCCCCGCAAGTGCCGCCGCACCTGGTATCGGGCGCACACGAAGGCCGCATCGCGCTGTTCCAGTACATGGTCGGGAACACGGATTTCTCGATCTACTTCCGCCACAACGTCGAGCTGCTCCAGAACGGCGCCGGTGAGGTCGTGCCGGTGCCGTACGACTTCGACTGGTCGGGCATGGTGAACGCCAAGTACGCTCGCCCCGATGCGAGTCTGGGCACGCGCACCGTGAAGGAGCGGCTCTACCGCGGGCTGTGTCGGCCGGACGTGGATTTCCCATCGTTCTTCGGCCTCTTCAACGAGCGGCGTGGCGAGATCGAGGAGCTGTACCGCTCGCAGCCCGGACTCAGGGAGCGCGAGCGGAAGCAGGCGCTCGACTACCTGACCGACTTCTACGACACCATCAACGACCAGCGGAAAGCGAAGCGGCAGATCCAGGACGCATGCCGCAAGGTGTAGTCGCGCGGGCGGGCGATCGCCGCCGGGCGCACGCCTCGGTGCGGCCGTCGTATGCTTGCAGTCGCTGCCACCGGACCAGATGACGCGCCTCGAGGAAATCCGACAGCTCTACGCCTACAACCGCTGGGCGAACGCCGAAATCCTGACTGCCGGCTGCGCCCTGCCCGCCGACGCCTACGCCCGGGATCTCGGCAGCAGCTTCCCCTCGGTGCGGGACACGCTGGTTCATATTCTCGGCGCGGAATGGGTGTGGCTGTGCCGCTGGCAAGGCAGCTCGCCGCGCAGCCTCCCGGAGGACTGGGCCGCGAGCACGCAGCAGGAGCTGACGGCGCGCTGGGCCCAGGTCGAGGCCGATCAGACGCACTTCCTCGCGGGACTGACCGAGCAACGCCTCGATGATGTGATCGCGTACACGAACTTCGCCGGTACTGCGCTCGAATCGCCGCTGTGGCAGATGCTGCGCCATGTGGTCAACCACTCCACGTATCACCGCGGCCAGGTGGTGACCATGTTGCGTCAGCTCGGGTTCGCCCCGCCGTCGACCGACCTGATCCACTACCACCGCGAATCCGCAGCCGCGCACGACCAGCCGGCCCGGACCTGAGCAGGCGGCAGGCGTTCGCGTGCCGATCGGCGCGTGTGTCCGCTGCTTCGAAATGGAAAGGTGACCGGCGGCGGTCCGGGGCCGACCACGAGCACGGGGTGTCCATCTGGACGCGGATCCGGTGGCGCTGTAGTCGTTACGCAGGGCCGGCGCCCAGGCGCCTCCTGCTGCGCGCCCACGGACAGGATCGCGAGTATGACCGACAACGCAGTGCCCATCGCCTGCACGCTGAGCGCACCGGATCAGGTGGCCCGCCAGCGCGAGCTGCAGGACGAGCTGCGGCCGGCGATCCAGGAGGTCGTCGAGCTCGCGGACGGGTTCGCGCTGCGCTTTCCTGCGGAGCCGCAATGGATCGCCCGACTCGCGGAGCTGATCACTTTCGAGCGCGCCTGCTGCCCGTTCCTCACGCTCGAGCTGGCGGCCGAGCCGCGGCACGGTCCACTCTGGCTGCGGCTGCGCGGCCCCGGGGGCACGAAGGCGTTCCTGCACAGCACCTTCGCGCTGTGCGGCTGCAGAACCTGAGGCGCCGATTCCGGCCCGGCGCACCGCAGGCCACCCCACAGACGGAGAGTAGCCAGGATCATGTCACGCGCATTCGTGAAGGAAGATGCGGACGACTTCGAGCCGACTCGCGATTTCGGGCTGCCGCCGGCCGACGACCCCTCCTACGACACCGCGGCCGCGCTCGTGCTACTGGAAGCTGCGCGTGATGGGCACACCAGCAGCGCCGAGGCGGCGACCGGCTACCGTTGGGGTGAGCCGCAGTTGCGTGCGCATGTCCAGCGGCTGATCGACAAGGAGCAGGCGCGGCCGGAAGCCCAACGCGACCGCCGCTTCATTACCGTCGGCCGGCGTTTCCTTCGCGCCGGCGGGCGCTGATTTCGCAGGCCCCAGCCTAGTCGATCGACCACTGGCCTCAAAGGCGAGGAGCCCCGATGAGCGCGTTGCCACCGTGGAACCGAGAGCAGGCGCTGCCGGTACGGGCCGGACTGTCCTGACCCTCCGCGAGCCGAACACCCGACATGGATCTGCACGGCATCCACCACCTGACCGCGATCACCGCTCGCGTGCGGGAGAATCACGGCTTCTATACACGCGTCATGGGCATGCGCCTGGTGAAGCGCAGTGTGAACCAGGACGATGTCAGCGCCTACCACCTGTTCTACGCCGATGCGGTGGGCAGTCCGGGTACGGACCTGACGTTCTTCGACTGGAACGTGCCGCCCGAACGACGCGGCACGCACAGCATCACCTGCACGAGCCTGCGCGTGCACGGCACGGCAGCGCTCGACTGGTGGGCCGAGCGGCTCGGCGAGTACGGTGTGAAGACCGCAGGCGTCACCGAGCGCGACGGTCGCGCCACACTCGATTTCGAGGACCCCGAGGGCCAGCGGCTCGCGCTGGTCGATGACAGCGGCCAGGGCCCGGCCCCGCGCATCTGGGACGACAGTCCGGTCCGCGCCGAGTACCAGATCCGTGGTCTCGGTCCGATCGTGATGAGCGTGCCGAACGTGACGCAGACGGACCTAGTGCTGACCCGGGTGCTGAACATGCGGCCCGCGCGCGAGTACGCGCACCCCGCCAGTGCATCGCCGAACGTGCACGTCTACGAGATGGGCGGCGGCGGCCCGCACGCCGAGCTGCACGTCGCCGTGCAGCCGGACCTGCCGATCGCGCGGCAGGGCGCCGGCGGCGTGCATCACGTCGCGTTCCGCACGCCGAACGAGCAGGAGTACCACGCCTGGACCGAGCGGTTGAACTCGCTGGGTGTGCCGAACAGCGGCGAGATCGACCGCTACTACTTCCGCAGCCTGTACTTCCGCGAGCCGAACGGCATCCTCTTCGAGATCGCGACCGATGGACCGGGCTTCGCCGTGGACGAGGATCTCGCGACGCTGGGCGAGGACATCGCGCTGCCGCCGTTCCTCGAGCCGCGCCGCGAGGCGATCGTCGCGAACCTGCAGCCGATCGAGTGAGTCTGCGGCTCCGGCCGCGGCAGGCCGCACGAAATGATCGCATTGACCCGTCCCGTCAGCCCACGGCTGGCGAGCTGCGAGCTGACGCACAGCCAGCGCGAGCCGATCGACGTCGAGCGTGCCGCGCGGCAGCACGCCGCGTACGAGCACACGCTGCGCGCGCTCGGCTGCCACGTCGTGCGCCTGCCGGCCGCGCCCGAGCTGCCGGACTCCGTCTTCGTCGAGGACACTGCGGTGGTGCTCGATGAGGTGGCGATCATCGCCCGCCCGGGCGCGGCATCACGACGTCCGGAGACGGCCGCCGTGGCCGAGGCGCTGGCCGGTTACCGCGAGCCGCGGCTCATGACGGCGCCGGCCACGCTGGATGGCGGCGATGTGCTGCGCATCGGCCGTACGCTGTTCGTCGGCCGGTCCAGCCGGACCAACGCGGCCGGCATCGCGCAGCTCGCCGAGCTGACGGCAGCGTACGGCTACGAGGTCGTGCCGGTCGAGGTGCGCGGCTGCCTGCATCTGAAGAGCGCGGTCACGCTGGTGGCCGACGACACGGTGCTGCTCAACCCTGCGTGGGTGGAGCCGTCGGTGTTCGCAGCACTGCGGGTGGTCGATGTCGATCCCGCGGAGCCGGCAGCCGCCAATGCGCTGCGGCTGGCGACGCGCGTCGTTTACGATGCGTCGCACGAGCGGACCGCGCGCCGGCTGCAGGCGCGCGGCATTCGGCTCGCGCGCGTCGACCTGTCGGAGCTGGCCAAGGCGGAAGGCGGGGTCACGTGTTGCAGCGTTGTGGTAGGGGTCCCGGCGGGCGGGCAGGGCGGGCTCAATCGCGTTAGGCCTTAGGGGTCCAGGCGGGCGGGTTGGGCGAGCTCGTCGCATTAGGCGTACGGCCCCTCCGTCGACGAGCCATGGATGTAGCAGCGCCCTGATCGCCTAACGCAGAATCGGCTGCCCGCCGATCCGCCTGGACCCCTATCGCCTAACACAACATCGGCTGCCCCACCGATGTGTCTGGACCCCTAAGGCCCGCAACATCGGCTGCCCAACCGATCCGCCTGGACCCCTATGCCGGCCGCATAGCATGGCCGGGCGCCGCCGAACGCGATACCGTTGCCTCTATGGCGGGCCGGCTGGAAGCGATCTGGGTCAAGCGCGCGAGGCGCGGCGTGTTGGATGCCGTGGAGCACGCCGTGCTCGAGGCGGGCCACGGGCTGCGCGGCAATCCGACGCACGGCTCGCGACGCCAGGTCACGGTGATCGAGCAGGAGGTCTGGCAGGAGCTGATGACGGAGCTGGGCGGCACGCTCGATCCCTCGGCCCGGCGCGCGAACCTGATGATCAGCGGCGTGCCCCTCAAGGAGAGTCGCGGCCGGCTGCTGATCGTGGGTGGCTGCGTGCTCGAGATTCGTGGCGAGACGCGGCCCTGCGAGCGCATGGATGAGGCGCTGCCGGGGCTGCAGCGAGCAATGCACCGCGACTGGCGCGGCGGCGTGTTCGGTGGCATCCTGCTCGGCGGCGAGATCCGGATCGGCGATCCGGTCGAGCTGCGGGACGGCGGCGCGCCGAACGCGGTGTTGCCGCGGTAATGCGAAGCGGGCCGGCAAGCTCGTGCCCACCGGCCCAGCCGATCGCGAAACGCGACGGACTGCTGTCGCCTCAGTCCCTGCGCAGCTTCTGCTTGTCCGTATCGAAGTGTACACCCTTCATGCGCGTGACGCCGTTGGCCGTGCGCTTGTAGATCGTACGCTTGGTCTTGTCGCTGCCGTGCTTGTCCGACCAGAAGTACTTGCTCGGCGTGCCGTCGTTCTTGTGGATGACGTGCGTTGCCATCGTAGCGCTCCTTTCAGGAGCCAGCGGGGGTGCACGGAAGGATCTCCAGTGCGAAGTAGCCGGATGAACAGAATACCCCGATGCGGCCTGCAGGATCCGTCTTCGGCCACCTTCTCCTGATGAGGCAACCATGAGGATCGGCGTGCTGGGCACCGGGATCGTCGGTGAAACGCTCGCTAGCGCAATGGTCCGCGCCGCACAGCAGGTCATGATGGGCTCGCGCACGCGCGACAACGAGAAGGCCGTCACTTGGGCGCAGCGCACAGGCAATGGTGCCGCTCATGGCACGTTCGCCGATGCGGCGGCGTTCGGCGACTGCGTGTTCAACTGCACGGCCGGCGCCGTCTCCCTCGAGGCGCTCGCGCAGGCCGGTCCGGACGCGCTCGGCGGCAAGGTACTGGTCGATGTCGCCAATCCGCTCGACTTCTCGCGCGGCATGCCGCCGACCCTCACGATCTGCAACACCGACTCGCTGGGCGAGCAGATCCAGCGCGCGTACCCGCAGGCGCGCGTCGTCAAGGCGCTCAACACGGTGAACGCGAATGTGATGGTCGAGCCAGCGCTCGTCGGCAGCGATCACGCGCTGTTGGTCTGCGGAAACGATGCGGGCGCCAAGGCGCAGGTCGCGTCCTGGCTGGTCGAATGGTTCGGCTGGAAGCCGCAGAGTCTGGTCGACCTGGGCGACATCACGGGCGCGCGCACGACCGAGATGTTCGTGCTGCTGTGGGTGCGACTGTGGGGACTGCTGGGCACGCCGCACTTCGGCATCCAGATCGCCGGACCGCCCGCGCCGAGCGTGCCGCTGGACGTAACCGCATGAGCGCATGGCTCGTGAAAAGAAGGTCAGCGCCGGGCTGTTGCTGTTCCGTCGGCGGGCAGGGCGGCTGGAGGTCTTCCTCGGACACCCGGGCGGACCGTTCTGGCGCAATCGAGACGAGGGCGCTTGGACGATCCCGAAGGGCGTGGTCGCTGCGGACGAGCCGCTGGTCGAGACTGCCAAGCGCGAGTTTCGCGAGGAGACCGGCATCGCGGTGGACGGCCCGCTCCTCGAGCTGGGCAGCATCCGGCAGAAGGCCGGCAAGGTCGTGCACGCGTGGGCCGTCGAACGCGACGCGGATCCGACGACCATCGTGAGCAACGAGAGCCGCACCGAGTGGCCGCGCGGGTCCGGCCGCTGGATCACATTCCCCGAGGTGGACCGCTGCGCGTGGTTCGACACGGCGATGGCGAAGCGCAAGATCCTGCCGGCGCAGGCGGAGCTGATCGACCGGCTCGAAGCGCTGCTCGACTGATGCGCGCCGCCGTGTAGGCGCTGCGTCAGCTGTCACCGTCGACCGGCAGCCAGACGTTGAAGGTGCTGCCTTCGCCCGGCGCGCTGATGACCGTGACCTCGCCCTCCAGCAGCTTCGTCAGGCGGCGCACGATGGCGAGCCCCAGACCCGTGCCCTGCGCGCGCCGGGTCGGACCCTGCTCGACCTGCCAGAAACGCTCGAAGATGCGCTCGTGGTGCTCGGCCGGAATGCCGATGCCCGTGTCCACGACCTCGAGCACGGCACGGCCGGATTCCGACCTCACGCGCACGGTCACCGTGCCAGCGGCCGTGAACTTGATCGCGTTGTTGAGCAGGTTCAGCAGGATCTGGCGGATCTTGGCTGCATCCGTTCGTGCCGGCACGGGCTGGCTCGGCACGTCGATCATCAACCGCAGCCCCTTCGACGCGGCGACCGGCTCGAGGATGTCGGCGACCTCGCGCACGCTTGCCGTGAGGTCCGTCATCGTGCGCTGCACCTCTTCGCGGCCGGCCTCGAGGCGCGAGAAGGTCAGGATCTCATCGATCAGCTGCGACAGGTGCCAGGCGCTCGCGCGGATCGGCTTGACGAAGTCGAGCTGCCTGGGCGCGAGCTGCCCGCCGACACCCGAATCCAGCAGATCCGCATAGCCGACGATGGCCGTCAGCGGCGTACGGAACTCGTGCGACAGCACGCCGATGAAATTGGATTTCGACTCACTCGCGGCCTGCGCCTCGTGGTACAACCGGGCGTTGTCGATGGCGAGCGCGGCGCGGTCGGCCAGGTCGCGGGCGACGGTCAGGTCGTCCAAGTCGTACGGGCGGCGGTCGCGCCCCGCGCCGAAGCTGATCGCGCCGAAGGCGCGGCCGCGCGCGACGAGCGGCAGGATCATGGCCGAGCGGAACGGCAGGCTGGCCAGCGCCTCGTACTGCGATTCCGTCGTCGAGTAGCGGCGTAGCATTGCATCATCGAGCTCGCTGACCAGACGCGGCTCCTCGAGACGGATCACTTCCAGGATCAGATTGCGCTGCGGGTCGGGACTGACGCCCCAACGCTGCGTCATCTGACGCAGCCGGCGCTCGGCCTCCGCGTCGACACAGGCGATGCCGAGGCGCTGCGGCGCGCCCTCGTCGTCCAGCAGGTCGAGCAGACAGGCGTCCGCGAGATCCGGTACCGCCAGCCGCGCGACACTGTCGAGCGTCGTCTGATAGTCGAGGCTGGTGGCCAGGATCCTGCTCGCCTCCGCGACCAGCTGCTGCGCATGCCCCGCGCGCTTGTCGCGCTCGATGTCGTGAAACGCCAGCACCGCGCCGATCACCTGGCCGTCGCGCTCGCGGATCGGCTCCGCGCTCGCCCGCAGCCAAACGACGCGGCCGTCGCCGCGTCGATACAGCACCTCCTCGGCCTCGATCCGCTCGCCTCGCAGCGCCCGCGCCAGCGGCTGCTCCTCCGGCGCATACGCCCGACCATCGGCGTGCAGCACCTGGTAGGCGCCGTACGCGCTCACGTCCGGCGCATAGTATACAGCGTGGCCGAGCAGCCGCTCGACGAGCGGGCTCGCCAGGATGATCCTGCCGCTCGGCGCCTCAGCCAGCAGCACGCCGACAGGCACGTGATCGATGACCGTACGCAGGCGCGCCCGCTCCGCGTCGAGCGCCAATACCAGCATGGCGCGCTCCTCCTGCTCCCCGACCCGCTCCGTGATGTCGTGCAGCGAGACGATCACCCGCTCGATCGTGCCGTCCGCCGCCAGCGCGAACGGCGCCGCGCTCGCATCGACGAAGGCCATGCCATCCGAGCGCTCCACGGCGAACCGGATGTCCTGAACCGCCCGACCCGTCCGCACCACGATTCGCGATGGGAATTGCTCGAGCGCTAGCGGCTCGCCGGCGAGAGTGTAGAGTTGGAGCGGAAGCTCGCTCTTCAGCCGCCCCACCAGCTCCGTCTGCGTCAGGCCGAGGATGCGCTGCGCAGCCGGATTCGCCCAGATCACCCTGCCGGGCGCATCGACAATGAGCACGCCATCCGGATACAGATCCAGGATGCGTGCCCAGTCACCATACAGGTGTTCGGCGTTCCCTACTCCGAGTGAATTCACCACCTCATCCATACCGGCACCAGCAGGGCCGGCCGGCAGCCCAGCCGGTCGGCGTTTTCGGCAACTGCGGAGCGTTTGGAAAAGAAATGCTGGGCGCGCGCCCAGCGTCGTGGGGAGCACCGGTCAGGGTCCGGTTCACACGCGCGCTAGAAACATATAGCGCAGGCCCCGCCCGCGGCAAGCCGTCGCGGAACCGGCACGGGCGGCAGCGGTGACATCGGACCGCGACCCACCACCCGTGCCTGCCGCAGCCGGTGGTCAGTGCCGGAACGACGGCGGCCACGCGCCGTCGAGCGTGCGGTAGCGCTCGAGCAGCATGCGCTGACGCGTATCGTCGGGGGCCTCGCGGCCGCCAATGAAGACGTGCTCGACGTGTGTGAGCAGCTCGAACGGATCGCCGGACCAGACGACGACGTCGGCCTGCCTGCCGACCTCGAGCGTGCCGACCTGGTCGGCCACGCCCCAGAGTTGGGCGGGCGCGAGGGTCACGGCGCGCAGCGCGGCGTCGAACGGCATGCCGTAGGCGACCGCGTTGCCTGCGGCCTGCCGCAGGTTGCGGGTGTTGTGTGCATCGAAGCTGGCGAACACCACGGTGACGCCGGCATTCGCAAGCCGCGCGGCGTTCTCGAGCGTGGCCGAGAGCGCGTCGAAATCCGGCAGGTTGCTCATCGGATTCACGATGACGGGAACGCCGGCACGCGCGATGTCGTCGGCGACGAGCCAGCCTTCGCGGGCGCCGCTGAGCACGAGCTGGAGTCCGAAATCGCGGGCGAGGCCGAGTGCGTTGAGGATGTCGCTGGCCCGGTCGACGCCGAGCACGAGCGGCAGCGCGCCGTCGAGCACGGGATCCAGCGCCGCGAGGTCGAGGCGACTGGCCGCGTACTCGCGTCGGCTGCCTGCGTCGTAGGCGGCACGGTTGGCTGCGTAGTCACGCGCGTCCTGGAAGATCTCGCGCAGCCGGAGCATGGCGACGCCGCGCGCGCCGCCCGTACGCTCGGCGGCGCCCTCATCGAGGATCGCGAACATCGCGATCGGGTTGCGCATGACCATCTCGTCGGCGCGGCCGCCCGCGAGCTGGATCAGCGCACCCTGCCCGGCGATGATGGACGCGCCGGGGTTGGGCGCCACCACGGCACGCGTGATGCCGCCGGTCCGCGCGATCGGGATCAGCGTGGACGCGGGGTTGATGCCCCAGACCACGTTGAACGCGGCGGTGATCCGGTCCTCGCGGCTGGCGACATCGACCGTGCCGGGTGCGGCCCCGATCTCCACCACGCCGAGCTGCGTGAAGGAGTCGATGAAGCCGGGCGTCACGACCTTGCCGGCGGCATCGATGACCTGGGCACCGGCAGGCGGCTGGGCGTCGGCGCCGACCGCGGCAATGCGACCGTCGCTGATGATGACGGTACCGCGCTCGATCATCGGCCCGGCGACTGAGTAGATCCTCGCGTTGGTGATCGCGATGGTCTGCGCGAGCGCGGGGGCGGGAGCGGGGGCGAGGGCGAGGGCCGCTACGAGAAGAGTCATCCCTGGACGCATCGTCGACGGCGCTCCGAGTCCCCTTTCAGGTCCGTAACTCATCGTACACCTCCCGGCGCAATGCCGAGCTCGAAGTCGGTGACGGGCGCGGTCGCGGGATCTCGCCGGTCATAGACCAGCGCGCCGTCGATATAGACCTGGTCGGCGCGCGTGTAGACGCTGAACGGATCGCCGGACCAGAGGACGACGTCGCCGCGCTTGCCGACCGTCAGCGAGCCGGTCTCCTCGTCGACGCCGATCGCGCGAGCAGGATTGATCGTGATCCACTCGATGGCGTCGTCGTAATCGACATCGATGCCGGCAGCGCGGCCCGCCTGCAGCCCCTTGGCCGCGTCCTGGTTCATGCGCTGGATGCCTTCGGGCGAGTCGGTGTGCAGCACGGCGCAGCCGCCGGCCTGGTCGACGAGCGCGAGATTCTCGTTGATGCCGTCGTAGGCCTCGAGCTTGAAGCCCCACCAGTCGGCCCAGATCGCGGCACAGATGCCCCGCTCGGCCAGCAGGTCGCGGACCTTGTAGGCCTCGACGCCATGATGGAACGCGGAGATGCTGTAGCCGAACTCATCGGCGATGTCCATCATCCAGGCCATCTCATCGCCGCGGTAGCAGTGATTCTGGATCAGGATCTCGCCATTCAGCACACCCATCAGCGTCTCGTTCTGCAGGTTGCGACGCGGCCGCTCGGCGGCGTCCGCGCCGTCGGCGCGCCATTTGTCCCACTGCTTCTTGTACTCGGCCGCGTCGATCCAGGCAGCGCGGTAGCCGGCGACGTTGCCCATGGCGGTCGAGGGCGAGCGGCCACGGCTGCCGTAGACCCGCTTCGGGTTCTCGCCGCACGCCATCTTCAGTGTGTGCGGCGCGCCCGGAAACTTCATGGACTGCACGGTGCGGCCGGGCACGTTGCGCAGCGTGACGCCGCGGCCGCCAAACAGATTCGCTGAGCCGGGCAGCACATGGATCGTGGTCACGCCACCGGCGAGCGCCAGCGGAAACTGCGGGTCGTGCGGCCAGACCGAATGCTCGGCCCAGACCTCGGCGGTATTCGGGTTCGTGGCCTCGTTGCCGTCCGAGTTGGCCTCGATGCCCGGCGCCGCGTACACGCCGAGGTGCGAGTGCGCGTCGATCAGCCCGGGTGTGACCCAGCGTCCGGCCGCGTCGATCACGGTCGCGTCCGCGGGCGCATCCACCGTGCTGCCCACCGCCGCGATCTCACCGTCGCGAATCACGAGCGCCGCGTTGCGCAGTGTTCCCTGCTCGGTCGCGGTCATGATCGTCGCGTTGCGGATCACCACGGCCCGCGACGGCAGCGGCGCATAGGTTGATGGGAACGGGTGGTCGGCCTCCGGGCCGCGCTGGACCGCGACGCCGCCGGTGTCGGCGGACTCGCCGGGCGACGTGGTGCCGGCCTGCGTCGTCGCGCAGCCAAACGCGACGAGTGGGACCAACATCCACGCCTGCTTTCGCGAATGCATGGCGTTGAACCTCCGGATACGAGTTGGGAACGGTGAAACGGCGTGCTCACATTCGTTGGCGCGGGCACGCCGCAGCTAACGGATCTCGCTGAGCTCGATCGCGACGGGCTGGCCCGCGAACTCCTGCTTGACCACGATGTGCGGCGCCGTCTGTCGCACGTACAGCGTCGTGGCCTGTGGGCCGCTCAGTTCGAGGCGGTACACGTCGAAGCTGCCGGCCGGCACGTCGATGCGTTCCTCGCCGGTTACGCGCACGCTCAGCGTTGTGATGGTGCCGGTCTGCGGGTCGACGATCGGCAGGCGGAACTCGCGGTTCTGCTCGAGGTCGGTGACCGCGATGGCGTACTCCTCCATGCCGGGCAGCAGCGTACCCGGCTCGAGCGCGAGGTCGATCTCGCGCGCTTCGCCGCCGAGCGCCGCGACCTGGCCGGTAATGCGGTCGTCCACAGCGCGCAGTGAGAGCGTGATCGGGCCCTCGATCCCGGCCTCGATCGGCGCGAATTCGGCCGGCTCGAAGACAACGTGCTGACGCTGTGTCACGGCGCCCCGGATCGTGGTCGTCGAGCGGATCACCGGGCGACCTTCGTGCTGCTCGCGCGTGACGATCGTCGTCGCCTCGCCGACCGGGTTGCCCTGGAACGAGACGACGTATGCCTGTGTTGCGGGCCGGATCGAGGAGGCGTCGAAGACGAGGTCATTGTCGCCGGCCGCGGGCGCGATCTGATCGGGTGAGAGCGGACGGCCCTGGTCGTCGTACAGCTCGGTGGTCTGACCGAAGCGCGCCAGCCGGTGGTAGAGCTGCTGCGCGTCACCGACGACCACGAGCACGGCGCGGTCCGGATCGATGTACCGTTGTGCGATTCGCAGCACATCGGTGGTGTCGACCGCGTTGACCCGGCTGCGAAACGTCTCCAGGTAATCCGCAGGCCGCTCGAGCAGGATCGTGGTCGCGACCTGAGACGCGACCTGCTGCGGCGTCTCGATCGTCAGCGGGAACGACCCCGAGAGGAAGTTCTTCGCGTCCGTGAGCTCGGCTACGGGCGGCGCCTCGGTGCGCAGCCGCCGGACCAGTCCGAGCAGCTCCTCCGTCGCGCTGTCCGCGACCTCGTTGCGCACCTGCGCGTAGGCCCAGAAGTAGCCGGGGCCGACGTTCTCGACGGCGCGCGAGTAGGCGCCGTACGTGTAGCCGCGCTCATCGCGCAGAACCCGAAACAGCCAGCTGCCGACATCGCCGCCGAGCACCTGGTTTGCGACGTCGATCTCGACCCAATCCGGACTGCTCGCCGGCGGCATCAGGTGGCCGAGTCGGAGCACCGCCTGCACGGTGCCGGGCTTGTGCACGAACACGAGCCGGCGGTGCGTCTGCGCCGGCGGGTCGGGCGCAGCCAGGCTCGGGGCCAGCCCGCCCGTCCACTCGGCGAAGCGCTGCTCGAGACGGGCGACGATGTCGTCCGCATCGACATCGCCGGCCACGACGAAGAGCGCATTCCCGGGCGTGTAGTGTGACGCATGGAAGGCCACGATCTCATCGCGCGTGATCGCCTGCACGGACTCCGGCGTCTGCGCGCGACCGTATGGATGCGCACCGTAGACCTCCGCGTGGAACCGGCGGATCGCGAGCTGAACCGGCTCGCTCAGCTCGACCTGCAACCCGGACAGCACACGGCGGCGCTCCGTTTCCAGCTCCTCGCTGGGGAACGTCGGCCGCATCACGACATCGGCGAGCACGTCCAGCCCGGTATCGAGGAATTCCGTGAGCGTGCCCAGCGTGACGCTCGTCCAGTCCTGGCCGGCCGTTGCGCTGAGCTGCGCGCCGACGAAGTCGACGGTCTCGGCGATCTCGCGCGAGCTGCGCGTGGCGGTGCCCTTGTTCAGCAGGCTGGCAGTCAATGCGGCGACGCCGGCCCTGCCGTCGGGATCCGCGGCCGCGCCACTGCGAATGCGCAGGTTCACCGATACGAACGGCTGCTCATCGTGTTGCACGAGCAGCACGCGCGCGCCATTGGCGAGAGTGCGCTCGCTGACCGGCGGCAGCTGGACCGGGTCGGCCGGCGCGGGCGGCGGCGGCGTGTCCGGCAACGTGACCGCCGGCTGCGGCAGCGGTTCCGGCATCGGCTCGAATGGTGCCGGCGGCACGGCGGCCTGCGGCGCGCAGGCCGCGAGCACGGCGTAAGTCGCGGCTGCGGCGGTCCGTCGGACCGCACTGCGGGCGCTGATGCTCATTCGGGTCTCGTCTCCTACGTCGCGCGCTGCGGCGGCAGCGTGATCACGACCGTTCGGTTCGTGTCGATCAGATAGCGGCGAGCCACAGCCATGAGATCCTCGAGCGAAACCTCCATGTAGCGCTGGAGGTCATCGTTCACGCTGTCGATGTCGCCATGATTGAAGCGCGCGTGCTGCAGCTCCGTCGCCTTGGACATCACGGTGAGCCGCCCGCGGATCATGCCCGCCCGCAGCTGGTTCTTGGCCTTCTGCAGCTCGCGCTCGGTGACGCCCTCCGTCTTCAGATTGTCGATCTCGTCGTTGATGAGCGCCTCGAGTGTGTCGACCGAGACGCCCTGGTTCGGCAGTGCGCCGAAGATCAGGTTGCCCGGCCCGTATCGGCTGTTCATGAAGGCGATCACGTCGAGCGCGGCCTGCTCGTCCTTGATCAGCCGCTGGTGCAGCCGGCTGGACTCACCCTGGCTGAAGATCATCGACAGCAGCTGCAGTGCGTAGCTGTCCTCGTGGTCGTGCGGCGGGATGTTGAATGCGGTGAACAGCAGCGGCAGGCTGGCCAGGTTGTCGGTCAGCGTGACGCGCCGTTCGCCCGTGGTGCGCGGCGTCGGCGCTGGTGGCGGCAGCGGCTCGACGTCGGGCCCGCGCGGGATCCAACCGAAGTACTCCTCGGCGAGCCGCTGCACCTCGGCCAGCTGCACATCGCCGGCAACCACGATCGCCGCATTGTTCGGGTTGTAGTACTGCTCGAAGAACTCGCGGACATCGACCGCGGTTGCGGCGTCCAAGTCTTCCATGCTGCCGATGACCGTGTGCTTGTAGGGCTCCCAGTCGGCGGACAGCGTGTCCAGCGTCAGGAACGAGTTGCCGTAGGGTCGGTTCTCGACGCCCGTGCGGCGTTCCTCCTTCACCACCTCGCGCTCGCGCTCGAAGTTCGCGTCATCGACGACGAGCCGGGCCATGCGCTCGGCCTCGAGCCACATCGCCAGGTTCAGCCGGTTCGACGGCAGGACCTCGAAGTACATGGTTCGGTCGGTGTCGGTGGTGCCATTGAAGTCGCCGCCCGCCGCCGGGATCATGCGCATGAACTCGCCGTGCGCGAGGTTCTGCGTCTCCTGAAACAGCATGTGCTCGAACAGGTGCGCGAAGCCCGAACGGCCCGGTTCCTCGTGCGCGCTGCCCACATCATAGTACACGTTGACCGCGACGACCGGCGTCGAGTGGTCCTCATGCACGATGAAGAGCAGCCCGTTCTCGAGACGGAACGTGTCGTACTGGACGGGCGGCACGGCTGTCTGCGCTGCCGCCACAGCGGGCGACACGAGCAACGCCAGCGCGGCGAGCCAACGTGAGCGGGTCATGGTCTACTCCGGTTCGAACTCTGGCAGGATCGGGGAATATCTTGCAGTGTGGCGCTTACGGCAAATGCCGGGATCCCGCCGTGGTTAGACTGCGGCCGCGCGGCCGGCGTTGCCGGGCGCGGGCGCCTCGCGCAGATAGCGGCCGGTATGACTGTCGGGCGACGTCGCCACGTCTTCCGGCCGGCCCATGGCGACGACGCGACCGCCCCGCTCGCCGGCGCCGGGGCCGAGGTCGATGAGCCAGTCGGCGGCGCGGATCACATCCAGGTTGTGCTCGATCAGCACGACCGTGTGGCCGGCGTCCAGTAGCCGGCCGAGCACCTTCAGCAGCAGTGCGACCTCGTTGCCGGACAGGCCGGTGGTCGGCTCGTCCATGATGTAGACACGGTGCCCGTGCCGGCGCCCGGCGCCGGACAGCTCGCGCGCGATCTTCAGCCGCTGCGCCTCGCCGCCCGACAGCGTGGGCGCCGGCTGCCCCAGCCGGAGGTAGCCGAGCCCGACCTGCTGGAGCTGCCACAGCATGCTCGACAGCCGGTCCTCCTTGATGAAGAAGCGGATCGCTTCATCGATCGTCAGGTCGAGCACATCGCGGATGTTGAGACCCTTGAAGCGCACCTCCAGCGTCTCGGGCTTGTAGCGCGCGCCTCCGCACACGTCGCAAGGGACGTAGACATCGGCCATGAACACCATCTCGACCTCGACCATGCCATCGCCCCTGCACGCCTCGCAGCGGCCGCCCTTCACGTTGAACGAGAAGTGGCCCGGCTTGTAGCCCCGCTCGCGGGCCAGCGGCTCGCGCGCGAAGACCTCGCGTACCAGGTCGAACGCCTTGATATAGGTCACGGGGTTCGAGCGCGGCGTGCGACCGATCGGTGACTGGTCCACCAGCACGACCGCGTCGATCAGCCCGGCGCCGCCGAACCGCGCGTACTGGCCCACCGCCTCGCCCAGGTGCTGCTTCGCGCTCGTCTCGCCGCCCAGTTCGCGCTCCAGTGCGCGGTACAGGATGTCGTGCACTAGCGTGCTCTTGCCGGAGCCGCTGACGCCGCTCACCACGGTCAGCGCGGCGAGCGGAATATCGATGTCGGCGCCGCGCACGTTGTGAAGTGTCGCGCCGCGCAGCTCGAGCCGGGCGCCGTCGACGTCGCGCCGCAGCCGGGGCGCGGCCAGAGTCCCGGCGGCGACGAGGTACCGGCCAGTGGAGGTGTCGGCCGCGCGCAGCTCGTCCGGCGTGCCCTGGAACACGACCTCGCCGCCGCGCGCGCCGCTGCCCGGCCCCAGCTCGACGAGGTGGTCGGCGGCGAGGATCATTGCCGGGTCGTGCTCGACGACCAGCACGCTGTTGCCCGCACTGCGCAGCTGCAGCAGCAGGTCGAGCATGCGGCCGGTGTCGCGCGGGTGCAGCCCGACGGTCGGTTCGTCCAGCACATAGAGCGTCTCGACCAGCCGCGCACCGAGCGAGTTGGCCAGGTTGATGCGCTGCGCCTCGCCGCCGGACAGGGTGCGGACCTGCCGGCCGAGCGCCAGGTAGCCGAGGCCGACGTCATCGAGGAAGCGCAGCCGCTCGCGCAGCTCGCGCAGGATCTGGTCGCAGACCTGCAACTCGTACGTCGTCAGCGCGTCCGGCTCGCAGATGCCGCTGATCCAGCCGCGCAGCTCATCGATCGGCAGTGCGCTGACCTCGGCAATGCTGCAGCCCGCCACGCGCACCCAGAGCGACTCGGGCCGCAGCCGGCCGCCGCCACACTCCGGGCAAATCCGCGGCGTCTGGTAGCGGCGCAGGAAGACACGGATGTACTGCTTGTACTTCTTGCGCTCCCGCGAGCGCAGGAACGGGATCACGCCGCGGAACCCAGCGCGGCCACGCTCACCGTGCAGCACCGAAGTGCGGAACGTCTCTGGCAGCGTCTGCCACGCCTTGCTCGCCGATACGCCGGACTTCTTGGCGAATTCGAGCAGCCGCGCGCGGTACTTCCGGTAGCGCGGCTTCTGCCACGGGTCGACCGCGCCATCGCGCAGGCTGCGCTCGGGGGCGGGCACGATCAGCGCCGGGTCGTACTCGAGCACGGCGCCGAAGCCGGTGCAGCGCGGGCAGGAGCCGTACGGGTTGTTGAACGAGAACAGCCGCGGCGTCGGCTCGAGGAAGCGCAGCTCCGGATGCTCGGGGCAGCGGAAGCGCTCGGTGAAGCGGAGCACGCGCGGGGCGACGTCGCCATCGAACACGAGCACCTCCGCCTCACCCTCACCCTCCGCGAAGGCGGTGGCCAGCGAGTCGGCCAGCCGCTCGCGGGCCTCGGGCGCAGTCATCAGCCGATCGACGATCACGCGCAGCGCACCCGCCTGCGCGAGGTCGCGGCCGAGCGTGGCGGGCAGTTCGGCGCCGGGCGCGCTCAGATCGAGCAGCGTGCCCTCGACCTCGACGCGCACGAAGCCGAGTGCGCGCAGGTTCTCGACGACCGTCGCGTGCGAGACGCGCTCGCTGCGAGGCAGCGTGAAGGCGACGGCGATGCGGGTGCCGGCGGGCAGCGCGAGCACCGCGTCGCTCGCGCTCTGCACCGTGTCGGGCCGGACTTCGCGCTGACACAGCGGACAGTGGGTGCGACCGACGCGCGCCCAGAGCAGCCGCAGGTAGTCGTAGACCTCGGTCGCGGTGCCGACCGTCGAGCGGCTGGTCTTGGTCGGGTTCTTCTGCTCGATCGCGACCGCCGGGCTGATCCCTTCGATCAGGTCGACCGCCGGCTTCTCCATGCGCTCGAGGAACTGCTTCGCGTAGGTCGACAGCGACTCGACGTAGCGACGCTGCCCCTCCGCGTAGATCGTGTCGAATGCGAGCGACGACTTGCCCGATCCGCTCGGCCCGGTCACCACCACGAGCGACCGCCGCGGTAGATCGAGATCGAGGCCCTTCAGGTTGTGCTGGCGGGCGTTGCGGATGCGGATCAAGGAACGTCGAGGTTGACGTTGACGTTTGCGTCGACGATTACGCTGCGCTGAGCGCGTGCGGGAGCTTGGCTCTACAGTCTCCGCCGTGCAATGGAAGCTTGGATTCTACACGGCAGGGCGAGGAAGGGTCGGGCTGCGGGGAGGTGGCGGCAAATGGCAAGCCGCTTGCCCGCGAGGTGTATGTTAGGGCATGGAAACGTCGATCCGATCCGGTGACGATGAGGCTGTGGTGAGTGAGCGCGTCGGGCCGTTCGAGTACGTGCCGACGCGGTTTCGCGCGCCGGCGTGGCTGCGCTCCGCGCACGCCCAGACGCTCGGCGGCAAGCTGTTCCGGCCGACGCCGCCGGTGCCGCTGCAGCGCGAGCGTTGGGAGACGCCGGACGGCGACTTCCTGGACCTCGACTTCGTCGACCCGCCCGCACCTGACAAGGAACCGGAGCGGCGGCTGGCCATCGTGCTGCACGGGCTCGAGGGCTCGGCCACGCGATCCTACGCGCTGCTCAGCTACGCCGCACTGCGGCGCGTGGGCGTGCGCGCGGTCGGCCTGAACTTCCGCGGCTGCAGCGGTGAGCCGAATCGGCTGGCGCGCTTCTACCACTCCGGTGACACGGCGGACCTGCGCTGGGTCGTCGATCGGCTGCGCAGTCGGTATCCGAGGGCGGCCGTCGGCGCGATCGGCTTCTCACTCGGCGGCAACGTGCTGCTGAAGCTGCTGGGTGAGCTGGGCGACGCCGGCCCGTCGACGATCGGCGCGGCCGTCGCCATCTCGGTTCCGTTCGACCTCGCCGCCGGCTCGGCCCAGCTCGAGCGCGGGCCAATGGCGCGACTCTACACCTACTACTTCATCCGCATGCTGCGCGCTAAGGTGCGGGCCAAGCAGGCGCTCCTGAACGGCGCGTGCGACATCGACCGAGTGCTCACCGCTCGTACGCTGCGCGAGTTCGACCACAATGCGACGGCCCCGCTGCACGGCTTTCGCGATGCGGACGACTACTACGCGCGCGCCAGCTCACACGACCACATCGCGAGGATCCGCGTGCCTACGCTCATCATCCACTCGCTCGACGATCCATTCCTGCCGAGCGACCGGATCCCGCGCGACGCCGCGGCGGCCAACCCCTGGGTCACGACCGCGATCACGGACCATGGCGGGCACGTGGGCTTCATCACCGGCCCGCCCTGGGCACCCCGCTTCTGGGCCGAGGACGAGGCCGCGCGCTTCCTGAGCGCGCAGCTCTAGGGCGAACCAGGTCGCTCAGCCGATGCAGCCCTCGAGCGCCGAGACCAGCACGCCGATTTCCTCCCGGGTGTTGTAGTAGTGCGGCGAGATACGGACCGCGGTCGGCGCGCGCTTCTCGTCCATGTCGATGACGGCCGAGTCACGCCCGGTCGCGCAGGTGTTGATGCCCATGTCGCGCAACTCGGTTACCACATCGCCGGCGTCGCGGCCGTCGATCGCCGCGGACACGATCGCGCACAGCTCGGGGCCGCGGTCGAGGACTCTGATCCCGGCGACGTCGCCCAGACGCTCGCGCGCGTACGCCGCGAGCTCGGCGGCGCGGCGCCCGCAGCGCTCGATGCCGGCGGCGAGCGCGTAGCGCGAGGCTTCGCCCAGCCCGAGCAGCAGCGCATAGGCGAACTCCCAGTTCTCGAAGCGGCGCGCGCCGTCGTACAGCTCGAACGCGTCGGCGGCCGTCCAGGCGGCGCCGCGCATGTCCAGGAACAGCGGGTGCGCGCCCCGCTCGAGCATGCGGTCGGCGACGTACAGGAAGCCGACGCCGCGGGGCCCGCGCAGGAACTTGCGCGCCGTCGCCGACAGGAAGTCGCAGTCGAGCGTGGCGACGTCGATCGGGATCTGGCCCACGGCCTGACACGCGTCGATCAGCACCGGGACATCGTGCTCGCGGCAGAGTCGCGTCACCTCGTGCATCGGCTGCACCAGCCCCGAGTTCGTCGGCACCCAGGTGATGGCGACGAGGCTGGGCCGGCGTCGCTCCAGCCGCGCCCGCATCGACTCGGCATCGACACCACCTTGCGCGGCATCATCGGCGCGCTCGACCTCGATGCCGAAGCGCCGCTGCAGCGACAGATACGTGAGCTGGTTGGAGATGTAGTCGTTGCGGGTCGTGAGGATGACGTCGCCCCGCTCGAACTCGAAGGCGGAGACGGCCTGGGAGAAGCCGACCGTCGCATTCTCGACAATGGCGATGTTGCGCGCGTCGGCGCCGATCACGCGACCGATCGCTGCATAGGCATCGTCGACCAGCTCGGCGCGGCGCTCGGCCGCCTCGTAGCCGCCGTGGATCTGCTCCTCGCGCAGGTGCTCGACCACGGCAGTGGCGACCGGCGCCGGCATCAGCGCCGCTCCGGCGTTGTTCAGGTGGATGAGACCTTTGACGACGGCGGGGGTGTCGCTGCGCCAGCGGTGGAGTTCGGCGGGCGTGACCTCCGCAGCCGCGCCGTCGTCGCCGGTCGGCGGCATCAGACTCGGCTCAGCGGCTGAACGGCGCGAACCACTCGTCCTTCGGGTAGGTGCGGGCGAGGCCCAGCAGGAAGGCGCCGAGACCGACGTAGAGCGCGACTCGCTGACCGCTGAGCAGGAACACGGTGATGCCGAGCAGCGCGACCGACTCGAGCAGCGCCCAGCCGATGACGAGCCGATTCATCAGGTCGCGCGCGCGCAGCGTCCCGTTCCTGGCGCGCTCGCGGATCGTCGCATTCTCATGCCAGTGCGTCGGCCCCTGTAAGGCGACCGCGGCTGCCGCGATCGCGGCCAGCGTCACGCCGGCCCACATCAGCAGCAGCAGTACGGGATCGAGCGGCGGCTCCTCCAGCGGCACGCGGCCGCTGGCCTCGAGGGAAAGCGCGAGCGCCGCGAACAGCAAGGCGCCGCCGCCCAGTGCATAGCAGATGATGCGGACCAAGCGCGCCATCTGCCGCGCGCCGGACGCCGCCTGCGTGCCTGGCTCCATCTGAATCCGTCGCGGAGGGATCGGGCCGACCGCCCTAGAGTAGCGCGCGCGGCCTGGACGCGGAAGAAGGCTGGCCGAGGGCGGCCGGGCCGCGCGGCGCGGCGCGCGAAGGG